>CP089983.1:4800000-5110937 GCA_037157805.1 Sorangiineae bacterium MSr11367 | reverse complement strand
GTTCGGACGGGATTTTTCCGATGCGGCGAACCCGGCCACCGGCGTCATTTATTGGATGCTCAACAACGCGTGGCCCACGCTTTATTGGCATCTCTGGGATCACAACCTGGCCACGGCCGGCTCGTATTTCGGCGCCAAGAAGGCCTTGCGGCCGCTCCACGTCCAGTACTCGTACGACGATCGCTCGATTGTCGTGGTGAACACCGGGCTCGCGGCCAAGGACGGTCTCACGGTTCGCGCCACCGCGTTCGGCATGGACGGCAGTGTGCTTTCCGACGAGCGGGCCTCCGCGGCCGCCGAAGCCAATGCCGCCAAGCGGGTGCTCACCCTGCCCGCGCCCTCCGGTACGACGGGTACGTACTTGGTCCGCCTGCTGCTCACCGACGGATCGGGGCGCGAGATCGATCGCAACGTGTACTGGCTTTCGACGAAAGCGGACGTTCTCGACTATCCGCAGTCGACGTGGTGGTACACGCCCACGGTATCGTACGCCGATCTGACGGGCCTCGAAGGACTGGCGCCGGCCACCGTTGCATCGTCGTCGAAGACGTTCGCCACGGGTGAAGGATTGGCCACCGAGGTGACCTTGCGCAACACGTCGCAGGTCGTAGCCTTGGCCTTGCGCGCGAGTTTGCGCCAAGGGCGCGGCGGTGCGGAGGTCGTGCCGGTGCGCTGGTCGGACAACTACGTCACGTTGTGGCCCGGCGAGTCGATCACGTTGCGCGCCGACTACCGCCCCGGCGATCTCGCTGGCAACATCCCACACGTCCAGGTGTCCGGATTCAATGTGAGCCCGTGAATGTCCATGGATCGTCGCATCGCGACGTGACTCGCGCCACGGCATGCGTGGTAACTTCGAGAGACTGATGCGTTCCCTTTTGCTTATGTTACTCGGTGCCGCCGTCTCGTCGTTCGCGTTGTCCACGCTCTCCGCGTGCAGCTCGAACGACGATTCGAATCCGCCCCCGGATGCAGGCAACGGCAGCACCACGTTCCCGCGCACCGTTCCCATTTCCCTCGAGAAGCAGCTCGATCCGCAGAAGAAGTATCGGCTCGGGGTCATTTGGGCGCAGCTCGACGACGACGGTCCGGATCCCCTCCCCGAGGTGGCCATCGATGTGTCCTTCGATCCGGCGGCGACCAACGTCACCTTCGACGCACCGCCCGTCCCCAGCGAGGCGAATTTCTTCTGCGAGCGCTCCTGCGACGACGAGGCCAAGTGCCCGTGTCTTTCGACATCGAAGTACCGCATCGCCTACGGAGCCATCGTCCTCGTGCTCGATGCCGATCAGAATGGGAAGATCGAGCTCGATTTCACGGGCACCGGCGCGAGCAAGGACCGGATCGAACTCTTCGGCTACGGCGCCTTCGTGCACAGCCCCAACGGGAACGATGCACTGCCGCAGGTGAAGGACGGCGTTCCGCTCGTCGACGGCGCGGTCCAGCAAGGGACCGCGCTCTATCGTGCCATCAAGAAGACGGACGAATTCGATCGACTGACCCGTTTCATCAACGGCGACACGCTGGAGTTCCGCACCAAAGCCCCCAGCGTGACGTAATCAGATCATCACGGAGACCAGTACGCGTGATTCGGCCGCAACGACGCGGCGCGAACTGGCGGATCGATCTGAATGCCGAGCAAGGTGCCGACGTTGGTCATCGCGTAGGCGCGGTTGCCGAAGGCCGAGGGAGTCTGGGCGACGCCCGTGCCCATGTCGAAGCCGTCGATCACGCGACCGTTGCGCGGCGATAGGAGGAAGAGCCCGTAGCGCGTGGTGCCCACGAGGAGCGCGCCGGCGACCTGCACGGGCGCGGTGACGCCGCCCTCGGGCACGTCGTTGCGCCACACCATTTTTCCGGTGGTGGGATCGAGGCCCCAGAGGCCGGTGGTGCCACTCGATGCGAGCAGCAGCTTGCGCGCCGGCACCGTGGGCCCGTCGCGATCGGGGCCGTTGGGATCGGGCGCGTGCGCAGGCTCGTTGAAGAGCGTGAGATCCGTCACGCCGCGCGCCTGGTCGTTGACCCAGACGCGCGATCCCGTCTCCGCGTCCAGCGCAAAGACGCCGCCCGCGTAGCTCGCCACGTACACGACGTTGCCCGAGCCCGGGATGTCGTTGGGCACCGGCGTGGTGTCGACGTCGAGGTACCGGGGCACCTCGCCCGCGGCGGTGTTCTGCTCGGCCTCGGCGGACAGGTCGACGGGCGTCCACTTCTCGCTACCGTCGCGCGCGTCGTAGGCCACGACGTGGCCATCGGAGAATGCGAGGTAGACCTTGTTGTTGGCCAGCGCCGGCCCTGCGTAACCCGCGATCTCCATGCCGAGTGCGGAGGTGCGCTGGGCCTGCCACTTCTTCTTGCCCGTCCGGCGATCGACCGCGAAGAGCTGGTCCGAGCCGTTGGCGAAGTAGAGCATCTCGCCATTGCGCACGGGACGCCGGGCCACCTCGGCGCCGGTGAAGTAGCGCCAGACGAGCGAGCCATCGAAGGCGCGCACGGCGTAGAGCGCACCGTCGTGCGAGCCAAAGTAGACGATGTCGAGCTCCGCATCGTACAGCGACTCGCACTGCACGACGCCGAGGGTCTCGAAGCGCCAGATGGTGCTGCCATCGCCCGCGCGCAACGCGTAGAAGCCGCGGTCGGCCGTGCCGACGAAGATGCGGCCGTGCGCCGGATCGATCTCGGCGCGGCCGCGTTCCCAGTCCTCACCCGTGGTGCGCCCCGTCGCGGTGAGCGAGCGTTTGAGCAACACGGACATGGTGTTGGCCGGGCGCCGGTACCAGAGAGGAGCCTCCGGGCTGACGCGATCGTTGGCCGTCTCGGACGTCGCGCAGCCGGCGCCCATCGCCAGCAGGCCGAAGGCCGCCAGCGCCGTACGTTTCCAAGCTCTCACTGAGGTGCGCCTCCGCCCTTTTGCTGCTGGGCCTTGCGCATGGCCTCTTGAATGGCCCGAATCTGCGCCTCGGTGGGCTTGTTGCCACCGAAAGCACCACCGCCGAGCGGCGTCTTCGGCGGGAGCGCGCTGGGATCGAGTGCACGCAGCCGATCCTCGACGAGCTGCTGCAGCGCCGGAAACACCTTGCTCTCGCCGGGTTTGCTCAGACGATCGTTCAGCGTCTTCAGGAGCTCCTTGGCCTTGTCCTTGTCGCCCTTGTCTTGGGAGACGCGGGCCTGGTGGTAGATGCCAAACTCTTTGAAGCCCTCGATGTCCGTATTTTCCAGCTCGTGGAAGCGCTTGAGCGCTTCGTCCTGCCACTTCGTCTTCTCGTCGCCCGAAGCGGCTTGCGCCTTGAGCTCGTAGGCGAAGCCCAGGCCCTCGAGGGCGCGGCCGCGCACTTCGGGATCGACCTTGGCCAGCGGGGAATTTTGCGCGTCGTTGAAGGCGGCGATGGCGCCCTCGGAGTCCTGCTTGTCGAGAAGCAGCGACCCCTCGCCCAGGCGGGCCAGGTACGCGGCGCCGGTACCCGTGTATTTCGTCTCGATCTCGCGGTACTTGGCCAGCGCGGAATCGCGCCGCTCGACCGCGGTCTTGAAGATGGGGCGCGGATCCTTGGGGCGATCCGGATCGTCGTCTTCCTTCGCGGGATCGCCAATGCGTCCGCGTTCGTCGGCCACGGCGGCGGCCAGGGCCACGGAGGCGTTGTTCTCGCGCTTGTCCTGCATGTACATGTACACGCCGAAACCGATACCGAGAACGGCGGCCGCGGCGGCGAGGATGCCCACGCCTTTTTGGTTCTTCTTGACCCACTTGGAGAACTCGGCCGTCTTCTCGATGAGCGGATCGGCATCCACGGCGGTGGCCACCGCGCGCTTGGGCGCCGGAGCCTTGGTGCCAATCTTGGCGAGGCGCTTGGACGCGGCAGCCTCGAGCCCCGTCTTCTTCTTGCCCTTGCCCTTCTTGGCCTCACGTTGCAAACGACGGCGCTCGGCGAGCTTTTCCTCTTCCTCGCGGGCGATGCGCTCGATGGCGTCTTCTTCCCCGAGGGCGGCCACGCGGCGCGCGATGGCTTCCTGGGTGGCGGCCTTGTCTTCCTCGTCGTCCTCTTGCTCGTCGTCTTCGTCGGCTTGCTCGTCGGCCTTTTCCGCCGGCAGCTCGCCTTCCGCGACGGCCTCGAGTTCCTCGGGGGCGGCGGCGGGCGCTTCGGTGCCCTCGGCTTGATCCTTCGCTTCCGACGTCTTCTCTTCTTCTTTGGGATTCTCGGCCACGGTCTCGCCTCCGATGCGCGGGATTACCTTTATTGCCCGGAATCCGCGGGGTCAACGCTTCCGGCGTCCCATGGTTCCGGAGGAGGCGGCTCTATCTCTTCGGTATGTGGCAAAAGCCAGAGCGCCCGGATGCCGCCCGGGGCGGCAAGCTGCAGGTGGATCCGCGGCAATTCCAGCGCTTCGGGCCCCAGTTCCACGACGCGAAGGGCACCTTCGCCCGAGGCGGAGGACACCGGGCGCGCCTCGGCGGTGCCCTGAACGGTGTCGCCTTCTTTTTCGAGGAGCACCAGCAAGCGCAACGGCGCCGGGCGCTTCTGCCGCGGCGTGGGCAACGTCACCGCGACCTCCGCGGTCGGCGCCCCGCCCTTCGCGACCGGGGCCACCCAGCCGCCGTGGACCTCGTCGAGGACCTTCGCGTCGAGGGCGAAAGTCATGGCCTCGGGCATGGGCTCGGGCAACCCGGCAAAGCGCAGAAGCGGGGCGCGCATCTCCTCGCGGGTGGCGCCCAGGGCGAGAAGTGCCCGCGCCAAGTGCGGGCGCGTGGGAACGTACCGCTCTGTGGCGAACGCCGCCAGCAACGACGGCCGGGCCGAGGGCTCCCCGATGGTCGCCAGCGCGTCGGCGATGAAAGGACGCAAACGCACATCGCCCAGCGTGCGGACCAAGGGGGACACGGCGCTGGGATCGCGCAATTTGGCGAAGGCGACGAGCAGCTCCTTCGCGCGTTCGAAGTCGAGGTTCATCTCACGCTCGCCGCGGCTTTCGTTCCACCAGGCGAGAAGATCGGCCAGGCCGCGGGCATCGCCCCGCTCCGCGAAGGCCAACGCCGCACGGCGCTTCCACTCCAGCGGCGACTTGAGGGCGTCCTCCGCCGCGCGCGACGGCGCTTCGCCGAGCCGGACCAACGCCAGCGCGCAGCCGGCACGAACCTGGGGATCTTCCGCGGTGGCGAGCGCCCGCTGCAGCGCCGCCGCCGTGGCCGGCGCGCGCAGATCGAAGAGCACATCGGCCGCCTTGCGGCGCACGTCGAGCCGCACGTCGTCGAGCAGCATGGCCACGTCGGGGGCCGCCTCGACGTCGCCCTGCGACCCTCGCCGCAGCGCCTCGGGCCAGGCCTGCGCATCACCGCGTTCCAGGCGGCCATGCTCGCGCGCGATGGCCGCCGTCAATTGACGCAGCTCCTTCACCGTGTCGGGACGGGCCCCGCCCACGTCGTGTTCCTCGTGCGGATCGCTCTTCGCGTCGTACAGGGTGCACGCCCCCGCTTTGCGTGCGCACACCAGGCGATCCTGGCCGCGCGCCAGCAGGGTGAAATGGTCGGTCTCCACGAAGGCCAGGCCGCCCGCCGGGGCTTCTTGGGACGGCCGGTCGGCGATCAGCGACCCCAGATCGCGCCCGCGCAGCCGTGCAGGCCGGGGGATCCCCAGCGCCGACAACGTGGTCGGGAGCAAATCGATGGTCTGCACCACCGACGAAACGCGCTTGGGGGCGCCTCCGCCGGCGACGATGAGCGGCACGCGCACCTGCTCGTCGTAGACCGTGGTGCCGTGGTAGCGGCCACCGTGCTCGCCGAATTCCTCGCCGTGATCGGCGGTGAGCATCACCACGGCATGGGGGCGCTTCTCGCGCACCCGCGCCAGGATTTTTCCGATGCCCGCATCGGCGGCGGCGACTTCACTGTCGTAGCGATCGCGATCCGTCGGTGCGTCCGGCGCGCCGAAAAGATGCTCCGGGTGCATCACGTAGGGCTCGTGCGGCTCGAACAAGTGCACCCAGAGAAAGAGCGGCCGCGAAGGCTGCGCGCCGCGATCCAGGTAGCGCCCAACCTGCTCGGCGCGCTCGTCGGCCGATGAGAACTCGACCCGGCGGTATTCGAAGTCCAGGCCGGATTTCTCGAAGGTGGTGAAGCGCGAGGCATCGATGAAGAACACGGCCGGCGGGTAGAAGGCCGCGGTCAGGTGCCCGTACTGCCGCATCAACTTGGCCCACGTCTCCGAGTCCTCGCCAAGGCCGACGAGAAGCAGCGGGCGCATGTACTTGCCCGTCATCATCGACGTGATCGAATACGACGTGTGCGGCGTCGGGCAGTATGCCGACTCGAACAGCGTGCCCTCGGCGGCGAGCTTGTCGATGTTCGGGGTGGTGGGCCGCTTGTAACCGTAGGCCCCCACGTGGTCCGCACGGAGGGCGTCCACCGAGATGAGGACGATGTCGCGCCCGGTCCAATCCAGGGCACGCGGCACCTGTCCCGTCTGCCCCGTTTGCCCCGGGATCACCTTCGCGCTGGTCACGCTGTCGAGGCTCGTCAGCCCCTCCCCCTCGGCCAGATCGTCCGCCGGCGGTGCAATGGCCGCCGCGAGCATCACGGCACGCCCCATCAGCGGCGCATGCTCCAGCAGCACCACGCGCAGATTGTCGACGGTGGCGAGCCTCTGGGCGGCCCACGGCGTGACCAATGCACAGGCCACGGAGAACACCAGCACCACGGTGCCCGTGCGCCGGAAATTCCAGATGGGCCGCGCCGCGAAGGCCGCCGCCGCGAGCGTCAGGACGAAGAGCCCCAGGTGAAACGCCGGGTAGAGGCGCGGCAGCACGAAGGAGTCCGCCGCCCAGAAAAGCCCCGCGCCGACCGCACCGATGGCCGCGAAAGCCCGGGGCGACCGCGCGGCAAACCCCACGAGCCGCGGCGCCGCCACGTAGGCCGCCGTCGCGCCGAGAAGGCTCAGGAGCGCGACGAAAGGCGCCCGCACCGCGAGGCTCTCCATGTGACGTCCGCCGGAGACACCGATGGCCACGGCCGCCGAGCCCAACGCGGCAAATATGGCGCAGGCCACGCGCGCCGCCTCTTCGCGCACGCCGTTGCGGGCGAGCTCGGCGAAGAGATACGCGAGCACGGCGCCCGGCAGCAGCATGGCCAGCGTGATGGGGCTCACGAAGGTGCGCGCCGCGCCCATCTCCCATGTGCCCACGAACAGCGCGCGGTAGCCGAAGCCCACGGCCACGTGCTCGACGGCCAAGAGCGCGACCCACGCCAGCAAAATGGTGCCGATGCGCGGCAACGCCGCCCGCCGGACGAAGGTCCACACAGCGTTCATCCGGCCTCCTCGCGCACGGCCATGGCCAGCCCGAGCCGCCGAACCGCGCGGGCCAGGTAGGGATGCTTCTCCAGCTTGGGATCGCGCGCGAAGAGCGCGCGGGCATCGGCCTCGATGCGATCGAGCCACGGGGGCGGCCGCGTGGGATCCAAGTAGCGCAACTCCTCTTCCACCCCCGATTGACGTGTGCCCCCCAGCTCACCGGCGCCGCGCAGCTCCAGATCGGCACGCGCCACCTCCGCACCGTCGGAGAGGCGGCAGATGGCCTCGAGCCGGCGCTTGGCCACGCCCTCGAGCGGTTCGTCGTGCACGAGAATGCAGGTGCCCGGCCGCGCGCCCCGTCCCACGCGCCCGCGCATCTGATGAAGCTGCGCCAGGCCGAATCGCTCCGCACCGTCGATGATGATGATCGTCGCCTCGGGCACGTCGAGCCCCACCTCGACGACGGTGGTGCCGACCAGCACGGACGCCTCGCCGCGGCGGAACGCACGCATGGCCGCCGCTTTTTCGTCGGGCCGCATCCCTCCATGAACCAGGGCCACGGTGTGCGGTGCAAGCGCCTTCGCCAGCTCCTCCGCGCGCACGACGGCCGCGCTCGACGGGTCGGCGGCAGGATCATCGGGATCGACCTCGATGCGCGGGGAGACGAAAAAGGCGCGTTCCCCGCGCGCACATCGCTCGCGCAACCGTTCGATAATCTTCGCCATCCCGGTGCGCGGCCATGTGCGTGTCGTCACGGGCGGGCGTCCCATGGGCCGTTCTTCGAGCCGCGAGGTCGCGAGCTCCCCCCGGAGCGCCAGGGCCAAGGTCCGCGGGATGGGGGTCGCGCTCACCGTGAGCAAGTGCGGCCGCTCCTGGCCCTCCTTGGCTTTGCCCACGAGGGCCAGCCGCTGCGCAACCCCGAGGCGGTGCTGCTCGTCCACCACCACGAGCCCCAACCGTGCAAATTGCAGATCCTGCGACAACAGCGCGTGCGTCCCCACGACGATGTGCACGTCGCCCCGCGCCACGCGCTCGGCCAGCCGCCGCCGGGCCGTCGCGGTCGTTCCTGCGGTCACCAGCGCGAGCATCCCCTTCGTGGCACGCACCAGAGGTTGCGCGGCATCGAGGTACTGCTCCGCGAGCACCCCCGTCGGCGCCAAAATGGCGACCTGAGCCCCCGCCGCAACGCATTGCGCGGCCGCCGCCAGCAACACCGCCGTCTTTCCCGTTCCCACGTCCCCGAGCAACAGCCGCCGCATCGGCGCCGTTCCCGCCAAGTCCGCGCCGATCTCCGCGATGGCACGTTCTTGGGACGCGGTCAGGTCGAACCGCAGCTCCGCGCGCAGCCGCCCGAGCACGGATTCATCCCGCGGCAACGCCAGCGCCCCGCGCCCCGCCTGCTCTTCCTCTTCTGCACCGAATCGCGCCCACACGTGCGCCAACGCCTCCGTCCACGCCAGGCGCTCGCCCAGGCACGCGAGAACCTCCGCCGAAGCCGGCTCCTCGAGCGCACCCCCTTGCCCGTGAACCGCGCGCATCGCCGGCCCGAGCGGCGGCATCTTCTCGCGCGCGGCGATGGTCGGTGGCACGGGATCCGGCACCGCATCTCCGCCGAGCGCCGCGGCGATCGCTTTGCGCACCGCCGCCTCGGAAATGCCCAACCGCGGGTAACGCGCCCGCACCGTGCGGGCACCCGGGATGTCCATCGCGAAGTCGGGGTGGGCCATCACGCGCTTCTCCGGATTCACGCGCCCGGTCAAAAGACAAAACTCGCCCACCTTGGCCGCCGTCACCACGGCGTGCGCCATGAAGAACCACCACGCGGTCAGGGACTTCTTCTTTCCTCTCCCCCCGCCCGATTCGTTTTTCTCTTCTTCCGGATCCTCCACGACGACCCGAACCCCACGCCGTCCGCGCAAAAACACGGGGCCGGCCGACTTCACCCGCCCGCGCACGCACACGCGCTTGCCAAGGTGGGCGGCATCGAGCGCGAGCGCCTCGGTCACCGTCAGAGGATGGCGCCCATCGTCGAACGCGATCGGCAGCGTCCACACGAGATCGCCAGCGCACGTGACCCCTTGCTCCGCGAGAAGCTTCGCGGAGCTTGGGCCAATTCCCGGAAGCCTCTCGACCGGATCGCTCCAGGAGACTTCAGCCGCATTCATTCGGGCCTTGCGGCCCTCATAGGCCTCATCTGCAATCGATTACCCAGTCTGCGCTCGGTTCATCGCAAAATAAGCAATCCAGCAAGCACTTACTTAAACGAGACTTCCAGGATCTCGTACATGCGGTCGCCGCCCGGCATGCGAACCTTGACCTCGTCCCCCACCTCTTTGCCGAGAAGGGAGCGGGCCAGCGGGCTCGTGACGCTGATGGTTCCCTGGGCGAGATCGGCCTCGTCGGCACCGAGAATGCGGTATTGCACCTCCTCATCGGTCGTCAGATTGGACAATTTTATGTAGGCGCCGAAGGCGACCTTGTTGCCGGACAACTTGGCGGGATCGATCACCTCGGCGAGGGCGAGCTTTTGCTCCAGCTCTTTGACGCGCCCCTCGATGAACGATTGTTTCTCGCGCGCGGCGTGGTACTCCGCGTTTTCACTGAGATCTCCATGTTCTCGTGCCGTGGCAATGGCCTGGATGATCTTCGGCCGCTCCACGCTCTTGAGGTTATGGAGTTCGTCACGCAGCCGCACAAAGCCCTCGGGGGTTATCGGGTTCTTTTCCACGGCGAGAGGTTTACCATAGGTCTATGGCCAGTTGCCGCCCGAGCGGGTAAAGGTCAAATAGCTGGAGGGGAACCATGGCCATCATCGGTGCGCACCCTGAACGGGGAATTCGCTTCATCCTGGAACGGAACGCCCGTCTGCCGCCCGACGACCTTTCACGCGGAGAATCGCGCCTGGAACGCCCGGAAGCGGCCGGTATCCCCGAAGCGCCAGAGTCCTTCTCGAACATCCCCGTCGCCTCGCGTCCTGCCAGCGTGCGCCGCATCGAGATTGCGCCCACGCAAGCGTACGCACCGCCGTACCGCTACGAAGGCTTCGCGTTCACGGCCAAAGAGAAGCACCGGCTCGTGGTCGATGTCCTAGCCGACGGGACCGTCGACATCGGGGGCGATGCACCCGACGACATCCAGGACAAGACCCGTCTTTTGATGCGTATGTTCGTCCGACACGCCGAAAGCGAAGGAACGGCCCCCCCGAGGCGGATCCTGCGCTGGCGTCCAGATGCCTGAACGCGGTAAACGTGGGGCCGGCATCATGTCGCGCCTACGTTCCCCCTCCTTAGCCCTCGCCTTAATCCTGACCGCCTCCACCCTCGGCCTCGCCGGCTGCCCCATGCCGGAGTCCAAGACCGGCCTTTCGTACGCGGCCAACGCAGAGCGCGACTACAACTTGGCGCTGGACGAGTTCAAAGCGCACAACTGGCTGCAGGCCCAGGCCCTCTTCCGCGAGGTGAAACGCAAGTACGCCTATTCGCGGTACGCTCCGCTCGCCGAGCTCCGCATCGCCGATGCCGACTTCGAGCAGGACAAGCTCGGGGAGGCCATCCGCGGCTACAAGCAGTTCGTGCATGACCACCGCTCGCTCACCGCGGAAGTGGGCTACGCGCGCTCCCGCATTGCCGAGGCGCAATACAACCAGATCAGCGATTCGATTTTGCTGCCCGCCAGCGAGGAACGCGATCAGGTCGCCACACTCGAATCGTACCGCGAGCTCAAAAGCTTTCTCCAGGACTACCCCGAGTCGAAAGAGAGCCCGCGCATTTGCGACTTGCTCGAAAAGGTCACCATCAAGCTGGTGGGCCACGAGCTGAGCGTGGGCCGCTTCTACCTGGCGAAGAACAACTTCGAGGCCACCGTCGGCCGGGTGCAGTACGCCATTCGCAACTTCGGGAGCGAGCTCACGTGCCGCGGCACGCGTCCCGATCCGTTGCAGAAGGGCGAGCCGAGCGAACTCCGCACCGAATTCGGCCTCATTCCGGAGGCGCTGCTCCTGCTCGGCGAGACGTACCTCAAAATGCGAAAATGGAACGAGGCACGCGAAGCTTTCAACACGCTGAAGAAGCGCTACCCGGAAAGCGCGCTGGTTGCCCAGGCGGACAACTTTCTCGAATTCATGAAGGCGCGAGGAGTCTAAAGCCATGAGCGTCGTCGGATCATCGGGACAACCACTCACCGCCGATTCGGGGGCCCCCGGGGCGAAGACCGTCCTCGTCGTCGACGACGAGAAGAACATCCGCCGCGCCCTCGAGCTGGTGCTCGCGGGCGAAGGCTACCGCGTGCTCCTGGCCGAAACGGCGGGCCAGGCGCTGCGTCTGCTGGCGAGCCCGGAGTCGCCGGTGGACCTGGCCATTTTCGACGTGAAGCTGCCCGACATGAGCGGGCTCGAGGCGCTCGAGCGCATCCGGCGCGACGAGGCCACGAAGGACTTGCCGGTGGTGGTCATCAGCGGGCACGCCACGGTGAACGACGCGGTGCAGGCCATCAAGCTGGGTGCGAGCGACTTCTTCGAGAAGCCGCTGGCCCGCGAGCGTGTCCTGGTCAGCGTCAAGAACGTGCTCGACGCCTGGCAAACCCGCCGCGCGTTGGCCGAGGTCACGCGCCTGCAATCGCAGCGCTACGAGATGATCGGGCAAGCCCCCGCCATGGGGCGCCTGTTCCACGACATCGAGAAGGTGGCCCCGACCAAGGCGAGCGTCCTCATCACCGGCGAAAGCGGGACGGGCAAAGAGCTCATCTCGCGCGCCATCCACCGACTCAGCCCGCGCACCGACGGGCCGTTCGTGAAGGTCAATTGCGCGGCCATCCCGCGCGAGCTCATCGAAAGCGAGCTATTCGGCCACGAGCGCGGCGCCTTCACGGGCGCGCAGGCGCGCAAACGCGGCTTCTTCGAGCAGGCCCACGGCGGAACGCTGTTCCTCGACGAAATTGGCGACATGGACCTGGTCGCGCAGGCCAAGGTGCTCCGCGCGCTGCAGTCGGGAGAAATCTCGCGCGTGGGCAGCGAGCACGTGATGCACGTGGACGTGCGCGTTCTCGCGGCGACGAACAAGGATCTCTCCAAGGCGGTCGAGCGGCAGACCTTCCGCGAGGACCTCTTTTTCCGGCTCAACGTCTTCCCCATTCGCAGCCCTGCGCTGCGCGAGCGCGTGGAGGACATTCCGCTGCTCGCCGAGGCCTTCATGGACGCCTTCGCCCGCGAGAACGGCACCAAGAAGAAGCCGATGGATCCGGAGGTGATCAAGGCCCTCACCGCCCGCAAGTGGCCCGGCAACGTGCGCGAACTGAAGAACGTCGTCGAGCGAATGGCCATTCTATCCGGCGACCGCGTCACCATCGCCGATCTGCCGGAAGACCCCCACGAGAGCCCCTTCGGCGAGGAAGACGAGCGCGATGCCCCGGGCACCGAGAGCCCCTCGATCCTCCCCTCCCCGCCCGACGATCACGAGGAGGGCACGCTCTCGAGCCCCCCGGCGCCGGGCACCTACATGACGTTGCGCGAATTCCGCGAGTTCTCCGAGCGCAAGTACATCGTGGACACCTTGAAGCTCACGGGATGGAACATCTCGCGCACCGCGGTCATCCTCGGCGTGGAACGCACGAACTTGCACAAGAAGATCCGCGCATTCTCGATCAAGCGCGGCGAGGGGTAACAGCCGGAGAGGATTCACAGGAAGACGGGAAGACGGGAAGGTTTTTTGGGATTCCAATCGGGCCAGTGGGCCAATTGGAAAACCTCAAAAAAAGCCTTCTGCGCTGACCGTGCCGTCAGTCCTTCCCGCCTTCCCGCCTTCATGTGAATTCCTCTCCCGGCTTACCGCGCGCGGCGACGCGCGAGGGCGATGCATGCGAGGAGCAGGCCCACGGGCCAAAGGCTCCTCGGCGGCGGCGACGATGCGAAGGAACAACCGGTGCCGGTCTCGCCAACGGGGCCACCCGCGACAGGATCCGGTGTGCCATTCCCGCGAGGATTCTCGCCCGACGGCTGCCCGCCCGGCGGCGGCTCGCCCGGAGGCGGCTGCGATGACGTTTCGAAGGTGAGAGTGCGCCGGCGGACGCGCGATGCCGGGCTCGGCAGGCCGTCCTCCTCGCGGTCGTAGAAGAGGAAGGCTTTTGCGGAGGGGCCTACGCCAAACCGCACCGTCGAGCGTGGGGATATGTCGCCGGCCAAGAGATCTCCATCCACCGATGCCAGCGTTCCGTCCGGTGCGATGGCTGTTCCACGGAGCGCGTGCTGGGTCTCGCCGGCGCGACGATCGCGCCAGGCCACATAGAACCCGGATGGTCTGGGAAGGACGTCGCCGTCGCGCGACCTCTCGTGCAACTCGAAAACGGGAGCCAGAAGCCGCCCCTCTCCATCGAGCCGCGCCCCGCGCACCCGATACTCGCCAAAGAGCGCCAGGTACTGCCCACCCGAGAAGGCAAGGCCGTCGACCCGGGTATCGATGTTCGAGTCGTAAACCTTTTGCACGGTGCCGACGGCACCGTCGGCCCAAGCCACGGAAACGGCGTCGACCCTGCCCCGCGCCGTCGAGGTGCCGTACGCAACGAGAAAGTTCCTGCCGTCCGACGCAACGCGTGGGGCACTCCAATGCGAGCTGCCCTCGCCGGGAAGAAGAATGCCGTCGGGGTCCTTCACCGTCCCGTCGTGCGCCACCCGTGCCACGCGAACCCGCAACGAGTCACTGCCCCCCTCGCGCCAGGCCACGAGGTAGCCATCGCCACTCGCGGCCACGAAAGGACTGATCTCGTAGTTTGTAACGTCGCTCCCGTGCCGCGCGGCGATCGGAAACACGGGGCCTGGCGCGCCACTGGCTGGGACACGCATGGCCAGGACGTCCCCGGACCAATCCTGCGTCCTATCGGTCCAAACGGCGAGGGCCTCATCCCCGACGGTCGCAAGGGCGATGTCCGCCCCCCGCGAGCTGAGGACCAGCGGAGGGTCGTCCAAAAGCTTTCCGTCCACGTCTGTACGCGCAAGAAGAACCGATCCCCCGCGATTCCAGGCGACCACGTGCCCTGCCCCGTTGGACGCTGAGGAGCCGCCTGCCTCGTCCTCGTGTCCCCAAACGACGTTGAACTTCGACTCCGGCAGCGGCGTGAGGTTGCGGTCGACGAGCATCGCCTGAAGCCCGTCGTCCTTCCACGTCAGAACCGAACCTGCTGGCGTGGTTTGGAACGAAGGCTCGAAGCAGTCGAACGTCGAACACACGAAGAGCGAGTGCTCGGGAACCTCGATGGCCGCCGGGCCAATTCCCGCCCCGAGCAACTCGGACCCGTGGTCCCTGTGCGCCGTCCAAATCACGTTGTACCGCTCGCCATCCCAATGCGCCGTGGGTGACATGCGTCGATCGATGGGAAGGCCGAAATAGAGTTGCGAAATGACGAATCCACTCGGTCCATCCGGCAAGGTTCCGTCGGCAGGAATGCGTGCGCCGCGAACCGCCATCCAGCGGTACCCCTCCCACGTTTCCCACGTCACGAAGCAGCCGCCGGAGCCATCGCACGCGAGGTTTGGCCCGGTCTGTTCCTGCAGCCAGCCGACCGGATCCGGCACGAAGGTGATCGGCTGGGCTTCGACGAGCGTACCGTCGGGGCGCACGTGAATGCCCCTCAGCCCCCACAAAACCAGATGGTTCGTCCCATCGAAGGCCGCCGTGACCATGCCGCCTCCCACACCAGGGGGATTGGGCTCTGGCTGAATGACAATCGGGTTCGCGTCGAGTACCTGCCCCGAAGGGGCGATGCGCCAAGCCACGACCCAGGGGGCGGACACGGACCTCTGGCTCGCGATGACGAGAAAGTTCGTCCCGTCGAAGGTGACGATGGGCGCGAGATCCGGCTGTTCCAGCCCTCCGTGGCCGAGCACGACGATCGGCTGCGTATCGACCACCACGCCATCCTGGGTGACCCGGACCACCTCGAGGCCATGTTCGTACGACTCGACGGCGATGAGATAGTAGCCCGCGCCGAATGCGCCCCCAAAGAGCTCAGCATCGCGCGCATGGATCCGAATCCCTAAGGGGTCGAGCAGGCGTCCGTCGCCCGTCACACGGGCGGCCGCGAGATGCGCCGCCTTCGGATACTGCGTGGGATCGCGCCTGGTGTCGAACACCACGAGGTGATTCGTCCCGTCGGAGAGCACGAGGCCGTGGTCCCCCGAACGTGGCACCCGTTCCGGAGCGCCCACATCGACCTCGGGCCCTACCACCGGCCCCGCAACGAGCAAGGCACTCCCGAGAAGCATCCCAAACACCGTCATCTGGCCAGCAAGCATGAGGACCTCTCCCTCCATCGCATTGGAGGCACGGTCCCGATTCCGTCAGCCCGACGTCGACTTTCTTACCGCTGCGTTTCCTCGGACGACGCGGGGGCCTCGCGCGTATCGGCCGGTGTTTCCGTGAGTTTCTCGTGAATCATCACCGCCGTTGCAACGCCCACGAGGGCGACGATGGCGAGGATCAGGGCGGCGTTGCCGCGCCATTGGGCGCGCAGGTCGATTTCGGTCATCGACGGGCGGCCGATGCGCGACACGGCGGCGCCCACGTGCTCGCCCGTAACCACGGAGAGGGCGCGGTAGCCGCCGGACGGGATGGGCTTTTCGGCGAAGGAGAGCTTCGGCCGGCGGCCCTGCATCGCCCGACGCACGTCGCCGAGCATCGCGTAGGCGCTCTCGTAGCGATCGTCCGGATTGGGGTTCAGCGCGTGATTCAGGATGGCCAGCGTCCCTTTGGAGATGTGCGGGAGCTCGCCCAGTAGGTTCTGCGACGTGCGCTCGCCCTTCGGCGATCGCTTGCAAAGTGCAAAGTACATGCATGCGCCGACGGACCACACGTCTGCCGCCTCGGTGGCGCGTGCGCCGGCCCAGCTCGTACGCTCGGGTGCGGTGTACGGACCGGCGCGCATCTCGGAGATGCGATCGCGCACGTCGGCGTGGCTCGCGCGGTTCGACGGCCGATCGAGCCCCATGGACGGGGTCATCGCGAAGTCGCAAAGACGGATGGACCCTTTGGGCGTGAGCAACAGGTTGTGCGGCGTGAGGGCGCCATGCGTGATGCCGTGCGCGTGGGCCATCTCGAGCGCGTCGAGCAGCTGCTCGGCCATGCGCAGCACCTCCTTCTCGGTGATGTCACGCTCCGTGGCCACCTCGGCGAGCGATTGCGCGTCGAGCCACGGTCGTATGACGAACGGCGCACCGGTCTCGTCCGTGCCATCTTGAAGGATGGGCACCACGCGCGGATGATGAAAACGATTCGCCGCGTAGACGGCGCGCAGGAAGAGGTTGTGCGCCTCCTTCTCGGGGATGGTGCACAGCTTGAGCACCGCATGCTGCCCGCCGTCGTCGTAGACCTCGTAGGCTGCGGAGACCCGACCGACGCCGAGCAACCGAACCAGACGCCACCCCCGGATCTTGGTCCCAACGAGCGGTATCTCGCTCATGACGCAGTTCAATACATTGAACGATAACAATCGTTCGTGGCGCCTCAATGGCGTGCGCGAAAAAAAGGTTACTCAAGCGGACCCACGCCTGCGATGCGGCGCGGGGTTGGAAAACACGGCTCGCCGCCACCGCACACCGCCACGCCGGCATCGGAGTCGTGCGGCTGTCCGCACTTGCCCGATTGGTTGCTGCCCCACGCCCAGACGGTTCCGTCAGCGCGGAGCGCAACATTGAAATCGGCACCCGAACTGATGTCCACGGCCTCGAAGTTCGGAATCGCGGCCGCGGTCTTGCCGCACTTGCGCTTGTCGCGGGAGAGGCATGCATCATCGTCGTCGACGGTACCGCGCCCGAGCTGACCGGCGCCGTTGAGGCCCCAGCACGTGACGGCACCGTCCTTGATCGCACAGGCGTGGTGGTACGCCCCCGAGAGTCGATCGACGGGCGGTATGTCCGGCACGCGACCGGCAAAGACGCGATCGGACAGGGCGTCCTCGCCGAGGCCCCCGTAGAAATTCGACCCCCAGCACCAGACGCCGTCGTTGGCGGATGCGCAGCTCGCACCGTCCAGGGTTATCGTTTCGACGACGCCGGCGAGCACCTCCTTCGTCTCCACCTTGCGCACGGTGATGGGCGTCGCCGAGTGGTCACCGTCGGTGTCATCCCCGAGCGAGCCGCGTTGCTCGAGGCACCGGTTGTCGCCCCAGCAATGCGTGAGCGAGCCGCCCATCACACGGCCGCAGGCGCGCGCGTTGCCGAGCGACATCGCGAGGCCCGCGTAGCCCGAGTAGGGCGGATCCTTCGGCGCGTTCACGCGGTTGGGGGCGACCCCGGCATCGGTCGCGCTGGTTCCGCGTACGGATTTGCCGTTGGAGCCCCAGCAAAACGTGGTGCCGTCGGACTTCAACGCCGCGCAGGCCGATTCCCAGCCCGCCGCGAGCGCCGCGTATTCGCCGCGGGCGCCGAGGACCTCTTGGGGTGTCCAGTTGCAGGTGACGGGATCGCCGTCGATGTCCTTGCAGGTTCGATCGCCGAGCTCCCCCTTCGCGTGACCGAGCTGTGCGAATTGGTTCGACCCCCAGCAATAGATAGGCGTACCACCCCCGTCGCGCGCCTCGGCGAGCCCGCAGGCAAAATCGTACCCCGTGGCGATGGCCGTGAACTTCACGCCGCCCATGGGGATCATCCGCGGCTGCCAGCGGCATGGACGCCCCGTCGGGCAACCGCCTGCGTCCCCGGCCGGCGGCACGCCGAGTTGCCCCACTTCGTTGCCGCCCCAGCACGTGACGGTGCCATCCTCGAGGAGCACGCACGCAAAGCTTCCGCCCGCGGACACGTGCCGAATGCGGCCGCAGCTTCCCTCCGTGCATCCGCCACCGTTCCCCTCGCCGTCGCCGAGAACGCGGTAGTCGTCTTCGAAGCCGAGCAACCAGTTGCAGGCGGTCGCGACGGGCGCGAGCAACGCGGCCACCGCGAGCAGCCCGCGCGCGCGCTTCACCAGGCCCCCTCGAGCAAGACGCTGCGACCATCGAACCCGATGCGCGTGGCCACGTTGGAATGCGCCGCGGGCGCGGATGGCGCGGTGAGAAGCAAGTATGTCCCGACGCCCGCCGCCACCAGCCCCACCCCGAAGCCCACCGTGGAAAAGGTGGCGCTCCGGCGCGCATCGTCCTGCAACTCGGGGCCGCCCGCCTGGCACAAGGAGCCGTTGCACTTCGCATCCGCATCGCTCTTCTGCGACAGGGCGCGCAACCCGAAGAAGGCCCCCACGCCCACGCCGACTGCCCCTGCCCCGAGGCCGACGAAGCCCCAGGTGCGGTGCCTGCGGCGCGAGGCCGCGACGTCCTCGTGCGACGCGCCCGACACGTCGGCGGCCATGTCCCCCGCCGCGGGCGGCTCGTTGCGCTCGAGCCGCGGAATGTCCACGTCGAGGTGAGTCGGCCCCGACGGGACGTTCACCTCCGTGGACCACGGCTTGTAGCCTTCGGCGCCCACCTGGATGGCGTGGGACCCCGGATCCACTGGCGCATCGTTCGAAAGGAGGGCGCGGTCCACCACCACGCCATCGCGCTGAACGATGGCCGCCGCCGGCAGGTCCGCACCGCGGATGCGCAGATACGAGAGCGTCGGTGCCAGCGCCTTCGCCCGCTCGCGCGCGTAGCGTTCGCGCTCGGTTTGCCCGAGGCGCGCCGCCAACTCCACGGTCTCCAGGTAGCGCGCCCACGCACTCGCCGTCTGGCCGTTCTTCTCGTAGCAAAGCGCCAAGTTGATCGCCGTTCCGGCCGTCGGATCGAGACGCTGGCTGTTGAGCAGGAGCGGGCACGCCTCGGCGTACCGTTCCTCCTTCATGAGGGCCTTCGCCGAGTCGAACAGGGTCTGCGCCGTCGCAGGATCCGTATGTTGGGCCTTGGCGCGCGGCGAAATCAGGGCCATGGCCCCGAAGGCCACCGCCCATCGCGCGCGCTTGCGTAAGTCAGTGTCGGTCATCGAAGATCGTTCCCGTCGCTTTCGGCGCGGGCTTGGGGGTGGGGCGCAAAGGCATACGAGCTTTTACCGGTTTCGGAGGTGCCTTGGGCGTGGCTTCGCTCGTCGGTGGCGCGGCCGCGGCGAACGCCACCGGCGCGGTTTCCTCCGGCACCATCTCACGCAGGGCCATCACGGGCTCCGCCGCCGGGGCGGGCACGCGCGCCCCACCGCCCGTCGCGCCGACGAGCGAGAGCAGGGCGAGCAGCGACAACACGACCCCGGTGCCGGCCACGAGGCCCAGGCTCGAGGGCTTCGTCACGAACTTGCGCGTCCGATGCGAAACGGGCACCTCCGTCGGATCGAAGGGCAAATTCGGGCTGCTCGGGGTCGGCGCGGGGAACGCGTCGCCCTTGGCGATCACGATGGTCTTGTCCGCGAGGAGCTTGTTCGCCCGCGCCACGCAACGCTGCCACTCCCCGCTGCCGAACGGGGCGAGGGCTTGCGCCAGCATGGCCACGTTGGCGAAGCGCTCGGCCGGCGTCTTGCGCAAGCAGCGCAGCACCACCTGCTCGAGCTCCGGCGGGATCTCCCGGCGCGGCGCACGGAGCGGCGGCGGCTCGCGTTGCAGGACCGCTTCGAAGACCTCGCCGATCGACTCGCCGTCGAACGGCGGCGCCCCGCGCAAAAGCGTGTACAGAATCGCCCCGAGCGCCCACACGTCCGAGCGGCCATCGACGGCCTTGGCCGAGCGGAATTGCTCCGGCGGCATGTACCGCGGCGAGCCCATGATCGCCTCGGCGTGGGTCAACGAAGGATCGCCCTCCAGCCCCGTCGCCTTGGAGATCCCGAAGTCGAGCACTTTGATGATGGGCGATGCGCCCGCGCGCCTGGCCAAGAAGAGGTTCGACGGCTTGAGATCGCGGTGCACGATGTGATGGGTATGCGCTTCGGCAACGGCATCGATGGCCTGGAGCACGCAATCGACGGCCATGGCGATGGGCAGAGGCCCTTGGTTCCCCAGATCGTGCCCGTCGAGGAGCTCCATCACCATGTAAGGGACGCCCGATTCGAGGGTCCCCGCGTTCATCACCCGCACGACGTGATCGCTCTTCAGCTTCACGGCGATGCGCGCCTCGCGCATGAACCGCTCCGCTGGCTCGGTCTCGGACCCACTCGCCCCCAAGAGCAACTTGATGGCAACGTGCTGGCGCAAGCCCGTATCCCAAGCGGCCACCACGAGCCCCATCGCGCCGCGCCCGACGACCTTCTGAATGCGGTACTGCCCGAGCAACATGACGCCCGGTTCGAAGCACTGCGATGTGACCCCCAGCGCCCTCATGCACCTCTCCCGGAGAAAGGTCAGCCTCGTCCCAGCATGACCTGGCTCATCGTATCACCCGCCCCCGCGCGCGAAATGATTACTTGAGCCAATAGCGCGCGCACTCCGACGCACACGACGCAGCGTGCGGCGATGTCTTTACGCGATCCGCGATGTTGGGGCGACGCCGCCATCTCCGCGCTCGCCAAGTTGGTATTCGGCAATATTCAATTTCGCGAGAACGTGACATCGAAACAACGACGCACGTCCCACCTGGACGAGAGCGCGCACGCGATGTACGAGTGCTTTCGCAGCTTTACGTCAGGGCGCCGCAGCATCTGCCATCTTGGCATCCAGCATCTGGCATCTAAGCCGCGGCCGCACCAGGGAGGGAGCATTCGTCATGCAGGCATTCAGGTTGCCGAACTTCTATATGCCGTATCCAGCACGGCTCAACCCGAACCTGGAGAGGGCGCGCGAGCACAGCACGGCGTGGGCACGGGAGCTGGGCATGCTCGATGCGCCCAAGCCCGGGGGCGGCGTCGTTTGGACCGAAGAGGATTTGCTCAAACACGATTACGCGCTCATGTGCGCGTACACGCATCCCGACTGCGACGGGCCTGCGCTGGACTTGATCACCGATTGGTACGTCTGGGTCTTCTTCTTCGACGACCACTTCCTCGAGCACTTCAAGCACGCCCGGAATCGCGATCTCGGGGGAGCGCAAGCGTACCTGGCGCAGCTCGAGCGCTTCATGACCCGTGGGAAGGAAGAGTCGCCCGAACCGACCAACCCCGCCGAGGCTGGGCTGAAAGATCTCTGGGCGCGGACGACGCCGGCGATGACCGATGCATGGCGTACGCGCTTCATCACGAGCACCCACAACCTCATGGTCGAGTCGATGTGGGAGCTCATCAACATCGACATCGGCCGCATTGCCAACCCCATCGAGTACATGCACATGCGCCGCCGGGTCGGCGGCGCCCCCTGGTCGGCAAACCTCGTCGAGTACGCCGTGGGCGCGGAGATCCCGGCCAACCTCGCCGGCACGCGGCCGATGGAGGTGCTCTCCGATACGTTCTCGGACGCCGTGCACCTCCGAAACGATCTGTTCTCGTACCAGCGCGAGGTGCAGGAGGAGGGCGAGAACTCCAACGCCGTGCTCGTGTTCGAGCGCTTCTTCGCGTGTTCGACCCAGGATGCCGCCGACCGGGTGAATGACCTGCTGACATCGCGATTGCAACAATTCGAGAACACCGCGCTCACGGAGGTGCCCCCTCTGTTCGTGGAGCACGCGGTGCCGCCGAACGCGCAGCTCGGTGTGGCGGCCTACGTGAAAGGCCTCCAGGACTGGCAGTCCGGTGGCCACGAGTGGCACGCACGCTCGAGCCGCTACATGAACGAGAGCCTCAAGGAGTCGTCCGCCCCGTCGCTGCCAGGCCCCAAGGGCATCGGCATCTCCGCGAGCTCGTTGTCGTTTGGCCCGGGGTTGCGCGGGCATGCGCGCCAGCATGCGCACAAGCCGTTCCAGCCCGTGGGGCACCTCGCGTTGCCCGATCTGTACATGCCCTACCCCATCCAAACGAGCCCCCACTTGGCGTCGGCGCGCCGCTACATCGTGGGGTGGGCGCGCAGCATGGGCTTCTTCGACGCGGTGCCGGAAATCGAGCGCGGCGTGTGGGACGAACCGCGCTTCGTCGGGTTCGACTTCGCGCACTGCGCGGCGATGATCCACGCCAAGGCCACCCAAGAGCAGCTCCATCTCTCATCGGATTGGCTGGCGTGGGGCACCTACGCGGACGACTACTACCCGATGGTCTTCGGTGCGTCGCGCAACCTCGCCGCGGCCAAGGCGTGCACGGTGCGGCTCGCGCAGTTCATGCCCCTCGACGCAGGCGCCACCCCGGAGCCGACGAACCCGCTCGAGCGCGGCCTGGCCAACCTATGGCAGCGCACCGCAGGGCGGATGAACGAGGCCGCACGCAAGGCCTTTCGCAAGGCCAACGAGGAGATGCTCGACAGCTGGCTCTGGGAGCTCGCCAATCAGGCACAGCACCGCATCCCCGATCCCATCGACTACGTCGAGATGCGCCGCAAGACGTTCGGCTCGGAGCTGACCGTGAGCCTCGCCCTTCTGGACCACTTCGAGGTGATCCCTGCGGAGATCCGACACACGCGCGTCATGCGCGAGCTCGAAACGGCGGCGCAGGATTACGCGTGCTTCACCAATGACGTGTTCTCGTACCAAAAGGAAATCGAGTACGAGGGCGAGGTCCACAACATCGTGCTCGTGGTGGAGAACTTCCTCGGCATCGACCGCTGGAAGGCGCTCGACATCGTGGTGCGCTTGATGAAAGAGCGCATGCAGCAATTCGAGCACATCGTGAAAAACGATCTACCCGCGCTGTTCGACGACTTCCAACTCGACGCTCCGCTGCGCGCACTTCTCCAGGGCCACGCCGACCATCTCACGTCGTGGATGTCCGGCATCCTCGAGTGGCACCGCCGCTGCGCGCGCTACTCCGAGGCGGGCCTGCGGCGCACGTACCGCTCGAAGCCCGACACGTCGAAGAGCTTCTCGTTCCTCCCCTCCGGCCTGGGCACCGCCGCCGTGCGCATCGGGCCGCGCGCGGACTAGGCTTCGGGGGCGACCGAAACGGCGACGAAGAGCAGCTGCCCGTGGGTCTGATCGGACACGGGCACTTGCACGACGGTACCCTTTTCGAGGGCCTCGCGCAGGTAGCCGGCGTGCACGTCGACATCGCCGATGGGCTCGTCGCTGCCGATGTCATCGCGGTCGACGAGGTGCACGCGAAGCCGCGTGGTGTCCGACAGGCGCACGTGCCGCCACTCGGCCGACGACCACGCGGGGGTCAACGTATCGCTGCCGCCCCCGGTCAGCGGACGGCGCACCCCGGTGAGCTCGGCCCACCCGGCCGGATCGGGCTTCTCGAACGGAGCGAGCACCTCGCCCGTCACGTGCGCGGCCATGATCGCCGTACCCGTCTCGCCCCCGGCCTCTCGGGTGACGCCGGCCACGAGGTTGGGCAGCACGGTCAGCCCATCCCAACGCGCACCATCGAGCTTCGCCGGCCCGACCGTGGCGCCGACCACCGCCACCCGCACGAAAAGCGGCTCAGGCCGCTCGGGCTCCGAGCTGCAACCGCCGACGCCCAACGCCATGGCCATGGCCGACAAAAAGAAGATCGCCGTTCGCACCCTCGAGAGACGTGCGAACGGCGAAAAAGATTCTCAGCTCGGCTTCGGTGGGCTCAGTAGCAGACCGGCCCGTACCCGTTGTTGATCTGCGGGCTTGGAAGCGCCAGCGTCACCGCCGGCTCGTCCAACTTGGCCGCGTTTCGCACCACCAGGCCGCCGTACGAGATGGCGTAGGCGTAGTCCTCCAGGAAGATGCCGCGGCGAACGCTGGGTCGGTAGTAGCCACCGCAGTAGCCCTGCCCATGCTGCGCCACGAGGGGCGACTGGTCGATGCTCGTCAGCTTGGTGATGCCCGCCCCCACGTCGACCTTGAAGAGCTCCAGGGTGCTCGTCATGCTGGTCGAGCCGTAGCTGTAGTACGGAAACGCGAGAAGCTTCTTGTCCGCGAAGTACGTGAACGCCTTGTGGTCGTACTCCGCTTCGCTGGCGCCGTACGTGCCGCTCTCGAACGTGTAGCGATGCTTCAGCACCGGATTGGCACCATCGGCCACGTCGAAGATCTGCAACTGCAGCGCACGCGCCCGCCCCTGCTGATCGCCGTCGCGACCGATGGTGAGGATGTGCCGCTCGTCGATGGGGTGCATGTACTCGCTGAAGCCCGGGATCTTGAGCGCGGCCAGCACTTTGGGGTTCTGCGGCGACGACAGGTCGAACACGAACAGCGGGTCGACGCGGCGGAACGTCACCACGTAGCCGCGCGAGCCGACGAAGCGCACGCTGAAGATCGACTCGTTCGGGGCCAGGTTTTCCACCTTGCCCGCCGGCAAGAGCCGCGCATCGTTCTGCTGGAGCACCGCGAGCTGATTCACGGAGCGCGGCCACTGGTTCGTCTGCGAATCGGGCGTGGGTTCGCCGTTCGCATCGAGCGTCTGGTTCGGCCAGAAGTACCGCCCCTTCGCGTCGATGTACGTGCGCGACTCCGTGGTGGCGACGCGGAGGTAGCCATCTTGGTCATCGAGCGAAAATTGATCCTTGATGGATCCTTTGAGCGTGCCGGACGCTTGGTAATTCGGAAACTTCGCATCCGTCTTGAATTCGAATTTGTGAATGTGCGTGCGCGCCGAGGAAATGGCCCTCACCGGCAGCGCGGGCTGCTCACCCGACGGCACACTCCCCGCCCGCCACGAGAAAGACGGCCAATTCCATGCGCGCGTCGCGAGGTAGAGCGTATCGGTCCCGCCGTAGACCGTATCGGCACGGCCGAGGATCGCGCTCTCCTTGGGGGCAGCGTTCGCATCGTTCAAGTCGATCGAGACCACCTCGGAGATGCCGCTCTCCGTGCTTCCCACGGTGGGCACGTAGAAATCCTCGCACGCCACGGTTTGGGCCTTCGTGCCCTCGGCCGTCTTCACGAACGTGTACGGCAGGTAGTCCGCCAAGGTGCTCGCATCGATGGCCGCCTCGTTCTGCGCACGAACCTCCTGGAGCGCCGCGAGCTGCTCCGAAATCGTCGGCGATTTGTTCGGCCCTTGCGGCGTGTACGGGTACAAATCGTAATAGCTGTACTTGAGACGCGGTCCGTACGCGTAGCCTTGCAACACGGTGCGCACGTGCGGTCCCACGCGGCGCGCATCGAGGTAGCCTCCCTCGAAGTAGACCTCGCGCGTCACCTTGGGGGTGGTCCCATCGAGGGCAAGCACGGTCATCTTCGTGAGCGGCACGTACGGCGTGCTGGAGCCCCCTCCAGCGGGCGCCCCGCCCTTCTCCGTCGCGGCCACATCGCCGACGAACCCGTAGCCGTAGTAGCTCTGCAGCCGATTCTTCGGCGACACACCGGCCGCGGTGAAGACGTCGACACCGTTCACGTACGAGTAGATGACCACCTTGCCGTCGGCCACGAACATCTCGGACGGATTGCCCTCGATGTCGAACGTCGAGGACTCTTTCAGTTCCTTGGACGGCCACGCATTGAGCACCTTGAAGGCGCGCCCGTGAAGGACGTAGATGTACTTGCCGTCGTTCTTGACGAAGTCCGCTTCGTCGACGCCGTTCACCTGCGTGTTCGTCTGCGAGTACGACGTCGCGGCTTCACCGCGGCTGTCCCCACCGGCTCCACCGGCGGTCGGGGGCGCACCGTTCGAGCCCGAGTCCATGCCCACGCCGCCTTTGTCGTAGCCGCACCCGGTCAGCAAGCATTGCTGCAGCCAAGAGATCTGCTGGTCGATGGATTTCTCCATCTTGAGCCGCGTGTCGCGCTTCAAGTCGTCGAGGAGATCGCCGCATCCCTGCGCACGGTGAAGGGACGCGTTGATCTCGCCCGTCTCCTCCTCCGCTTGGCCCCCCGAGCTGCTTCCGCAACCGCCGATGGTCATGGAACCAACCGCGGCGAAACAAGCCGTCCACAAAAGCGAATGGGTCTTCCTCATGGCCCACGGTCTCAGCAAACCGTGAGCCACGCACGAACGCGAGGTAACTAGTTGGAATAATAGCCGATATAGCCAGCTCTTCCGGGCAACCCGGTCCGAGGATGGCTCGATATGGCACATCCCCGCGACACGGCGCGTCCCTACGTGCCCGTCGAGCCGTAACCGCCTTCGCCGCGGGCCGTTTCGTCCAGGGCCTCGACCTCGAAGAGTTGGGCGCGTGCCACGGGGGCGATGACGAGCTGGGCGATCCGATCGAGCGGGGAGATGGTGACGGCCTTCGAGCCCAGGTTGACGAGCAGCACCTTCGCCTCGCCGCGGTAGTCGGAGTCGATCGTGCCGGGGGCGTTGAGCACGGTAATGCCTTCGTTGGCCGCGAGCCCCGAGCGCGGTCTCACCTGCCCTTCGAATTGCGGCGGGATGGCAAAACGCAATCCGGTCGGTACGAGCACGCGCTCCATGGGCTTGATGCGCACCGGTTTCTCGAGGGCCGCCACGAGGTCCATTCCTGCCGAACCCGCTGTTTGGTACCGTGGCAACGGAACCTGGATCGGGCCAGTGCGAGCTACCGCAATCATCAAGTCGGGGACCATGGGGACTGCGTACCACACCCGTCGGCTTTTCCGCGGATTTCCGTCGCATTTCCGTCGCGTGGCTGCGTGCCTCCTGCTATGCCGCGCGTGTGAGTGAAAAGCGCGAGCTGGTCCTAATTCTCGACTTCGGCTCGCAATACACGCAGCTCATTGCGCGAAGAATCCGCGAGCAGCGCGTCTATTGCGAGATCCACCCTTGCACCGTTCCCCTCGAGAAGGTGCGAGAGCTGAATCCCAAAGCGCTCATCCTTTCGGGCGGCCCCTCCAGCGTCTACGACGAAGACGCCCCGCCCTTCGATCCGCGCGTGTTCGAGTTGGGCATTCCCGTGCTCGGCATCTGCTACGGCCTTTACCTCGTGGCGCAGACGTTCGGCGGCAAGGTCGAACGCGCAACGGCACGCGAATACGGTGCCGCACGGGTCGTGGTCGAGCGGCCCGAGGGCATCTTTCATCGCTTCTCCAAGCGCGAAACGTTGGACGTGTGGATGTCCCACGGCGACCGCATCGTGTCGCTGCCGCCGGGCTTCGCGACCATCGGCGTCTCTGGCAACACGCCCTTCTGTGCGGTGGGCAACGCCGAGAAGAAGATTTACGGCCTGCAATTCCACCCCGAGGTGGTGCACACGCCGCGCGGCTCGGACATCCTCGCGTCGTTCCTGTTCGACGTCTCCGGGCTGCACCCCACGTGGACGCCCGGCTCGTGGACCGACGAGGCCATCGACATCGTGCGCCAGCGCGTCGGCGCGGACGAACACGCGGTGTGCGGGCTCTCGGGCGGCGTCGACTCCTCGGTGGCGGCGGTGCTCTGCCACAAGGCCATCGGCGACCGGCTCACGTGCATCTTCGTCGACAACGGCGTGCTGCGCGAGGGCGAGGTGGAGCAAGTGGTGGCCACCTTCCGCGAGAATTTCCACTTGAACCTCATCGCGGTGGACGAGAAAAAGCGCTTCCTCGACGCCCTGCGTGGCGTGACCGATCCGGAGCAAAAGCGAAAGATCATCGGCAAGGTGTTCATCGACGTGTTCGAGGAGCAGGCGGCCAAGGTCAAAGGCGCGCGCTACCTGGTCCAGGGCACGCTCTACCCCGACGTCATCGAGAGCGTCTCCTTCAAGGGACCGAGCGCGGTGATCAAGAGCCACCACAACGTCGGTGGCCTGCCCGAGCGCATGAACCTGCAGCTCATCGAGCCGCTGCGCGAGCTGTTCAAGGACGAAGTGCGCGCCGCCGGCGAGTCACTCGGCATGCCGCGCGACTTGCTCTACCGGCAGCCGTTTCCCGGGCCGGGTCTGGCCATTCGCTGCCTCGGCGAGATCACCGAGGAGCGCCTCGCCGTGCTGCGCAAGGCCGACACCATCGTCACCAGCGAGATCCACCAGGCCGGCCTGAACGAGCAGATCTGGCAAAGCTTCTGCGTCCTGCTCCCCGTACGCTCCGTGGGCGTGATGGGCGACGGGCGCACCTACGAAGAGACCTGCGCCGTCCGCGCCGTGCGCTCGGTGGACGGGATGACCGCCGACTGGGCTCCCCTGCCCTACGATTTGCTCGGCCGCATCTCGAACCGCATCATCAACGAGGTGCGCGGCATCAACCGCGTGGTGTACGACATCTCGTCGAAGCCACCGGCAACGATTGAGTGGGAGTGACCGCTAGAAAGTCCGCGTACCGCTACTTTCGCGCGCGGTACGCGTTGACCTTGTGGCGGTTGCCGCACGCTTCCATGCTGCACCACCGGCGGGTGTGGTTCTTGGAGACGTCGTAGAAGACGAGCACGCAGGTCGGGTCTTCGCAGGCGCGCACCAGATCGAGCTTCGCTTCGGCGAGGAAGGCGCCCATCGCCCGCAAGATGGGCGCGAGGAGATCGCTCGCGTTGGACAGGGCCATGCGGGTGATGCGCTGGAAGCCACCCGTCTTCGGGTTGCGGCATAGTTCCGTGTATGCGCCCGACTCTTCGCGCAAGGCCGCGTTGAGTGGCACGAGCAACGTCGAGGGGACCGTGCTGCCAAAAATGACGCAGTGAATGACGTCGCGGAAAAGCTCGCGAAGGGAGAGCGCGCGTGCGAGGACCGCAGCGGCCTCCGTCGTGTCACCCCATCGTGCGCCGGCTACGGCCGCATCCTCCGGAAGCACCAGGCCAGCCTGCTCCATCCATGCTGCGAGCCCGCGGTAGTCGGTGAGCCGCTCGCCATCCCGCGGCGCCGTGTTGAGAAAGTCGAGCGCGGGATGGTTCCCGAGGAAGAGAAAGGGCGACGAAACCCCTGATGTCACGCTTGACAGGTTACATGGCAAGCCATACACCGTCAAAGCAATATTTTGACGGTGTTAGCAATGCATCTCCGGTTCCGCAGTCTCTGCGCAGCGTTCGCCATCGTGATGGCCGGCTGCCGTGGCCCCGCACGGGCCCCCGAAAGGATCACGACCATGTCTGCTCCCTCCATCGCGTATCGGACCGCCAAGGTCGAGGGTCTCTCCATCTTCTACCGGGAAGCCGGGCCGAAGGACGCGCCGCCCATCTTGCTCCTGCATGGCTTTCCGTCGTCCTCGCACATGTTCCGCGATCTCATTCCGGAGCTCGCCCAAGACTTCCACGTCCTTGCGCCGGACTACCCCGGCTTCGGCAACAGCGACGCCCCGGCCGCCGATCGCTTCGCGTACACGTTCGACCATCTCGCCGACGTCGTGGAGCGCTTCGTCGGGGCCATCGGCCTTCCGCCTTTCGCCATGTACGTGCAGGACTACGGCGGCCCCGTGGGCTTTCGCCTGGCCACGCGCCACCCGGAGTGGATCCGCGCGCTCATCGTGCAGAACGCCAATGCCTACGACGAGGGCCTCTCGCCCATGGCGCGCGAGTTTCTCGCGACGCTTTCCGGCCCTCGCAACGCGGAACGCGAAGCCGCGGCGCGCAAGCTGATGTCCCTCGAAGGCACCATCTCCCAGTACAAAACCGGCGCGAAGAACCCCGACGGGATGAACCCGGACGCGTGGAACCTGGACCAGTACGGCCTCGATCGACCCGGCAGCTTCGACATCCAGTACGCGCTGCACGCGAATTACCACACGAACCCCGCGCGCTACCCCGAGTGGCACGCCTACTTCGCCAAGCACCAACCCAAGACGCTCGTCGTTTGGGGAAAGGGCGATCCCATCTTCACCGTCGAAGGCGCCAAGGCCTACGCTAAAGATCTGCGCCACATCGAGACGCACCTCCTCGACACCGGCCACTTCGCCCTGGAAGAAGAGCACGCGACCATCGCCACGCACATCCGCCGGTTCCTGGGGAAAAATCTCTAAAGCGTTGGGGCGTTCTCCAATACGAGCTGTTCGCGCTGTCTGCTCGAACCGCCAAGGCGCCAAGATGGAGGATGTGCTGGAGCGCCAAGGAATGCCCTCGTTCACGGCCCCTGAACTTGGCGCTCTTGGCGGTTCGACAAGATCGTTCGCCGGGTAGGAGACGCCACCTGCCCGTTGGCAAAAGCGCCTGCACGCTGCCTCCCGACGGTCGGGGCCGTCGGAGAAGGCTTTGGCGACAGTTCCCCGCCCAATGTCCGCGGCCTAGGCGTCTGTCCGCGAAATACGCGATTCTCTCGAAAAAACAGAGCGGGAAACGGGATTCGAACCCGCGACATCAAGCTTGGGAAGCTTGCACTCTACCAACTGAGTTATTCCCGCGTGCTGCAAGCGCTTTCGTAGCGCTGTCGTGTGGCCTTCGTCAATATGCCAGATGTGGCAATCGGCGGCTGCTGAAAAGTCAACGGCCCGGGTGAGGATTGTCTTCACCCGGGCCGCCGGTACTGGCCCCTTCCCGAAACCGCCAACCTCACCAGTGAGGCTGCGGATTCAGGGGATGTTCGGGACGCTTACGGATGACCGCTGCCGCGCATCGTTGGGCGTACACTCGCGTGATGGCCCCGGCGAAGCGGCAGGCTCCCGCGCAGCGCGGTGCGATGGATGCGTCGCAACCATCGGCTGGCGTTGTCGAGGGTGGTCCTGCGTCAGATTTTACCGAGACAGCCCCTTCGTGTTGGGACCATAGGTACTCTGCATGACGCGTTTCCTCCTCCGGACATGCCGGCACTCGGGGGTCAACGGAAGTTCCGCCGCCGCAGCGAGTGTTTCCGTAATGGGCCGCTTGCGCGAAGCCCGATTTGTGCCGTGCCCGCCAGGGTTTTCCCTTGCCGCATAATCGCTGGACTTGAGTAGCATCCGAGCACGACGCCTTTCGCTACTGTAACACGTGATGCCCGGAGTTTTTTCCAAGCTTTCGCTCTTTTCAAGATTCCCTTCGCGAATCCTTCTCGGATCGGCTTGGACATGGGATCTTCGCGGAGCTCGACGGGCTCTTGTTTTTGCCGGCCTTTCCCTGGCCCTCGCCTTGCTGCTGACGGCGACCACCGACGAAGGCGACGTCGCCTGGCCGGTGCGCATCGGGCGCACGTGGCCGGTCGTGCCCATGTGTGCAGGCGTAGGTGTATGGGCGGCCCTCGCCGGTGTGCGCGCGCGAAGCGAGCGGCTTGCTCTGGAAGCGCTAGGGCGCAGCCCTCGGAGGAATGCCGCGGGGCCCGTGGCGGCGGGTGTCCTCGTGTCCCTATTGGCGGGGGCGCTGCTCGTCGCCTGCCCGCGCATCGACCTGCAGGGCTACTTCCCCACGATGGCGCGCGGCTCGGATTGGACCTTCGACGGAAGCGACTTCGTCGACCATGCCCACGGCCTCCGCGTGACCAAAGATGGCGCGAGCGTCGCGTCGGCGATGGCCACGGACACAACTCGGCACGAAGAAGAGAGCGGCCCCGGTGTCGCGGGGCGCTCGGTCGCCGCGGCGGTGACCGCCCTCGCCGGCGGTGCGCTCACGCTGTTGGCGGCGTCGGTCCGACGCACCGAAAGGAAGGACGGCGGCACCACGCTGCGCTTCGCGGCAGCGGTGCTTCTCGCGGTCCTTCCGACGATCTTCCTCTTTCACGCGGCAGCCGTGGCGGCGAGCCGGTCATCGCGGGGAATCGTGCTCACCGCGGCGATCGTACCGGCCCTCTCGCTGCTCGTTTATGCCGCGGCGAAGTTTCGCGCGGACGCCTGACCCCAACCCGCTCGCGGGGCGATCAGGCTCCGACCCGCGATCAGCCCGATCAGGACGGCTCTTGCGAACCGGTGTTCTTGCGGTCGATCGCGTCCTGCAGACCGCAGCGCAGACGCGTCGCGCGCTTGATGCGGCGGGTCTTCGCGGGCTTGGCGAGCCATTCGTGACGCTTTCTCATGCTCCAAATTGCGCGGTTGGCCATTCGGTCAATCCTTCTTTCCTGGGGTAAGGGGCGGACAAGTGCCACGGTTTCGTCAAGAAGACAACGCTTTTCCGCGCGAAACGCTACATTCCAGGTCTCTTCAGTCCGGCACGGGGACCAGGGCGACGTCGAGCTGGACGGGGGCATCCCCTTCCTTGACCTCGACGAGGCGGTCCCAGGGGAAGTGCCCCGGCGCCTCCACCGTGATGCGATGCCGGCCCGGCGGGAGCGCCACGCCAAACCGGGTGACCCGCGCCAAGGTGCCGATCCACTGATCGTCGACGGTGACGGTGGCCGCGGCCGGCTCCCCCTTCATGCGCAGGGAGACCGTGCGCGGCGGCTCGCTACCGCCACAGGCCGTCAGGGCGGCCACGAGAAGAAAACCTGCGAGACAGCGAAGCACCGGCGCAGAGGAACATGCCGAGGCCGCATTGACAAGGAGGCTCGCGGGATCCAATAAGTCATCATGACAGGTCATTGAGACCTGTCTTCAAGGAGGACCCATGACCCTTTCACTGAAAAACTTGGTTCGGGGTGTCGACCACCTCACCCTTCCCGTCGGAGATCTCGTGCTGGCCGAGCGCTTCTACGTCGATCTCCTGGGCGCCACGGTCGTCGCCCGCTTCGACGACGCGGCGGCGTTCCACGAGCAAAGGCCCGAGCGCACGGGCGAGTTGAAGAACGGCGAAAACAGTCCCCTTCATCTCTCCCTCCGCTTCGGCAACGGACCGGGCCCGCGGGTCGATCTCTTCCTGCAGGGCGGTGGTCAGCCCGCACTCGAACGCGGCCACCCGCACCTTGCCCTCGCCGTAACGGGCGAAGACATGGACCGCGCGCGCGACGTGCTTGCGGCCGTCGACGTCCCCTTCGATGGCCCCCGCCGCCTCGGCCCGCCCGGGCAGGCGTCGCTCTATTTTCTGGATCCCTTTGGCAACAAGCTCGAATTCGTCACCCACGCGTACGCCGGCGAAGTCTCCGTGGGTGCGCCCGATCTCCGCAAGCTCGCGCCCGCGACCTGACCGGCGCCGTTGCATCGATCCTCTCGACGCAGTGCCATTGTCCCCAAGGATGGCCGCGCGCCCGCGCGTCGCGTACGGTGGACCCGAACGCGATGTACGAGCTGATCGTCCTCTCCCTTTTGATGCGCCAGCCCACCACGGGCTACCTCATGGCGCAGATCATCAACGACATCATCGGCCCCTTTGCGAAGGCCAGCAACGGGCGCATCTACCCGCTCTTGGCCGCGCTCGAGAAGGAAAAGCACATCACCGAGCAGCGTGTACCCGTGGCCCAGCGCAGTGGGCGGCAAGCGACGACGTATGCCATCACCGAGAGGGGCAAGGCCCGCTTTCACGAGTTGATGCTCGACACCAAGTCGAGCCCGCGTGAGTACCGCGAGCTCTTTTCCTACAAGGTGACGGCCTTCGACCTGCTCGCACCCGAGGAGCGCACGATGCTCGTCGAGCACTATACGGAGTTCTGCAAAGCGCACATCGCCCACATCGCGCGGGAGGGAGAGGAACTCGCGCGCAACGCAGAACGCTACGCCATCGGTGCTGCACAGCAGACGCTCTTCGGCTCCACGTTCGGGCACCTGGAGAGCCTCTGGCAAAACGAGCTCGCGTGGTGCCGCCAACTGCGCGACGAGCTAGACCAGCTAGGCGCGCTGGAGACTTCCGGTGCGCGGCGATCTGTGAGAAGACGGGGAGCGAGAGCTTCCGAATGACGAAAAAGGCGAAGGCCGCCGCCGTCCGCGGCGCCCCTGTGGTGGAGGCCATTTTCCAGGCAACCCTCGAAGAAATCGTGCGCGTCGGGTTCGCGGGGCTCGGCGTCGAGGAGGTGGCCACACGCGCGGGCGTGAACAAGACGACCGTGTACCGGCGCTGGCCCACCAAGGATGCCCTGGTGAGCGCGGCGCTTTCGTCCCTGCCGTCGCAGTTCGGGCCCTTGCCCCACGCGGGCTCCTTCCGAGCCGACGTCCTCGAGTGGCTCGCCGGCATGGTCCGCTTCCTCGACACCGTCGGGGGGCAAGCCCTCCTCCGCGTCGCCGTGCTGGAAGATCGCGCACGAGGCCCGGTGTTTTCCAGCGTGGGCGCCGCGTGGATGGCCTACGACGAAACGCGGGGCCTCGACGCCATCGTGAACCGGGCCATCGTGCGCGGCGACGTTCCGCGCGACTTCGACGGGGCGATCTTCGGCGAAGCCCTGCGAGGGACGCTCATGTTTCGGACCTTGGCAAAACGGGAAGCCCCGAAGCGCGCGACGCTCGTGCGGCTGGTGGACGCGCTTCTTACGGGCCTCCTTCCGCCAGAGAAACGCGCGAAGACGGCGACGAAGACTCGGAAGGCGCCGGCGAAGCGGGCGCGCGCCGCCGGAAGCGCGCGGACAGGTCGTCGAACAGCGAATAGGTAACGGGCGTCGCGAGCAAGGCAAAGCGCGGGCAGCAACGCAATCGCGGCAAGGGTCCACCGTCTCGTCATCGAGGCTCTCCCTCCTTGGGGGCGGCTGGTACTGCGGGCTCCGACGGCGCGGGCGCAGCCTGTTCGTTGCGCCAACCCGAGGGACCGAACCAAAGCCGAATCCCGCTGAGCACCGTGGGATTCAAGTACGCGCTGCCGAGCGAGTCGCCATCGCGCAAAACTTCGTAGCGCCGCATGACGGCAACGGACGAGTACACATCGAGATGCATCATGTCGGCGAGGCGGAACGTGACCTTGGGCCCCACGGTGATGATCGAGTACGCGAGCTGAAGATCCGAAGCGCCGTAGCGCTTCTCACTGAGATGGAAGCGATTGCCCTCGAAGGTGCCGCGCAAGCCCACGGTGAGCCATGGCAGTGCGCGATACTCCACGTCGAGCCTCGCGGGGATGAAGCCCCGGATACGAAACTCGTTGCTGATCTGCCAATTGACACCGATGGCAGGCAACGGCAGCAAATTGCCGGAGCGGCGGTCGTAGGTGACGCCGGCGCCGAGGGTAAAGTTCTTGTCGAACTTGTAGAGAAACAGCCCGGTGACGGTGAAGAGAAGATCGTCGGCCGAGACGCGATCGCGAAAGTCGGTGGCGAAGCCAGCGCCCACCATGGCCATGCCGATGAATCGGTCGCCGAAGACCTGCAAGAGTCCGAGCGACGCCGAAGGTGCATGCAAGGTACCGATGTTCGGCTTGTTGGCACCTTCCCCGTGAAACCCGAGCAGCTCGTAGGAGAGGCCGGGAAGGAGAATCGTCTTTTTCGATTCGGTGAGCGGGATGGGAAGGCCCGCGCGAAAGCGGAAAACCTCGAGACCGACCTGCGAGCCCGAGTCCCTGGGCGAGTTCACGTTCGGGTAGTGCTCGTAGTTGACCGACGCGAGTGAGTCGGCCATCTGTGCTTTCGCTGGCTTGGACCCGAGGAAGACCAGCAGCAAAAGAAAAGCGGCAGTGGTGCGAAGTTGCATTGCACTTTCTGTTAGAGGCGGGCCAGTTCGATCGCAACTAGAAGTTGCGATCATCGCCATTAAGATTTGCAAAGAATTTTTGGCGAAATCCGCGGCAAAAATCCCCTCAGCGAAGGCAGTGCCCCCCTTTGGGCACTCCGTTCAATCTTTCGATGATGGAATGCCAAATTCGGTCGAACGCACGTGCGAGTCGCGCGTTCGACCGACCGTCAGCGCGCACCTATCCGACGAGAACGCTTACGTGCTTCGTGCGACCGCGGGTCGCGCGCGCATCGGTCAGATCGCCCACGATTTGCGCGAGAACGTCCAGCGCGTTCTGGCGCTCGTCCGGCGGGCCCATGGCGGCCGAGTTCGGCCACACGATGACGAAACGGCGCGGCGTTTCGTCGAGCAGGCCGCTCCGGATGGAATCGCGGAACGCATCCCAACTCCGCGCGCTCACCAGCGGCGGATCCTGCGGCACGTGCGCGCGAAACCACGCGAAGAACGACGCGCGATCGGTGATGCCGGTGTCCGGCATGACGTAGACCACCGCACCGTGCACCTTGGCGGCCGCGCGGATCGCGTCCACGTCCAAATCGGGCACGTGCACCACGCCGGGCGCCTTGAGATCGAAGGTCACGGCCACCCGTTCCGGATCTTCACGAACGCCGGATCGCCGTGCGAACCGTAGTGGGTCCAGGTGTAGTACGCGTCGCCATTGCGCGTATCGATGACGATGCGGCGGCTGCCTGCTTTGCCGTCGGTGGCCGTCCCTCCGGGATCGACGCGGTATTCGCGGTACGGGCTCGGGCTCGCCTTGGCCGGGGCCGGAAGATCCCCACCGTTGTTGCCGTATTCGACGCCCCAGTTGTCCCCCATCTTGCCGGGCGGCGCATTGGCGCCCCAATCCGTCGAGCCCTTGCCGGGGATTTTGTCCAGCGTGTCGTGGATATGCTGGTTCTCCGCGGCCGGCGCCAAACTCTCGGCGTGCGTCTTCGCGTTCTCCGCGTCCAGCTTTGCCTGATTCGCGGACGCCTGCGCCGCGGCGGCGTCGTCCTTGACCTTCTGGACTCGCTCCGGGGGGATCTTGGCGCCCGCCGCCACGCTGGTCGCCATGCGGTCCGCCTTGTTTTGCTCGGCCTTGGCTTTGTCCGCCGCCTTCTTCGCGTCGTTGGCGGCCTTCTGCGCGTCCGTGACCGCCGTGCTCTCGGCATGGACGGCGGCGGCCCCCGCGGCAGGATCCGGGCGCGGGTAGTCTTTGAAGTCGGGATCGCCGCACGCATTGTGGACCAGCACCTTCGTACGGCTGCCCACGAAGTACGTGTGGTCGACGTCGACCTCGAAGTTGTAAACCTCGGCCTCCTGCGCGATGCGCACGACCTTGGTCACCTGCACTTCGTGCCCTGCGCGATCGACCAAGGTTTCGCCGGCCCCGAGATCGCCCGCCGCCTTCCACCCGTGGCCCAGCGTGAAGTACGGGTGCTCCGGCGTGGAGCGCACGCGATCGCGCACCTCGTCCACCGTCACCGTGTGCACGTCGACCAGTGCGTGCGCGGGATGCACGAACGTGCGCACGATGGGGCGGACCTCCACGTCTCCACCGGCGCTGCGGGCCAGCACCGGATCGCCCGCGTGCAAGCTCTCGATGGGCTGCTCGCCCGACGGCGTGGCCACCTGGGTGCCCGCGACGAAGCACGAGCCAGGTGCACCGCACGAGCGGCCGTCGCACAAGTCGCCACTCGGGCTGTTGCCACCGGGCGTGTTGCTCCCGCCACCGATCCCGCGGTCGCCGCTGCCGCCACCCGAAGGCGCCCAATCGGCATTGCCCACGATGGTCGCCTCGGCCACCTGCGTGGCCTTCTGATCCCTCTTGCCCAGCAGCCGGTAGCCACCAGCGACGAGCACCAAGATGGCCACGAGGAGAAGTCCGTATTCGATGGCGGAGACGCCGCGCCGATCGCGAATCAGGTGAAACACGCTCGCGAGGAAGTGGTTACGCGCTCGAGTCTGCTTTTCGCCCATGCTGGCTCAGGTTTAGCACATGGCGCCCTAGCCGATGGCCTCGAGCACGCGTTCGCGGCGTTCATCGAAGTAACGCATGGCCAACGCGCGCGTGAGCCGATCGAGCACGAGCAATCCGGTGAACACGGCGACGTTCACGGGGACCAGCCACGCGGGGGCGAAGCGCTGGCAAGCCGCGTACAGTCCGCCAAATGCGGTGCCGGTGCTCACCGTCAGGGCGAGCGACACCAAGAGCAACGCACCCGGCGCGCCCGTACCGCGCATGTCCCGGCGAGGAAGGCGGCGCGGAAGCCACGCCGAGGTCCAGCGCCCTGCCATGTTCTGCGTGAGGAAGAAGGAGCCGCCGAGGAAGCTTCCCGCGACGATCTCGATCACGGGGGTCTTTTGCACGAGCGCGAACAGCAGCGCGAGCAAGGCGGCCTGCAGGAGAAAGTACGTCGCGAGCCCCCAGCTCTTTCCGCGAAAGAGATCCTCGGTGGAGACGGGCAAGAGGAAGAGCGATTTGATGCCGTGGCCATCGAGGCCAAATTGATTGAGCTGGATGGCCGACGTCGAGAGCGCAACGTACGCATACGCGCCGGGCGTGCTCAATCCCGCACCGAGCCAGTGGAGCAGCGGAAGCCGGATCAGAACGATGGTGAGCAACGGCGCAATGAGGCCGACACGCCCCAGCGCACTATCCATCAGCGTGAGCCACGTCAGGCGCGCGATGCCAAACGCCGGCGAGCGAAAGCTCCACAACCGCGAAGCCGGCGCCGAGGCCACGATGCCGCCCGAGGCCACCTCGCGGGCCATCAGCCGCGACGCGAAGAAGACGCCGAGGGCGAGGACCCCGAGTGGGTACGTGTGCTCGGCCAACGCCGCGAGGTAGTTCCCATTGGCCGCGTGCCGCACGCTGCGAATGCCCCACGTCCCCGGGAACCATTCGGCCGCCACCTCGAGGGCTGCGCGCGCCTGCGTGACCCGATTCATCACGGCCTTGGCGGTCAAGCTGGGCGCCGGGCCCTCGACCGCGGAGGCGAAGATCAGCGAGGCAAACCCAATGGCGCCCATCAGCGCCGAAAATGCGATCCGCAGGCGCCGCAGAAGCGCCGCGGCCAGGCTGGAGATCAAGGTCTGGGTGATGAGCACGAAGCCGATGGTCTCGAACGTCACCAGCGCGAGCACCGGCATGGCACGCGGCAGCGCAATGCCCAGGGCCACCACGTGCGCGATGACCATCGCGGACAGCATGAGCGGCACCAGATCGAGCAAGCTTGCCACGAGCTCCGCGGCGAAAAGCGCGCCGTGGCGCACGGGAAAGGCGCGGTAGCTCTCCCAGGCAATCTGACGTCCGCCGCCGGTGGTGCCGCTGAGCACCCCGCCGCCGAAGGAGACCATGAGCAGGAAGAGCCCGAGCATGCGCTGCATGAATGGCTCGGTGATGTACTTTCCCCCGAAATAGCCGATGGTGGCGGCCCAGCCGACGAGCGGGATCACCAGCACGGCGACCAGGAGCGTCATCAGGAGCACCATGATGATCAAGCCACGCCGCCCCATTTCGCGGCGCATGCGGTTCGCCGCGCCCTGCGCGTGGCTCGCAATGACCGCGCGGACCAAATAGAGGCTCGAGCCTACAGCCAAGAAAGCTCCCCGGTGCGGGCGCCGCCGACCAAATCGACGAAAACGCTTTCGAGCGAGGCACCGCCGGCGCGCAGCTGCTCGACGGGCCCGAACCCGTGGAGGCGCCCGTCGTGCAAAATGGCGATGAGCGGACAGAGGCGCTCCACGACCTCGAGGATGTGCGAGGTGAGCACCAGCGTGGTGCCGCGCTCGCGCATGGCCATGAGGATGTCCTTGATGGTGCGGCTGGTCACCGGATCGATGCCCTCGAAGGGTTCGTCCAGGAAGACCAGCCGCGGGCCGTGAAGGATGGCCGCGCAGAGCGCGATCTTCTTCTTCATGCCAAAGCTGTAGTCTGCAAGCAATGCGCGCGGGCCGGGGACGAGGTCCAGCTTGACGAAGAGCTCTTTGGCCCGCGCATCGATGACGTCGTCGGTGAGGCCGTACATGCGTCCGACGAATCGCAGGTACTGCGGGCCGGTGAGCATGTCGAGCAGGGCCATGTCCTCGGGCATGACGCCGATCTGGCGTTTGACCTCGAGCGGTTCCTTCTCGATGTCCAAACCGAGCACGCGAATGCTTCCGTGCGTGGGGCGAAGCAGCCCGGTGACCATTTTGAGGGTGGTCGACTTCCCTGCCCCGTTGCGGCCGAGCAACCCGAGGAAGGCGCCCGGCTCGAGCGACAGGGAGAGGCCGTCCACCGCCACCTTGTCACCGAACCGCTTCGTCACCTCGCGAAGCTCCAACGCGGGAACCGCCATGCAGAGCCGACTCTAGCACGGCGGCTCTCAGGAAGCCTGGGGGCTCGTGACCTTCAATCCAATGATGGATATGACCAGAAGGGCCAGGAAAACGGCGCGCCCGATGGTGAAGGGCTCCTTGAAAAGCACCATCCCGAGGACGGCCGCACCGAATGCGCCGATGCCGACCCACACGGCGTATGCGGTGCCGATGGGAAGCGTGCGCGAGGCATAGGCCAAAAGGAGCATGCTCGCGACAATGGCCACCCCGGTGACCACGCTCGGTCCGAGCTTGGTGAAGCCCTCCGTGTACTTGATGCCGATGGCCCAGCAGACCTCGAGAAGACCTGCAATAACGAGATAGACCCATGCCATGACGCGTTCCTCCTGTGGAATCGCGTCGTCTTATCCTCACCGGGTACGGCGCACCTCGTCCGGGTAGCCACGACAGCTACGGGTAGTAAGTTAGGATCTCTCGCGTAAAACGGCAAGTGCTCCCCATGCCCCATAATGCCCCGTTGGAGATCGCCGTCGTCGGATGCGGAACGGCGGGCCCTGCCGCTGCGCTCTTTCTGTCGCGCGCCGGCCACCGCGTGACGATGTTCGAACGCGTGCCCGAGCCCGGGCCCGTCGGTGCGGGCATCGTGCTGCAGCCCATTGGGCAGGCGGTGCTCGGTCGATTGGGGCTTCTGCCGCAGGTGGCCGCACGCGGCGCACGCGTCGAGCGGCTCCTCTGCGAAACGGAGCGCGGGCGCACCATCTTCGACCTGTCTTACGCAACGTTGGAGCCCCGGCTCACCGGCTATGGTCTGCACCGCGGCGTCTTGTTCGAGGCGCTTTTCGATGCCGTACGCCACAGCCCCGTCACGCTCCGATGCGGCGTCTCCATCGATCGCATCGAGGACGATGGCGGCACGGCGCACGTGATCGACGAGGCGGGGCGCCGCCATGGCCCGTACCAACTCGTCGTGGTGGCCGACGGCGCGCGCTCGCGCCTTCGGCCCGTCGTGCGCACCGAGGCCCGCGTGCGGCCGTACCGCTGGGGAGCGCTCTGGTTCATCGGAGAGGACCCCGAGGGCCAGTTCGCCGGCCGGCTGCACCAGATCGTGCGGGGCACGGAGCGCATGCTCGGTCTTCTGCCCACGGGCCTGGGCCCGAGCGCACGCGGGACCAAGGCCAAGCCGCTCGTCACCCTGTTCTGGAGCCTGCGCGCGGATCGCTTCGACGAGGTGCGCATGCACCTGGACGCCTGGAAGCGCGAGGTCCGTGCCCACGCCCCGATGGCGGGCTCGGTGCTCGATCAAATCGAAAGCGCAGAGCAAATCACCTTCTCGTCGTACAACGACGTGACCATGCGGCGGTGGGGCGCGCGCTCGGTCGTCTACCTCGGCGATGCGGCGCACGCGATGAGCCCGCAGCTCGGCCAAGGGTGCAACCTCGCACTGTACGACGCCATGATCCTCGCCGACTGCTTCCAGGGCCCGGCGCCGCTCGAACGCTACACACACGCGCGGCGGCGGCACCTCGGCTTCTACCAACTGGCGACGCGGGCGCTGACGCCGTTCTTTCAATCGGACGCGCGCCTGCTCGGGTGGGTGCGCGATCGGTTCATGGCCGCCCTCTCGCGCGTTCCCTTCGTGCATCGCGAGATGGTGCGCAGCATGACCGGGCTGAAACTCGGGTGGCTCACGGGAACCTTGCCGCCGGTGCGCATGGCCGAGGCCCTGGAGCGCGATCTTCGTGCCCTTCCCGGCCCTTCGCCCCCTCCTTCACGTGAGGAGGGGCTTGATTTGGAACCGACCGTTCCCTAATTCCGCAGCATGGATGAAGGCGTTGCGATCGTCACGGGCGGAGGTACAGGAATTGGTCGGGCCACGGTGTTGCGCTTCGCGGAAGCGGGCGCGCACGTCCTTTTCAGCTACAGCCGCTCGGAGCGCGAGGCGGAGGAGACCGTGGCGGAGGCCGCAGGGCGTGGCCTGCGCGTTCGAGCGGTGCGCGCCGACGTGCGCGATGCGCGTGCGGTGGACGCGATGGTCGGCGAGGCGGTGCGCAACCATGGACGTGTCGATTGGCTGGTGAACAACGCCGCCGTGAGCCCGCCGGTGCCAGGTGGCTCGGCGAGCGATCTCCAGGCCATCCCGGACGAGGTGTGGGACACGGTGCTGGCGGTGAACGTGCGCGGCGCGTTCCAGTGCGCGCGGGCAGCCGCACCGCACTTGCGGGCGAGCCGCGGGGCCATCGTGAACATCGGCAGCATCGCCGGGCTGACCGGCGAAGGCTCGTCGCTCCCGTACGCCGTCTCCAAGGCCGCGTTGCACGGATTGACCAAGTCGCTGGCGCGGGCCCTGGCGCCCGAAGTGCGCGTGTCCTGCGTCGTTCCCGGCTTCGTGATGACCCGGTGGTGGGCCGGACGCGAGGAGGTGGCGGAGCGCGTTCGACAGCGCACACTCCTCGGCGAGGCGACCACGCCCGAGGACGTGGCCCAGCTCGTGTACAACCTTGCCACGCAGCGGGCGGTGACCAGCCAATTCGTGGTCATCGACGGAGGGCAGACGGCATGAGCGACACCGTCGTTTTGCGCGGGGCCACGCTCATCGATGGCACGGACCGCGAGCCCATCGCCCATGCGGTCCTCGCCGTGCGGGGCGAGACCATCGTCGCCACCGGCGAGGGTGAGATCCCCGAGGGCGCGCGCATCCTCGACTGCAGCGGCAAGACCATCATGCCGGGCCTGGTCTCGAACCATGCCCACGTGGGGCTCGTCGATGGGGCGGACGTCGGTCCGGGGCATTACACGCGGCCGAACATCCTTCGCCAACTGGCGCAATACGAGGCCTACGGCGTCACCACGGTGACCTCCCTCGGTCTGAACGGCGCACTCTTCTGCGAGCTGCGCGACGAGATGCACGCGGGAAAGCACCCCGGCGCCGACCTGTTCGGTGTCGATCGCGGGGTCGGCGTGCCCAACGGGGCGCCGCCGGAGGCCATGTTTCCGCTCGGAAACGACCAGCTCTTTCGCCCGCGCACCCCCGCCGAGGCACGCGCCGCCGTGCGCGAGATGGCCGATCGGCGGACCGACTTCGTGAAACTCTGGCTCGACGACTTCGCCGGCGCGCTCCCCGTCAAAATGTCACCGGCCATTTACGAGGCGGTCATCGACGAAGCGCACGCGCGCGGTGTTCGCGTGGCCGCCCACATCCACGACTTGGAAGACGCCCGAGCGGTCGCCCGCGCTGGGGTCGACCTCATCGCCCACGGGGTGCGCGATGCACCGGTCGACGAGGCCTTCGTGCGCCTGCTCGAGGCAAACGGCACGTGGTACGTCCCGACCTTGGCGCTCGACGAGTCGACCTTCGCCTACGCCGAGCGCCCCGTCTGGACCGCCGACCTCTTCACGCAACACGCGCTCCAGCCCGCCCTTCGCGCACGCTTCGACGATCCCGCGTGGCGGGCGCGCACCCTGCATGAGCCCAAGTCCGCGGCAGCCCGCGCGTCGCTGGCGACGAACCTTCGCAATTTGAAAACGCTGCATGATGCAGGCATCTCCATCGGCTTCGGCGCGGATTCGGGCGGCACGCCGCTGCGCGTGCCCGGCGTGTCGGAGCACCGCGAGCTGGCGCTGATGGTGGAGGCAGGGCTTACACCGCTGCAAGCCATCCGCATGGCCACGCGGCATGCCGCGGCTCTGCTCCAGCTCGGCGACCGCGGCGTGCTCGCGCCCGGAAAGCGAGCCGACTTCATCGTCCTCGATGCGGATCCGTCGCACACCATCGCGAACACCAAAGCCATCTCGGCCGTCTGGCATCGCGGCCGGCCCGTGCGGGGACCGATCGAAACGTTTGTACCTTAGGGTACCGAACCGGTTACATGATTTCTCATGAGCAACGAGAAGGATTCCCACTCCGATGCACTCGTGTTCTTCGGCGCCACCGGCGATCTGGCCTACAAAAAGATCTTCCCCGCCCTGCAGTCGCTGATCCGGCGCGGGCGGCTCGATGTGCCCATCGTCGGCGTGGCCAAGTCCGGCTGGACGCGCGATCAATTGATCGAGCGTGCGCGCGACAGCTTGAACACCGCCGGCGACTTCGACGAAGCCGCGTTCGCGAAGCTCGTAGCCCAACTCCGCTACGTCGATGGCGACTACGGCGATGCGCAGACGTTCGCGCAGGTGCGCGCGCAGCTCGGCGGGGCCCAGCGGCCGCTGCACTACCTGGCCATCCCGCCCAGCATGTTCCCCACGGTGGTCGAACAGCTGGCCAAATCGGGAAATGCCACCAACGCGCGCGTCGTCGTGGAAAAGCCGTTCGGGCGTGATCTGGAATCTGCGAAGAAGCTCAATCAAACGCTCCACGCCGTATTTCCCGAGTCGTCGATCTTTCGCATCGACCACTACCTCGGAAAAGAGGCGGTGCAGAATATCCTCTACTTCCGATTTGCCAACGCCTTCCTCGAGCCGATTCTCAATCGGCATTACGTCGAGAACGTGCAAATCACCATGGCCGAGTCCTTCGGCGTGAAGGGGCGCGGCAAGTTCTACGACGAGACGGGGGTCATCCGCGACGTCGTGCAGAATCACCTTCTGCAGATCGTGAGCTACCTGGCCATGGAGGCGCCGTCGAGCACCTACGCGGAGGCCATTCGCGACGAGCAGGCCAAGGTGCTGCGCACCATCCGCCCGCTGGACGTGGAGAATCTGGTGCGCGGGCAGTTCAACGGCTACCGCGGCGAGCCCGGGGTGAAGCCCGATTCGTACATCGGCACGTACGCCGCGCTCCGCTTGTGGGTCGATTCGTGGCGCTGGCAGGGCGTGCCCTTCTACGTGCGCGCGGGCAAGTCGCTGGCGAAGACGGTGACCGAGGTCATGATCGAGTTCAACAACCCGCCCCAGGTCGTCTTCAAAGAGGCGGCGCCCAGCATGGGCAACTACATCCGCTTTCGCGTCAGCCCCAACGTGGTCATCGCCCTCGGCGCGCGCGCCAAGGAGTACGGCGATCGCATGGTGGGAAAGCCCATCGAGCTCTCCATCGTCGAGGAGCCCGAACAAGGCCACGGCGGACGCATGGAAGCCTACGAGCGGCTGCTCGGCGATGCGATGGCCGGCGACGCGACGCTCTTCGCACGTCAGGACGTGGTGGAAGCCGCGTGGGCCATCGTGGACCCGATTCTGCATGGTCCGAGCCCGCTCCACGCGTACGAACCCGGCAGCTGGGGACCGAAAGAGTCGGATCGCTTGGTGGAGTCCGTGGGCGGGTGGAACACACCGACGTGACTTCGATTCACAAATGATGTGCCCTGGCCACGGCTATCTACCGTGGCCCCGCACCCCCACTTTCTGAGCCATGAGCACACGCAAGAACGTCGCCCTCGTCGTCGGAGCCCAAGGGGTCATCGGCGGGAATCTCATCGAGCATCTCGCGACCCTGGAGGACTGGGAGGTCATCGGCCTGTCGCGTCGCCCTGCGACGTCCTCGCGTCCGAAGGTGAAGCACATCAGCGTCGACCTTCTCGACCCGAAGGACTGCCGCGCCAAGCTTTCCGAGCTGACGGACGTCACGCACGTCTTCTACGCGGCCTACCAGGATCGCCCGACGTGGGCCGAACTCGTGCCGCCGAACCTGGCGATGCTCGTGAACGTCGTCGACGCCATCGAGCCGGTCGCGCGCAGATTGCAGCACATCAGCCTGATGCAGGGTTACAAGGTGTACGGCGCCCACCTCGGGCCGTTCAAGACGCCCGCGCGGGAGAGCGACGCCGGGCACATGCCGCCCGAGTTCAACGTCGACCAGCAGAGCTTTCTCGAGGATCGGCAGAAGGGCAAAACGTGGACGTGGTCGGCCATCCGGCCCTCCGTCGTGTGCGGATTCGGGCTCGGCAATCCGATGAACCTGGCCATGGTCATGGCTGTGTATGCATCCATCTCGAAGGAGCTCGGTCTGCCGCTGCGCTTTCCAGGCAAGGTCGGCGCATACGACAAGCTGCTCGAGATGACCGATGCCGGGTTGCTTGCCAAGGCAACGGTTTGGGCCGCCACGAGCGAGGCCGGGGCCAATCAAGCCTTCAATATCAACAATGGTGATCTTTTCCGCTGGAATGAAATGTGGCCCAAGATTGCGCGCTTCTTCGATTTGGAGGTGGCGCCGCCATTGACGATGTCACTCGACGTCGTGATGGCCGACAAGGCCGCCCTCTGGAAGCGCATGATCGAGAAGCACGGCCTGGAGCCCCTGCCCTACGAAAGCGTCTCGTCGTGGCGATTTGGCGACTTCGTTTTCTCGTGGGACTACGACATGTTCGCCGACGGCTCCAAAGCCCGCCGCGCCGGCTTTCACGAGTACGTGGACACCGAGGCCATGTTCCTTCGGATCTTCGGCGATCTTCGTCAGCGCCGCATTATCCCATGACGCAGAGTCGTCGCGACTGTCGCATTGTTCGACACTGCGTTATTCGCCCTCGAGCAGTTCCACCTGGGGCGCGTGGTGGTTCACGTGCCCGTCGGGGATGCCGTCGTGGAGGTCCATTCGCGCGAAGCTGTCGATGACGAAGTCGCTGAACAGCGCCACTTTCGCGGGGACCTGACGCGCGGAGGGGTAAACCATGTGCAGCACGCCGCTATGCACTTCGTACTGCGGTAGAACGCGCACCAATTTGCCGGCGGCTACGTCGCCCGATGCCGTAATGCGCGGCAAAAGGCCGATGCCACCGCCGGCCAGAATGGCCGCACGCACGAACTCGAAATCGTCGCCACCGATGCGGCCGCGCACCTTGCGCGTCTCCGGGTCTTTCCCATCGCGACCATGCAGCCGCCACTCGGTCTCGCCGCCCCGCGGACGAAACAGGACGCACGTGTGCTGATCCAAATCGTCGAGCGTTCGCGGTGTGCCATTTTGCTCGACGTACGATGCGGACCCGTAGAGATCCCACTCGATGTCGCCGACCCGGCGCGACACCAGACTCGTCTCCGAAAACGACCCGGCGCGCACGGCCAAGTCGAACCCTTCCTCGACCAGATTCACCATGCGCGACGAGAGATGAACCTCGACGTTTACCAAGGGAAAACGCTGCGCGAACTCGACCACGAGCGGCGGGAGAAACGTGGTGCCCACGTCGTGCGGGGCGGACAACCGCAACCGTCCGCGCGGCGAGCGCCCTGCGCCCTCGAGACCGCGTGCGGCATTCCGGACGACGGTGAGCGCCGGTGCCACGTCCTCGTAGAACATCCGGCCTTCTTCGGTCGGCATCATGTTGCGGGTCGTGCGCTGAACCAGACGAACCCCAAGCGCCTGCTCGAGGCGGGAAACCGCACGACTCACGGTAGACGTGGGGACCCTGCGCTCTCGTGCCACGTTTGCAAAGCCGCTTAGCTCGATCACGCGGACGAAAATGGCCACATCGTTGACGTCGATTTCAGACATTGACCTCTCTCGTTGTCTCCCCTTGGTTGCCGCACTGCAAAAGTTCGTAGCGCACTAAAATAAGCTGAAGTGGAGCTGAGGCGGCCTGACACGTATCACCGAGAGATACCAAATGCCTATATGGAAGACTCGCGCCAATCCGATGTTTCTTGACGGGCTTGGTCGAGATCGACCACATACGGCCCCTTCGGGGTTGAGTCAAGTGCACGTAGTTGAATATCAGCGGACCATTATTGGAATACCGATCATCTCGGGACCCCATTGCCTAGGTGCATCCGGCGCAAAAATCAACTTCGGCAGAGGTCTGCACTGCAGAGCCGATTACGGCACAAAGACCTTTGCAACGATGAAAGGTAACTGAAACGTCGTGGTGGTCACGGCATCGTTGGTCAGGGGACTCCGCTCCTGCTGGTTGGAAACGACGACGATGGGCGAGACCCCCGCGATCGGCGGCAAAAACCCTAGAGACGAGGGAAAATCGAAGCGCCGCGCGTCTTCGGCGACGATCTGACGGCGCCCGGTGTCCAGGTCGATGCGGATGATTCGGAGCTTCAGCGCGTCGGCCGCGTAGAGCCAGTGATCCGATGGATCGTAGGGGTGAAAGGTAAAGTCGAGGAGCTCCTCCATGTCGACATGGGCCGGAACGCCCTGGACGAGGCGGATGTCCCGCGCCCGCTCGTACGGCTGCCGTTGGTCGCGGAGAATGCGCAACGGGAACCGATACAGGCCGCGCCCGCACGTGGTGTTGAAGTAAACCGTACCCCGGCGTACAGCGAGGGGCGACACCCCCGGTTGCGTACCACCCGTGAAGCGGAACGGATAGCCATTCACCCGCGCCGTGGGTCCCGTTTCGCAAAAGGCCAACTGGGGAATGCGATCTTCGGGGAGAAAGGTCTTTGGCACGATACCGGGGGAGATGGTTCCATCGCGCTCGACGACCCAAATGCTGCCGAGGATGGCGTCGGAAACGAGGTATCGGCCGTCATCGAGGTGCACGAAGTCTTCGGCGAAGCCCACGAGCACACTCGCAAAGCTGATGTCGCGCGTGCGCGTGGCTCGAAATCCATGCAGCCGATCGTAACGATAGCTGAACTCGTACAAAGTGGGGTTGGCCGGCAAGAACGGCTTCGGGCTGGGGTATCCCCCGGCCCCGAGCACGGTGACCCGTCCCTCGTCGGGATCGCCCACGGTGTGAATGATAAATGGGACAGCGAAACCCTCGGCCGGCGAAGGCAGCTCACCGACCGGTTCCCCGGTGAACCGATCGAGGGCCATCACCTTGCCGTTGATCGGTTGACCTACGAAAACGACGTTCTTCCCGCCGGCGACGCCCGCAATGGGTATATCGCTGTAGGCGTAGTCGACGCTGACGCCAACGTTACCCGGTTTTCCCCGCTCGGCGCGCGGGGGCGTCTCGGTGTCCGTGGCCGCAGAGGACTGCTCGATGCTGCCCGATTCGATTGTCGTCGCGTCGGAAGGACTCCCGCACGCGTACAGCGATGCACATGCCAGCAACGGTGCTGCCCACTTCCATCGTGTCATGAACGGAACACCTCCCCATGATCGCGATATAGATGTCTTTTCGGAGCAGGTCGAGCCATTCGTGATCGGCATTCGCAATTTTGCAGCGATACCTTGGTATGCACTCGCACATCCTTCACGAACGCCGTCGACGCGAAACGGCGGCGAGCCTGTCCGCCTGTCCGCCTGTCCGCCTGTCCGCCTGTCCGCCTGTCCGCCTGTCCGCCTGTCCGCCTGTCCGCCTGTCCGCCTGTCCCTTGGCGTGCGTGTGCTTGAAGGTGACCGCCGCCCGTTCGTGGGTAGCCCCTGCCTTTGGTGCCGGAGCGACATTTTTTTGACGTCAGGGAGTTGATTTTTGCAAACCCCGATGAAGACTATAAACTTCTCGAGCCGTTAGACGTATATATAGTATCCCAAGGCGGGCGAACGAGCGTCCGTTGGCGGGATGCTCACCAGGTATATCCCCCAACTGCGACCGTTCGTATTTGGATATACCTAATCCAATGTTCGCGACTCGACGGGGAGTCGGTTATCGCTCCGGCAAGGGATCGAGTTCTTTTCGAACTTGTTCGATGAAGCTCGTTCCCCTTTCGATGGGACCGACGGGTACGTAATTTCGCATCCATTTGAGTGCGCTGAAGGTGTCCGAAAACGCCATCGCCTGCACTTTACGGGAGAGCAGTAGAGCCATGCCTGACAATACTCCCCGGGTAATGGCGGCTCGAAACCCCTCCCCTTCGATCACCACGCCCGTGCACTTCAAGTGATCGCCATGGGACATGACCATCTGCGCCGACGCTCTTCGCAAAGCATCGTCTGGAGGCCGGGTCGATGGTTCGATCACGCACAGGAAACCTGCGCCGTCTGGATGGTTCCGCACGACCTGGTCCAAGCCGGCGCGCTGCAGGTCGAAGGTGGGTTGGGTCACGGCATCGCGCCAGACCACGACACACAAGCGACCAAACTGTGCGATGGCCATGCCGCCGGTGCGATGCAGGATTTGCACCCCAACGGCTGACTTTTGAGACGCATTGGCCATGTCGCACCCGGTTTCGAGAGAGAGAACCTCCGCTGCTTATTAGAGCATTGTTCCCGTGACGTCAGAGGAAATGATGACAACCTATGCTCCGTCGCGCCTCCTTCCGCTCATCGAACACAGAATCGGTAAAACCGCCGGCGCCGGCCTGATGATGCTGACGGCCGACAGTACGGAATACGCAGGTCGGCAAGTTCAGATCGGTGGTCGGGTCCTCCTCAACTTCGGCGGATGCAGTTATCTCGGGCTCGAGCAACGGCCCGAATTGAATGATGCCGCAGTTCGGGCGATTCGTCGCTATGGGACGCAATTTTCGTATTCGCGGGCGTACCTGCAGTCTCCGCTGTACCTGCAGCTCGAGAGCGCTCTCGAAGCAATGACCGGCGGATTCCCCCTCGTGGCGCCGTCCACCACGCTCGCCCATATGGCGGCTCTCCCGGTCCTCGTTCACCCCGGCGACGCCGTTCTCATCGACGTATTCACGCATGCCAGCGTGAAAATGGCGACGTGCCTGCTCGATGGCATTCCGGTGGCAACGGTGCCTCACTTCGACATCGATCGACTCGAGCAAAAGATCGCAAGGCTCGCCTGCAAACATCGACGAGTTTGGCTGCTGCTGGACGGTCTTTATTCGATGTACGGGGACTTTGCTCCTGTTTCGGACTTGGCCGCCTTGATGCAGAAGTACCCAACTCTGCATCTCTACGTCGACGATGCACACTCGACCTCGTGGCTCGGCAAACATGGCCGAGGCTTCATCCTGGAACACTTCGCCGATCGACGTCGCATCGTCGCCGTCCTCTCGTTGAACAAAGCATTCTCCGCGGGCGGCGGCGCCGTCATTTTCTCCGATGCCGAGGATCGCACCCGCGTGCAGCGCTGCGGCGGGCCGATGCTGTTTTCTGGGCCCGTGCCGCCGCCGATGCTCGGCGCCGCGGTGGCGTCCGCAGAGCTCCACCTGCGTCCAGACTTTTCGGAACTACAGAAAGGACTGACCGACCGAATCGACTTGGTCTTGTCCCTCGCACGCCAACTCGACATTCGATTCGTCACCAACGATCGAAGTCCGATGTTCTTCGTTCCTTGCGGGGAGCTGGAAGCGATGTTTCGCTTTGCGCAAGGACTGCGCGCCCGCGGTATCTACACCTGCCCGGGCGGATTTCCAGCGGTGCCGAAGGGGCAGGAGGGGATTCGATTCACCGTGTCGCTGAGCAATACGGAGATGGACATTCGACATCTCATGGAAAGCATTTCCAGCGAGCAACGGAATACGAAGGGCCGCTCCGACGCCCCCTCGGGCAAGCGGGTCAGGGCGGCGACCCCTTCTGCTCGCGCAGTTGCTGACGGGCGTTCTCGATGAAGCTCGTACCGCCTTCCAGCATCGGCACGGCCACGTAGCTGCTCATCCATTCGAGCGCGCTCCCGACACTCGAGAATGCGCTGGAGGGCAGCAAGCGCGGAAGCAACAGGCCCATTCCGATGATGACACTGCGGGTCATCGCGGCCCAAAAGCCTTCGCCTTCCAACACGATGGCGACGCACTTCACCTTGTCTCCGTGTGAGGCCAGCATATCCGCGGAAGCGCGCCGCAACACGTTGTCGGGCGGCTTGGTGCCCGCTTCGACGATGCACATGAAGCCCACGCCCTCGGGGTAACGACGTACGACGTCGGCGAGACCGTCCCGCTGCTCGGCGAACTTCTCGTACGTAACGCCCTCGCGCCACACGGCAAACGAGATGCGTCCCCACTGCCCGACGGCGATTCCATCGGCACAATGAAACAGCCGCCCCTCGCGGTCGTTCTTTGGCCCCACCGCGATCCGCGGCGCGGAAATTCCGGCGGCTCGCATGGTTTGCGGAAGGTCGGCCGGTCGCCAAGCCTTCTCCGCCGGTTCCGTGGCGGGCAGGTTTGGGAGCGGCATCTCCGCATGGGGCGCGGCGCCAGGGGCTACGCCGAGGTGGGATGGTTCCCGGTGGTGGCGCGGCGAGAGCTCGTAGACGATGTCGGCGCGCACCCGCGAGGCCACGGTGCTGAAAGGGGCGCCTGCGGCGGCCTCGAAGGCCTCCGGCAAGGCGGCGCGCATCTCGCGGGCGGATAACCAGCGGTCCTTTGGCTCGAAGGCCAGGGCCTTGTCGACGAAGCGCACGAGGGCGGGTGCAGCGTCCGGCATGAGGTCCCCCAACGAGCGCGCGCTTCGCATGGCGGCGGCGACGAGAAGTGCCTCGGGGCTGTCGGCCACGTGAACGTAATCCCCCGTCAGGAGGGTGAAGATGGTCGCGCCCACGGCCCAGCAGTCGCTCCGAGGACCGACGCGGCGGCGGTCCCCCATGGCTTGCTCGGGGGGCATGAACGCGGGCGTGCCGACCATGCGACCGGTTACGCTGATGCTTGCATCGGCGTTGAGCCTTCGTGCGATGCCGAAGTCGAGCACGCGAACGTAACCGGCGGTGGTCACGAACAGGTTGTCCGGCTTGATGTCGCGATGAACGACGCCCCGCCCGTGCGCCGCGGCCAGCACGTCGAGCGCATCGGCCATCAGGATGAGCACCTCGTCGATGGGCAAGCGTCGCTCGCTACGCTCCCATCGCGCACGAAGGCTCTCGCCCTCGAGCAGCGGCATGATGAGAAAAGGACAGCCGGCCTCGTCGACGTCGTCGTCCAAGACGGGCACCACGCCGTGGTGCTCCACTTGGTTCGCCACGTACGCTTCGTGGCGGAAGAAGCGGCTCATCTCGGGATCGTCCGAGTAGCGATCGAGCAGAAATTTGATCGCGACCCGATTGCCGTTGCGATGAACCGCCGAATACACCACCGCAGTGCCGCCCATGCCGAGCATCCGGTCGATGCGGTACTTGTTCTGGATCGTGCTGCCGATGCGTGCGAAGAGGCGCGCTGGAATCGGGTGTTGCAAGTTCGCGCCCATCGCCACCTTTGCCGAAGGCTCTGGCATGATGATGGTGGCGCTCATCCGCTGTCAAGCGAGGGGCATGTCAACCGAGGGATCACCCCAGGTCCGGTTCGCCGTGCAGCGCGACCTGGCTGCCCGCACCGTGCAACTCGAGGAGCACGACATCGTTGCGGCCGGCTTTCCACAGCGGCGCGGGTGCATAAAGGCGGCGTTGTGGACCACGGTCCCAGTAGCGGCCAAGCAAGAATCCATTGAGCCAGACCATGCCTTTTTTCCAATTCGGGAACGCGAGGAACCCGTCGGCGGGGCGCGGGATGCTCAGGCTCGTGCGGTAGAACGTCGGACCGGTGAAGCTCGCGGGGATTGCGCCGAACTGCAACGGGTCGAGGTTGTCGAGGGGGAGCGGCCAGATGTCCCAGCCGAACAAAGCTTGCGCGCCGAGCAGCACGTTGCCATTGATGCCCTTGGGATCGCGGTTGTTCGAGCCGAAGTTGATGCGCCCATGGCAGTCCACCAAGAGATCGAGCTGGCTCGCCTCCCCCGGCACCGCGATGTCGACGCCGACCTTCGGTGTATTGCGATCCAGCCGTCCCACGAACTTGCCGTCCAGGTAGACGAGCGCCCAATCGGCCAAGCCCTGAATGGTCAACGTGGCCTTGGTGCGCGGCCCCTGGATGCGCGTCCGATAATGAATCATCCCGTAGGCCTGCCCGAGCTGCTCCATCGGCACCGGCGCGCCGCGATGCACGGCATGGCCGAGTCGATCGAGTGCGCCAAAAAGCGTGGCCGCGCTGCGCACGGCGACGGTTTGCGCGGCGAGGCGCGGCGGGAGCTCGGGAAGCGGATCGGTCGGCAGCGGGGCGTACTTGCCGATCACCTCGCGCAATTTGGTGAACTTCTGCGTGAGCTCACCGGCTTCTCCCACCGGGGAATCGTAATCGTAACTCGTAATCGTCGATTGGTAATGGCCGTCGTAGTTGGCACCGGCCCAGAATCCGAAGTTGGAACTTCCGGCAGCCATGTACAGATTCACCGAGGCCCCCATGGCCAACATCTTGTCGACCATCGCGGCGGTCTCCGTCGGATCGGTCCTGTGATGGCCTTCACCCCAATGATCGAACCACCCGTCCCAGTATTCGGTGCACCAGAGCGGCCCATTCGGCTGGAATTTCCGCAGGGCTTCGAAGTCGCCCGTCGGGTCGCCGCTGAAGTTCGCCGTGGCGAGCACGCCCGGCAGGTTCCCGCCGCGAAGCATCCAGTCGTAGGTGCCGTTGGAGCAAAAGAGGAGGCTGTCGATGCCGTGGCGGCGAAGCACACCCTCGATGTGTTTCAGGTGCGTCTGATCGTTGCCGAAGCTACCGTATTCATTTTCGATTTGAACGGCGATGATGGGCCCGCCCGCTCCCCACTGCAAGGGCGCGAGGTGCGGAAGCAGCTTGTCGAACCATTGGTCCAGGGCCTTTTCGTATTCGGGATCGCTACAGCGCAATTGAATCTTCGAATTGGCGAGCAGCCAGGCCGGCAATCCGCCGAAGTCCCACTCCGCACAGATGTACGGCCCGGGGCGCACCACCACCTTGAGGCCCAGCGAGCCGGCCAGGCGGATGAATCGCCCCAAATCGCGCCACCCCGTGAAGTCGGCGTCGCCGGGCGTGGGCTGATGAAAATTCCACGCGACGTAGGTCTCGATCGTGTTGAGGCCCATCGCGCGCAGGCGCTGAAGGCGATCGAGCCATTGATCCGGATGGATACGAAAGTAGTGAATCGCCCCGCCGATGATTTGAAATCGCTCTCCGTCGAGGAGAAAATGGTCTCCCTCGACGGTGAGACCCGCCCGGCGCGCGTTCGCGCCGATCGTCCCCGCCAGGGCCGTTCGCTCCGCCAGGGCCGCGGGCGTATCGCCACACGAGATCACGCTTCCCGACGCCGCCACTGTGCAACCTGCTGCTGCCGTACGAAGAAATTCTCGTCGATCCATGAGGTCACCTTCGTAGTGTTTCGTTTGCTTTCGTTTACTTGCGGCGAAGTGTACACCACGCCGTGCTCGCTTGCTCGATCAAAGTGGCTTTCTTCCGCGTGCCGGGACAAAGTAACGGAAGAATGCCGCTCGTGACTCGGTGGAAGAGCATGCTTGGGGTCGCCTTCGTGGCCCTGCCGTTTTTCCCTCGAACGGCACCGCAGCGGAAACCCGTCGAGGCCGTTCGCATCGAGGGCGAGTTCTGCCCGCAGATCGAGCAGCACTGCCTGCGTTGGTTGCCCAACACGGACGAGGTCAAAAGCGCCGAACCCCTGCGCTGCGCCGAATTCGCCCCCAGCGTGTGCAAAACGAAGACGCGCCACATGGCCTTCTACATGGACCGCTACGAGTACCCGGGGCGCGCCGGCGAGTTGCCCATGGTGGACATCACGTGGCCGCGGGCCGAGAAACTCTGCGCGGGCCGAGGCAAACGCCTGTGCACCGCGGAGGAATGGATGCTCGCGTGCGAAGGCGACAAGATCCTCCCCTACCCCTACGGCCACACGCGCGATGCGTCGGCGTGCCACATCGATGCGCCGCTTCGTCCGCCGGGAAGCCCGACGGGGCGCTCGGCACCGGCGCATTGGCGCACGCCCATCGATCAGCGCGAGCCGTCGGGAAGCCGTCCGCGGTGTGCGAGTCCATTCGGCGTCTTCGACATGACGGGCAATGTCGACGAATGGGTCGACGGGCGCGCGTCGGGGCATGCCTCCTCGTCCATGGGCGGCTATTGGGGCCCGGTGCGTAACCGCTGTCGCGTCGTGACCCGCGCGCACGACGAGCACTTCTCCTTCTATCAAACGGGATTCCGCTGCTGCAGCGACACCGAATGAAGCCAGCCGAGCGGACGAGACCGACGCGGCCATTCACCTTCTGCTTTTTCGAGAAACCCAACTGTAAGACGGGGCTGAGAATCGCGTTCGGGTAAGTGCAGTTGATGTAAAAGGACTGCGCCGTCCAAGACAGGTCCTGACCGGAGATCCTCACATGCCTCTTTTCACGCGCTCGTTCTCGATGTTGGCCAAAATTGGTCTCGCTGCGACCACGCTCGCGCTCGCCGCCGGCTGTGCAAATAACAGCGAAGGCGCCGGGGCCGCATCGCCCTCCTCGCCGCCGTCCATTCTGGTCGTCGGCCATTCCGAAGCGCATGCCAAACCGGATATCGCGTACATCAATCTTGGTGTCGAAGAGCGCGCCCCCACGGTCACGGAAGCGATGCAGCGCAATGCTTCGCAAATGAGCCAGCTCGTCGCCGCCCTGAAGCGGGTCGGCATTGCCGAGAAGGATATTCAAACGAGCAACTTCAATGTTCGCTTCGAACGCGATCTCCCCCTGCCCCCGCAGCCTTACCTCGGTGGTGCCGGCGTGCCGGAGATCGCACCGGCGCCCGCGCCCCAGGCTAGCGCCGCTGCGGGCAAGCCCGGCGTCGCCGCTGCAGGCAAAGGACCGCGCACGTTGCCCGCGCCCGGCGCGAAGAGCGTACCGCCCCCGCCGCCCGCCAAAACGGGCCCCGCAGGCTTCTACTTGGTGAGTAACAACGTCCAGATCGTCGTTCGCGACGTCACGAAAGTTGGGACGGTGATCGACTCCGCCGCCGGCGCAGGGTCGAACAACATTTGGGGCATCAACTTCGAGCTCGAGAAGAAGGACGCCGTCGAGGGCGAGCTCCGCCAAAAGGCCGTGGCCGATGCGCGCACGCGCGCCGAAGCCCTCGCCAAGTTGAGCGGGGTCGAAATCGGCTCCATCGTCTCGGTGAGCGAGGTCGTCTCCGGTCGCGACATGCCCCCGCCCATGCCGTACGCCGCCGCCAAGGCCGAGTCCTCTGTCAATACGCCGGTCGAAGCCGGCGAAATGACCTTCCACGGCCAGATCCAGGTCGTCTACGCGATCAAGAAGTAAGGACTACCCGGCCGGCGGAAAGAGCCGGTCGAGCGGAACCACCGCGTCGGGAAACGCCAAGGGAGCCAACATCGCTCCCTTGGTGACGCGTTCGATGCGCGCATACCGGCCATCCGTGGGCGCTCCGTGCACTTCCACCGCACCGTCGCGCAGGTTGACGATCCAGTACTCGTCGACGCCGGATTCCGCGTAGAGCGCCGCCTTCGTCGTGCGGTCGTACTCGAGCGACGAATCGGCCACCTCGACGACGAGAAAGGCGCGCTCGGGGTGCATACCCGCGTACGGGCCGAATGGAACGAGCGCCACGTCCGGCGCCGGCTCCGACTCGTCGTGCGCGACGAACGGCTGCTGCACGCGCACCGTGGCCCGATTGAGCAGCGGCGGCACGAACGCCTCCATGAGCGCCGTCACCCGACTCGCGTGCTGCGGGCCCGTGGGGGCCATCTGCAGGAGTGTCCCGCGAATGAGCTCGACATGTTCTCCGCGGAAGAACCCGAGCTCCAGCATCCGATCGTATTCCGCACGGGCGAATCGTCGGGGCGTGGCATGTTCGAGGATGTACGTCTGCACGCCGTCCTATCTAGCACCGTTTGCGCGGGGCGCATCGGACGGGGCAATTTGCACCGGTGCGCTAAGACGCGCGCTTCGAACGGCTCGTTCGCTTCGCCGTGGAACGCGTGCGACGCACGGGACGCTTCGACGTTTTCGGCGCGTGCGTCTTCTGGCCGCGGGCGCGGGCGGCGCTGCGTGCTTGGCGTGACAGTGCGCCCTTGGAGGCTGCGCGCTTTCCCTCACGCTTCAAGGCGCGCGTCGTGGCCAGCGAGCGTGCGCGCGAGGTGCGTTTCGGGGTGGCTCGCTTGGCGGTGCTGCGCTTCGGTGTGGTCCGCTTGGCGGTGCTGCGTTTTGCGGCGGTGCGTTTCGACCCACCCTTCTTGGCCTTGGCCGGCACCTTCACCCCGGCGCGCCGCGCTTTGCTGAGACCGATGGCAATGGCTTGCTTCGCCGAGCGTGCGCCGTGTTTGCCTTCGCGGACGTGCTCGATCTCCTCGTGAACGAACTCACCCGCTTGCGTCGTCGGCGCCTTCCCTTCGCGTTTCGCCTGGCGTGCCTTTGCAACCGTGGACTTTCTCGGCATGACCTTCTCCTTTTCCTCCGGAAAGTGCATTCACCATGCCGGGCAGCACTTGACGGGACACATCCGTTCATCAAGATCGGACGCCGGTGCCCTCCCCCGAATCCAATGCCAACCACGCGAATCACGCTAACCAGGCGAACGCCGAATTATCGGCGAAGCTCGAAACGGCGTTGGTGCGCGAGCTCTTTGCCGTGTGGAAGCAGATCAACGCTTCCTACTTTGGTGATGCCCTCGCCGCGCCGACCATCGAGCTGACGCGATCGCAATCCGTGCTCGGGCGTTGGTCGCACGCCACGCGCACCCTCGAGATCTCGCGCCCCCTGCTGCTCTCCCAGCCGTGGGGCATCGTGGTCGAGGTTCTCAAGCACGAGATGGCCCACCAATACGTCTCGGAGGTCCTCGGGGCCTCGGACGAAACGCCGCACGGCCCCGCCTTCCGCGAGACGTGCCGCCGCCATGGCATCGACGCGAAGGCCGCAGGCATGCCCACCTCGTCGAGCGACGGAGGCACGGGAGGCACGGGTGCCTGGGGCCAAAGCTTCGCCGACGACCGCGAGGCGCGCGTCGTCGAACGCATCGCGCGCCTGCTCGCCCTCGCCGAGAGCCCCAACGTGCACGAGGCGGAGGCTGCGACGTTGGCCGCGCAGCGACTGATGCTCAAGTACAACTTGGAGTCGCGCGCCATCCCACGCGACTATGGCTTTCGCCACGTGGGAAAGCCCTCGGGGCGCGTCGGCGAGAGCGACCGCATCCTCGCCATGCTGCTCGGCCGGTTCTTCTTCGTCGAGGTGATCTGGGTCCCCGTTTACCGCCCCGCCGAGGGAAAGCGCGGCAGCGTCCTCGAGATCTGCGGCACCCTCTCGAACCTGGCCATCGCGGAGTACGTACACGCCTTTCTCACGCACACCTCCGAGCGACTCTGGGAGGAGCACCGCCGCAACTACGGCATCCGCAGCAACCGCGACCGTCGCACCTTCCTCTCCGGCGTCATGGCCGGCTTCGCCGACAAGCTCGCCCGCGAGTCGACGGTGCACAAGGAAGAGGGCCTCGTCTGGATCAAGGACGGGGACCTCCATGGCTACTTCCGGCGGCGCCATCCGTACGTGCGCAACGTGCGCTACACGGGCACGCGGAAGAACGAGTCCTTCACCCACGGCCGCGAAGCCGGACGACGCATCGTGTTGCGACGTGGTGTGGAGGCCGCTCCATCGGCCTCCTCGTCGAAGCTTTCGGGCCGCGCGGTGGGGCTACTTCCGCCGAAAGCGCGATGACGAGCATGACGAGGATGCGGCGAGATGGAAACGAGTTGGGAGCGAGATGGCGGGTGAGATGAGGTAATCCTGCCCGGGCAGCGCCGATTGATTTTTACGAAGCTCGCGGTGAAGGCGCTGTGGAGGTAGGCTACTGGAACACTTGGCACCGCAAGTCGACTCAACCGAGCTCCCGGAAGGGATGCGCTTACTCGATCGATACACCATCATCGATCGCATCGGCAGCGGCGGCATGGCGTCCATCTATCGCGCGATGGATGAACGGCTCGATCGCGTCGTCTGCGTCAAACTGCTCCGCCTCGAACTGGAGGGCTCCGGAAGCACCAGCGGCCGCAGCGTCTACCAAGCGACGTATTCGCACTTCCTGCAGGAGGCGCTGACGCTCTCGCGCCTCATGCACCCGAACACGCTGCGCATCTACGACTTTGGCTACCTCGCGCAGAGCGGCCGGCCCTTTCAAATCAGCGAATTTCTCGACGGCGGAAATCTCGAGCAGCACGTTCGTTCGCGCGGCGCGTGCGACTCCGAAGAAACCGCGGCCATCCTCGAGCGCATTTGCGGTGCCGTCGGCGAAGCGCACCAGCACAAGATCATCCACCGCGACATCAAGCCATCGAACATCCTGTTTGCGCGCGTCGGCGACTACCTCATGCCGAAGCTGGCCGATTTCGGCATTGCGCACTCGAACGTGGTCAAGCGCGCCAAAATGGGCCGCACCGCCGACAACGGCGGGCAAGATCTGGTGCCCGGCGGATTCGAGGACGAGACGAACGACCAAGTGAGTGCGGTCACCTTGTTTTCGCCGCGCTGGGCCTCCCCCGAGCAGCTCGCCGGCTCACCGCAGGGACCCGAAACGGATATTTACGCCCTGGGCCTCGTCGCCGTGTACATGCTCGCAGGACGTCCCATTTTCGAGGGCAACGATGTGCGCGGCACGTTCACCGATCGCATCCGTGGTGACGATCTGGTCACACGCCTTCTCGGGCAAATGGAGTTCTCCGATGCCACCCGCAAGGCGCTGCTGAAGGCCCTGAGCGCCTTTCCGGAGAAGCGTTACCGGAGCTCGCTCACCTTTTTCGATGCCTTGCGCCGTACGCTCATCGGAGCTCGCCCTGCGCGCCCGCCCGCGGCATTTCCCTGGAAAAAACCGCGCGCGGACATCACGATGTCCGTCGAATTCGCCGTGCCTGCCATGCAGGAGGTGGCCAGTGTTCCAGCCCCGGAGCGCAAAGTCGCCGCCGGGCCTGCCCGTGCGCGCCTCGTGGACGTCGACGAGAAACTCGATTTGACATTCCCCAGCCCCAAGGGAACGGACGTCCGCTTTCGCATATCGTTCCTTCCCTCGCAGGGCAATTTCCGCATCAATATCAAAGGGTTGAACTGCTTCATTCGCAGCCCGACGGGGCGGCCCACCCCGGCCATCGCCACGGATTCCGACGGGACGGCGCACTTCGTTTCGACCGCGTGGGAGGAGCTTGGGACCCTCGCTTGGACATTCGGCCAAGCGGCGACAGGACCTGACGGGGGTCGCGTCTTTCACCTAGACGGAGGCGAGATGATGATAGCCTCTTCCCAAGCGACCCAATCGGTGGCCCTGTTCTTGGGCTCCGAGCGGGATGCGATCATCCTGTGTCGGAAGAATTAGGAGATCCTCGTTCGTGAGCCAAAGGAACGCGCCGCCCGTGCCGCCGCAGAAACCCGCGAATCCCGCGCCTTCGGAATCCAAGCAAGGCGCGGGCGCGGAGCCCGAGGCGGCTGGAGCTCCGGCGCCGCACCAAGCGCCGCGACGCGCAGGTTTCCAACGGCCCAACACCCCAACGACCCCCTTCTCGCCGCAGAACCCTCTGCACCAGGCGTTGATGACTGGCGCTATCGCGCAGAACGCGCCGCCGGTTGCACCGGGGCCGCGCCCGGCCGCGGGCATGCCTGCCGAGCCGCCGCGCCCCGCGCACGCTCCCCAGAGTGTCACTCCGTCGTCGTCGGGGGCTTACATCACCACGCCCATGTCGCCCGGCTCGCCAAATGCTCCGCCCGGTCACGCCGGCGCACCGCCGTCGTATTCTCCGGCGGCCACGGTGACCCCCGGATGGGGTGGCAGCCCGCGCGAGAGCGGGGTCAAGCCCGAGTGGGGCGCGCCCGAGCAATTCGTGCAGCAGGCTGGCCCCGGTGGCGTCGCCTACGCCGCGCCCCCAGCTCCGGTGGTGCCGGGACCGGCGGCGGGCATCGGCGTGCACGCGCACGCCCCGCAGCAATTCCGCGCCGCCCATGCCCACGTCGTTCGCGGACGTGCCTATGCCTTCGTGCTCGATGCCAATGGCAACCCCATCGAAATCGGGTCGGGCCGCTTCGGCAAGGTGTACTTGGGCGAGGAGCGCTGGCTCGATTCGAAGACGGATTTTCGTCGCCAGGTGGTCATCAAGGTTCTGCAAAAGGGCGTGAGCGACGAAGACTTGATGCGCTTCCAGCTCGAGAAAGAGCTGCTCGAGCGCGTGCAGGGCCACCCTTCCATCGTCGAGCTTTTCGCGTCCGGCGAGGGGGAAGATCCGGAGTTTCTGCCGGCGTCCATCCGCGACAAGGTGGAGAGCGAATTCGTCATCCTCGAGAAGCTGCAAATGTCGCTCGAGGAGCGCCTCAAGGGCTCACGCTCCAAAGGCGAGCAGGACGACCTTCTCGCGTGCAGCATGAACGAGCGCGTCTTTCGCGTGCTCGATTACATGATTCCCATCGCCAGCGCCGTGGAGTTCGCGCACCTGATCAAGAACATCAGCCACCGCGACATCAAGCCGGCGAACATCCTCATCGGCCTGCCCGACGTGAATCTGCGCGGTTCGACCTTGGAGGTGCGCCTGGCCGACTTCAACGTGGCCAAGGTGCAGGACGAAGAACTGAGCATCGGGATGACCCGTATGAAGAGCGTGCCCGGCACCCTCTTCTTCCAGAGCCCCGAGCAGGAAACCAACGTCATCGAGCTCTTGGTGAACGTGACCACCGGCTCGCCCGAAGTGGAATACTTCGAAGATTTCTATATTCAAATCGCGAAGAACGACACCTTTTCGCTGTTCAATCGCGGTGAGCAATATCCAATTTTGTACGCCGACCGCGCGAAGAAGAAGATTTTGCTGAGCCGCCCCTGGCGCGAGTCGAGCGAGTCGAACGTGCGGGCCAAGATTTTGAAGAGCGTCGGCCGGCCGGCGGACATCTATTCGCTCGGCGCCTTATTTTATTATCTAATATCTGGCGCCTACGCGAATCCGAAAACGCTTTACGACAACTTCCACAAGTTCATCGAATACGAGCGCCCCGACGAGAACAACACCATCGAGGGGTACCTGGCGCACGAATATTCGGTCATCAATTCGATGCGCGCGCCCAAGTCCGGCGAGGCCGCGGACGTGGCGCCGGCGGACCGGTTCTTTTCGTACAAGCATTACCTCGATGGCAATGGAGAGCTCATCGAGAACAACGTGATGCGCATCATCGCCAAGTGCATGATCCGCAACAAGCCGGATAGCTACTGCCAAGCGCACGATCTGGATACGCGCGGCATCAGCGATTTGGTGCAGGAGCTCATCGATCTTTACACCGTCTTCGGTGTCCACCCAATGGCCAGGCCGCAAAACCTCGCGCGCATGGCCCGGGCGAGCGGGGGGCGTGGTGCACTTTTGCGCTCCCTCGATAGATTCGGCAATCGGCTGCGATGGATGTGGCTTTCGCTGCTCGCGGCCTTCCGGCGCAAGAAGAAGTAAGTCCGCGACTTTCCGGGCTTTACGGGAAAGTGGCTTTGTCGGATGCTCGTGCCCTCGAAAACACGAGAGCGACGAGCACAGTAGGAGAAGACATGCCGAGAAACGTCAAAGTCGGTTTGATTCAAATGGCGACGCCGTTCGACCCGGCGTGGGACATCGCGCGCATCAAGAAAGACGCGCTGGAGCGTCACCTCCCCCTCATCGACGAGGCGGGCAAGAGTGGCGTTCAGATCCTCGGGCTGCAGGAGATCTTCAACGGCCCGTACTTCTGCCCGAGCCAGGATCCGAAGTGGTACGACGCGGCCGAGGGCTGTCCGGGACCGACGACGGAGCTGCTCGCCGGCTACGCGAAGAAGTACGGCATGGCCATCGTGGTGCCCATCTACGAGCGCGATCTGCCGGGCGTCTATTACAACACGGCCGCGGTCATCGACGCGGACGGTACGTACCTGGGCAAGTACCGCAAGAACCACATCCCGCACACCAACGGCTTCTGGGAGAAGTACTTCTTCAAGCCGGGCAACTTGGGATACCCGGTCTTCAACACGCGCTTCGGCAAGGTGGGCGTGTACATCTGCTACGACCGCCACTTCCCCGAGGGCGCGCGCCTTCTCGGCCTCAACGGCGCCGAAATCGTGTTCAACCCGTCGGCCACCGTCGCCGGCCTCTCGCAGTACCTCTGGAAGCTCGAGCAACCGGCCCACGCCGTCGCCAACGGGTACTTCCTCGCCGCCTCGAACCGCGTCGGCACGGAAGCCCCGTGGAACATCGGCCGCTTCTACGGCACGAGCTACATCGTCGACCCGCGCGGCAACTTCCTCGCCACGGCCTCCGAGGACAAGGACGAACTCATCACCGCCGTCACGGACCTCGACCAAATCGAAGAAGTCCGCAAGACCTGGCAATTCTACCGCGACCGCCGCCCAGAAACGTACGGCGACATGACCAAGATTTAGAACCGCAGAAGAGGAAACCGCCAGGACGCCAGGGTCGCCAGATTGAACCGAATCTGGCCCCTGGTTTTTGGTTTTTGTTGTTTCCCAAAAACAAAAAAAACAGCCGTTTCCCCCTGGCGACCCTGGCGTCCTGGCGGTTCCTTCTTCCTTTGTTTCTCACAAAGCAAAACGAGCCGAGTGCTTCGCAGCACTCGGCTCGTTTCATTTCAGGCTACCGCGGAATCAGCCGGTTTTGCCGGAGCCGGAGGCGCTGCCGCTGGCCGAGGCGCTGGCCTTGACGTCGACGGAGACCTTGACGTCGGCCTTCACGCTGGCGGCGGCGTCGATGGCGCCCTTGAAGGGGGCGGCCACGCAACCGGCGAGCTTGGCGCCGGCAGCAACGCCGCCGCTGGCCATGCCCTGGATGCTGCCCTGCAGGCCTTCGATGACGACGCTGACGTTGGCGGCCGTCTTGTTGGCTTGCTTGGCCTGGCCCTCGGCGATGACGAGGATGGCCGGGAGCGCCTTCTCGAGCGCGGCCTTGTAGTTCGCCGCGGCCGACGCATCGGCCGAGCCCTCGACGCGGACGATGACCTGGGCCGGCTTGCATTCCAGCTTGCCGCTGATCTCGGCGTCGCAGTGAGCCTTGCACTCGGCGCTCATCTTGGGCGGCGTCACCTCGCCCGTGCACTTCGGCTCCTTGAACTCGGCGGTGCAGCTACCGGTGCAGGTGCCTTCGCACTTGGCCTTCGCCTTGAGCTCGCACGAGCCGTTGCACTTGCCGCCGCAGCTGCCCTTGGCGTTCGCCGAGCAGGTGCCTTCGCAGGTGCCGTTGCAGGTCGCGCCCTTCGACGTCTTGCCGTCGCACTTGCCGTCGCAGGTGCCGCCGCAAGCGCCCTTGAAGCTCGCCTCGCAGCTGCCCGAGCAGGTGCCGTCGCACTTGGCGGCGCCCTTCATCTCGCACGAGCCGGAGCACTCGGCCGAGCACGAGCCGGAGAGCTTACCGGGCTCGCACTCCACCTTGGCGCTGCCGGGCGTCACGCTCGCGTCGCACTTGGCAGCGCAGTCGGCCACCATGTTCATCGAGGCTTCGCAACGCGGGGGCGTGGTGTCGATCTGCAGCTTGGCCTTCGCGCCGAACTTCGCCCGCGCGCCCTTCATCGCCTCGGCGGCGGCTTTGCACGAATCCTCGCCGGACTTGAAGTCGCCCGTCACGCCGAGGTCCTTCGCGAGACCGCCGCACGCGGCCTTGAGGTCCGCGTCGAGCTTCGCGCTGAACGCTTGAATCTCGGCCGAGGCCTGCAGACCCGCCTTGAGCTTGGCTCCGTTCTCCGCGCTCACCTTGAACTGGTCGACGAAGTCGACCTTTGCCACCGCTTCCGCGCTGCCCAAATCCGGGCAGCCGCCTCCCGCTCCCGGGATGCCGCTGGTCAACCCGCCCGGGGCGCCGCCCGGTGCTTTGCCGCCACAGTTCATCAGGGCGGGGGCTGCGAGCCCGCAAACGAGAATCGACAAAGACGAGGCTTTCCAAAGAATCGAGCGTGCCATGGGTGTGCCCTTCTGGAAGATTGGATCCGGTTGTTGAACTGGAAGAACTGCGCTGGTCGGAAACTGACTTTCTCCGGCGAGACCCCGCCTAACTCGTGTTCGCGGGGCCTCACCGAAAAATCAAGGAAGCCGCCGGGCGGGTATCACAATCCGAAGGTTGATCGCTTAATGAATCGTCCGTCCCCCCTCTTTCCGACGTACTTTCCGTCCTCAACTATCACGTTGCCGCGGGAAAGAACATATGAAGGACCGCCTGTGACTTCCTGGCCTTCGAAGGGGGAGTAGTCGACCCGCATGTGCAACGTCTTCTGGCTGAGGACATGCTTCTTTTCGGGATCCCACACCACAAGGTCGGCGTCTGCCCCAACCGCGATGGTACCTTTCCGCGGGTAAAGGCCGAAAATTTTTGCGGGGGCGGTGCTGGTGATCTCGACGAAGCGGTTCATGGAGATGCGACCGGTGCGGACACCGCCATCCCACAAGAGGTAAAGGCGCGTTTCGATACCGGGCATGCCGTTGGGCACCTTGGCGAACGAGTCGCGCCCGAGCTCTTTCTGGCCCTTCATGCAAAACGGACAGTGGTCGGTCGAAACCACTTGCAAATCGTTGGTGCGCAGCCCTCGCCAGAGGTCTTCTTGCATCTCCTTCGGCCGAAGCGGTGGTGTGCAAACGAACTTGGCCCCCTCGAACGCTCCATATTCACCCTCCGTCCGTGCGAGATCGTCCGCGGAGCAGAAAAGGTATTGCGGGCAGGTTTCGGCGTACACCGGCAGACCTCGATCGCGCGCCTCGACCACTTGCTTCAAGGCCCTCTCGGCCGATAGGTGCACGATGTAGACCGGTGAGCCAGCCATCTCGGCCAGGCAGATGGCCCGGTGCGTCCCCTCCGCTTCGGCAATCTGCGGGCGCGTGATCGTGTGGTACTTGGGCGCGGTGTGCCCTTTCGCGAGGGCTTGGGAAATGAGGATGTCGATCGGTATTCCGTTTTCCGCGTGCATGCAGATGAGCGCACCGATCTCACCGGCGCGCTGCATCGCGCGGAAGATCATCCCGTCGTCGGCGTAGAGCACACCCGGATACGCCATGAAGAGTTTGAACGAGGTGACACCTTCATTGACCAGGGTGCCCATCTCGGCCGCCGTGGACTCGTTCACATCCGTCATGATCATGTGGAACGCGTAGTCGATGGCGGTCTTGCCCTCGGCCTTGGCGTGCCACGTGTCGATGCCTTTGCGGAGCGCATCGCCCTTCGTCTGGATGGCAAAGTCGACGATGCTCGTCGTACCTCCATGCGCAGCGGCGAGCGTGCCGGTCTCGAAATCGTCGCTCGAGGTCGTGCCGCCAAAAGGCATGTCCAAGTGCGTGTGCGCATCGATGCCGCCCGGAAAGACGTATTTGCCTTTCGCGTCGAGGATGCGATCGAACTGGATGGCCGGCGCTGCGCCAGGGCCGAAAATAGCTGCTATCTTTCCATCGACAACAGCAAGATCCGCTTCGTAGGTATCGACCGCCGTGACGACAATACCGCCTTGAATGAGTGTTCGTCCCATGGTGCCCATCATACAACGCCGGCACCGAGCTCGTCTGCGAAGCTTGACCCCTTCATGCCCGAATGTAAAAGTGCCTCCTTCACCGTGAAATCCGTACTTCCGCAACGACGCGACGAGCTGCAACTCAAGGACAAGAAGCCCCTCTATTCGGCAGCAGAAGCCAGGGCCGAGGCCGACCGCTGTCTGTATTGCCAAGATGCGCCTTGCATCAAAGCGTGCCCCACCGAGATCGACATTCCGACCTTCATCAAGAAGATCGCGACCGACAACGTGCGGGGCAGCGCCAAAACGATCTTCGAGCAAAACCTGCTTGGCTATTCGTGCGCGCGCGTCTGTCCGGTGGAGGTGCTCTGCGTCGGCGCCTGCGTGTACAACGCATGGCACCGGGAGCCCATCCAGATTGGGCGGCTTCAACGTTACGCCACGGAGAAGGCCACGGAAGCGGGAAAACCGGTGCTTTTCACGCCGGCACCGCCCACGGGAAAGAGGGTGGCGCTCATCGGTGCAGGGCCGGCGTCGCTCGCGTGTGCGGGCTATTTGGCACTCGAGGGACACGCGGCCGTCATTTTCGAGAAGCGTCCCTTTGCGGGCGGGCTCAATACGACGGGCATCGCGCCGTACAAGCTTCACGTGGAAGATGCCCTGCACGAGGTGGAGTGGGTGCAGGCGCTCGGTGTGGAGATCACCACCGGGATGGAGCTGGGCAAGGACGTGTTCGGGAAAGATCTCCTTCGCGACTACGACGCGGTGTACCTGGGCGTGGGCCTGGGCGAGGACACCAAGCTGCGCATCCCGGGCGAAGACGGCGACGGCGTCTACGGGGCCACGGCGTGGATCGAGCGGATGAAGCTCACGCCGACATCGGAGCGAAAGCTGGGACGCGTGCTGGTCATCGGCGGAGGCAACACCGCCATCGACGTGGCGCGTGAGTGCGCACTGCTGGGGGCGACCGAAGTGACCATGGTGTACCGGCGGGACGCGGCGTCCATGAGCGGGTACGCGCACGAGATGGAGGGGGCACGCAAAGAGGGTGTGCGCCTGGTCACCCGGGCGACGCCGGTGGCGTTCGAGCGCGATGCGCAGGGCAAGCTTACGGGGCTGAAGGTCACCGTGGACGGTGCCGAGCAGGTCCTGCCCTGTGACATGGTGGCGCTGGCCATTGGGCAGTCGAAGATGCATGCCATTGCGGCGGAGTTCCCCGGGGTGGAGCTCGACGCACGCGGATGCATCGTGGCCGACCCGGCCAACGGAGCAACGGGCAACGCCAAAGTGTTCAGCGGCGGCGATTGCATCAACGGTGGCAAAGAAGTGGTGAACGCCGTGGCGGATGGTCGAAACACGGCGCGGTACCTGAATCAGGCCTGGAAATAGGTCGCGAGGGACGTGGGCACATCATGGCGGATCTAAGCATCGATTTTGCGGGCATCCGGAGTCCGAACCCGTTCTGGCTGGCGTCGGCGCCGCCGGCGAACAGCGGCGAGCAGGTGATGCGCGCCTTCGACGCGGGATGGGGCGGCGCGGTGTGGAAGACACTGGGCGATCCCATCGTGAACGTGTCGAGCCGCTTCGGCGCGGTGGACTACGCCGGGCAGAAGGTGATGGGCTTCAACAACATCGAGCTCATCACCGATCGCGGCCTGGAGGTGAACCTCCGCGAGATCCGCGAGGTGAAAAAGCGCTACCCGAAGCACGCGGTCATCGCCTCCTTGATGACCGAGACGAAGGAAGACTGGAAGGTCCTCATCCGCCGCTGTGAGGACGCCGGCGTGGACGGGCTGGAGCTCAACTTCGGCTGCCCGCACGGCATGTGCGAGCGCGGCATGGGCTCGTCGGTCGGCCAGGAGCCAAAGCTCCTTCAAGAGATCACCGCGTGGACGAAGGAGTTCGCGAAGACGCCGGTGCTGGTGAAGCTCACGCCGAACATCGGCGACATTTTGGATCCGGGCATCGCCGCGGTGAAGGGCGGAGCCGACGGGCTTTCGCTGATCAACACGATCAAGAGCATCATCGGCGTGGATCTGAATCGCCTGGTGCCGGAGCCGCGGGTGGGCAATGCGTCCACGAACGGTGGCTACTGCGGGCCGGCGGTGAAGCCGATTGCGATGCACATGGTGGCATCGCTCGCGCGCGATCCGGAGGTGACGATCCCCATCAGCGGTATTGGCGGTATTTCGAATTGGCGCGACGCCGCCGAATTCATCGCCTTGGGCTCCACCAGCGTGCAGGTCTGCACGGCGGTGATGCACTATGGATTCCGCATCGTCGAGGACATGATCGACGGGCTTTCCAATTACCTCGACGAGCAGGGCATGACGAGCGTGCGCCAGCTCGTGGGACGAGCCATCCCGGGCTTCCGCGAGTGGGGCGATCTCGATTTGGGTTACCAAATCGTGGCGAAGATCGATGCAAACAAGTGCATCGGCTGCCAACTCTGCGTGGCCGCCTGCCAGGACGGCGCCCACCAGTGCATTTTCACGGGGCCCAACGATCAACAGCGCCCGCCCCACGCCCACTACCCGGGCACCGCCACCGCCCCGCGCCCCCAAATCCTCGGCACCGTAGCCGGCGACCGCGTCCCCTGGGTCGACGAACCCGAGTGCGTCGGTTGCAACCTATGCGCCCTCGTCTGCCCCGTCCCGGGCTGCATCACCATGCAAGAAACCGCCACCGAAACCGGCGACACCTGGAACCGCCGCGTGCAAGAAGGCCGCGACAAGATCCCGGGCGGCATTCACGAATAGGAAACGGCTAGAGAATTTACAGGAAGACGGGAAGACGGGAAGGACTGACGGCGCGCTGCAGCCCTGAACGCTTTTTTTGGGGTTTCCAGTTGGCCCAATGGCCCAACGGAAAACCCTAAAAAAAAGCGTTCCACGACGTCCGTGCCGTCAGCCCTTCCCGTCTTCCCGTTCAAATCTCTCGGAGAGATCAGTTCCAGAAATCGATCGCCAAGGGCTCGTCGAAGGCGTGGAGGCGGTCTTGGCTGTCGCTGGCGGCGATGACCGATCTTTCGCCGGCGGCGCGGTTCGGTTTGTAGCTGTGTTGCGCCGACGGGAACGTGCCCTCGCGTACTTCGGCGACGTACTCCGCCACCGCGCGCACGGCTTGCTCGCCCAGGTTGGTGAAGCGCTTGGCGAACTTGGGAGCCTTGCCCGACGTGAGGCCGAGCAAGTCGGTACAGACGAGGACTTGCCCGTCACAGGCGGCGCCGGCACCGATGCCAATCGTGGGGATGCCGACTTCCGCGGTCACGCGGGCGGCAACGTCGGGCGGAATGGCCTCGAGCACGATCGCGTAGGCGCCGGCTTGCTCGATGGCGCGCGCGTCGGCAATGAGCTTCTGCTCCGCCTCGTCTCCCCTGCCCTGCACCTTGAAGCCGCCCAGGGCGTGCACCGTCTGCGGGAGCAAACCGATGTGGCCCATCACGGGGATGCCGGAGCGCACGAGCCGGTAGACATGCTCGGCGAATTCGAGGCCGCCCTCGAGCTTCACGCTTTCGAAGAGGCCCTCTTTCATGAGGCGCCCGCTGCTCTCGACAGCCTGCGCCACGGAAACTTGGTAGCTCATGAACGGCAGATCGCCGACGACGTGCGCCCGCACCCCGGCGCGCTGGACCGCCCGCCCGTGGTACGCGATCTCTTCCAAGGTGACGGGGATGGTGTTGGAAAGACCCTGCACCACCATGCCCAGCGAGTCACCGACCAGGATGGCGTCCACCCCGGCATCGTCGACGAGACGCGCCATGGTGTAGTCGTACGCCGTCACCATCGCGATGGCGTCACCGCCCTGGGAAACCTTCCGTCCGCGCAGATCGGGGACGGTGATCTTCTTCTCGGTCGCCTTACCCGGCGCCCCTGCGTTCGAGTACATGTTCCTCCCGGTCGCGGCCGGTTATATCGGTCCACGCCTACTTGAGGTGTAGCGTCGCTCCCTCACCGTGTCGAGGGGCACCTCGTGCTAACGTCCGCGGCGGCGAGGCGAAAGACCCGACGTGAGAGCACCGTTCAGAGCTTATTTCAGTAACAGTTTCAGTATGTTGTGCGTCGCGGCTTCGATGGGCCTCGGCGGCTGCGATCGCGCCCCTTCCGCCTCGGATGCGCGCGAGTGGACGCCCGCCGATCATGACCGGGTCGAGGAGCGTGGGCGCCTTCAGTCGGGTGCCCAAGCAGCTCCCCCTGGCAAAGGTGGGGCTGGCGGTGGCGCCGCGGCCCCCGCCGGAGACGATTCCGTGGTGGCCCTTACCTGGCACAATCAGTGCGCATCGTGCCACGGCATGGGTGGACGTGGGGACGGCCCCAACGGCCCCATGCTGAAGGCGACGGACCTCACGCGCGCCGAGTGGCAAGCCAAGGTGAGCGACACGGACATCGCCAACGCGATTCGCAATGGCAAAAATCAGATGCCGCGCTTCGACGTCTCGGACAAAGTCCTAGCCGGTCTCGTTGCCCGAGTTCGCGCCGTACGTGGAAAGTAGCCCTCAGCCTTCTCCGGATCCGGAGCCTCCGCCCTCGGATGCGGCCCCGCACGCGGGGCCCGTGGCGGGATTGCGATTCGGCCGCCGCTCCGGCCTGATCGTTCTCTTCGGGCTCATCTTCGTGGCCATAGGGCTCATCCTGTCCCCCAAATTGCCGCACGACCAAACCGTGCACATCGTCCTAGGAAGCGGGGCCGGCCGGGTAAACCAGCTTCAGGTCCGCTACTACGGTCCGCTGCCCGACGAAGATCCCGGCGGATATTTTGCGCGCGAGGCCACATTCCGCTACGGCCAAGGGGTGATCGCCCCTCGGATCGTCGACCATTCGCCGCGCCTCGCCGACGGCGACTACCTCGTGGAAATCGCCGTCTCGACCGACGCTGGCAACACCACAGTCTCGCGCCAAGTGCACCTTGCGGAGGGACACTCCGCCTCCATCGACTTGGTGGCCGCCATCCACGAGGTGGCACCATGAAATCGCCCGACACGCGCGCGTTCGGCGGACCTTCGCCCTTTGCCGTGGAGGTCGTCGTCACCGTTCTCTCCGGCGCCAGCAAGGGCGCGACATTGCCGCTCAAGGGCAAGGTGCGCGTGGGCAAGGCGCCGGACAATGATCTCGTGCTGACCGACGACACCGTCTCGCGTCACCACTGCGAGCTTTCGCGCACGGTGGCCGGTGTGCTCGTGCGCGATCTCGAGTCGACGAATGGCATCGTCGTTTCGGGGGCGCGCGTGCAGGAAGGCATCTTCCCACCGGGAACGATTTTGCGCGTGGGCGAGGTGGAAATCGGCCTGCGGCCCGCACCGCAGCGCATGGACGTGCTGCCGAGCGCATCGCAGTCGTTCGGCGGGGCCATTGGCCATAGCGTCGCGATGCGGACGATCTTCACCATTCTGGAGCGCATCGCCAAGACGGATGCGACGGTGCTCCTCGAGGGCGAGACGGGCACCGGCAAGGACGTGCTGGCGCGGGCCATCTGCAAAGAGAGCCCGCGGGCGAACAAGCCGTTCATGGTGGTGGACTGCGGGGCGGTGAGCTATTCGCTCATCGAGAGCGAGCTTTTCGGGCACGAGCGCGGTGCCTTCACCGGCGCGGTTTCGGCACGCCAAGGCGCCTTCGAGCTCGCCGACGGCGGCACTGTGTTTCTCGACGAGATTGGCGAACTGCCCCTCGACGTGCAACCCAAGTTGCTGCGCGTGCTGGAGACCCGCGAGTTCCGCCGGGTGGGCGGCAACAAGACGTTCGCGGCCGACGTGCGCGTCATCGCCGCCACGAAGCGCAATTTGGAGCGCGAGGTGGCCGCGGGCAAATTCCGCGAGGACCTCTATTTCCGACTCGCGGTGGTGCCCATCACGATTCCGCCGTTGCGCCTGCGACGCGACGACATCACGCCGCTCATTACGCATATCTTGAATAGCGCGAGCGCCTCGGATCTCGTGTTGCCCAAAGAATCGCTGGAGTCGCTCCTGGCCCACGATTGGCCCGGCAACGTGCGCGAGCTGCGCAACGTGCTCGAACGGGCCATCTACATGGTGAAACCCACGGGCGGCACGGAACTATCCGCGATCACGTTCCCGCTATCCATGTCCGTGCCGGAGGGCGGCAGCCCCTTCCAATTCGAGCCGTCGAAGAGCTACCGCGAAACGCGCGCCAAATACGACGCCGACTTCGAACGCCGCTACGTGAAATGGCTTTTGGGCCGCCACCACGGCAACGTCAGCGCCGCCGCCCGCGAAGCGCGGATGGATCGCAAGCATTTGCACGACATGGCGAAGAAACACGGCCTTCGCGGCGAAAGCGACGGCTAGGGCCGGACGCGGTCGTCGAGGAATCGTGTCACGGTATCGACGAAGTCGTGCTGTGCTTCGAAGTACACGAAATGGCCGGCGTCGAGCCATACGACGTCGGCGTGCCAGGCGCGGGCCGCATCGCGAATGTTCTCTTCGCCAATGACATGGCTCGCTCTCCCTGCGATGAGGATCGAGGGGACGCCGAGGGGATCGCTCACGCCCGCGGGCGAACCATTCACGTACCCCGTGTCGACGTAAGCCTTTACCACTTTGGCGGAGGTGAGCCCGAGCAGCTGCGAGCGCTCGTCGATGGCCTCCATGCGCGATTGGGCTTCACCGGAGTTGAAATGCATCTTTCGCTGAAGGGGCACTCGGCCGATGGTGCGATACAGATTGGCGATTTTTTCGAAGGGCTCCCCTTCACTGCGCACGATCCCGTGGACCGCTTTGGCGCGATCCGGAAATTCGGCATCCGCGATCGAATCCGCGTACCGGAGCTGCTGCCGGATGGCGGCGCCGATATCGGGCATGGTGTCGACCATGACGACGGCGCTCGTCCGTGCCGGAAAGCGGTGCGCGTACTCGGCCGCCACCACGCCGCCGAACGAATGACCGATGAGCACGATCTTGGAAGCGCCGACCGCCTCGCGAATGCGGTCGATGTCGTCCACGGTTTTCTGCATACCGTAGTTGCTATTCGCACCGTCGAATCCCGACCGGCCACAGCCACGCTGGTCGACGTAGACCATCCGGAAGCGTGATTCGAGGTCCTTGCCCGCGCTCCGTTCGAACGCGAACGAGTTGTACCCCGGGCCGCCATGGAGAAAAACCACCGTGGGGGCGCGTTCCGGTCCGGCCACCTTGTACCAAACAGCGACGCCATCGGGCATGGCGAGAAAGGTCCCGCCAAAACGGACCCGCGCCGCACGATCGTGCACCGCACCGGTTTCTTTCGGGGTGGGCGGTTTGTCGTGAGGTACCCCGCCGCAACTCGAGATCGTACTTGCGAGGAGCAACGCGAACCAGGAGCCGCCCTTCATTCCACCGACTCTCGCATCCCGAGCTCGACTCATCAAGAGCCCCTCGCGACTGTCGTCAATGCCATTGCCGACAAGCGCGCCGGCAAATCGCCGTCTCCACGCTAGCAAATCGCGCATTCACGAAGGGAGCTCGCGCGCTTCGACGTCGACGTCGGGATGCGCCGAGTGCACGCTGGATTTGGCTTGCGCGATGGCGCGATCGACCTCGAGGGCGAAGCGCTTTGGATGGCGCGCGTGCGAAAGACTGAGCAGGACGGCGTCCCCGCCGCTCATTTGGAAAACGATTCCCCATCGCGGGGAATCTTCGTCGTTTAAAGGATGCAATCGCGTGCGCTGGATCTCGTCCAGCGGCAGCTCCCACGGGCGGGTGCCGACCCATCGCCAGCGCTGCAGAGTCACTCGGTTGGCCTCGGGGTCGATGACGATGCGGCCGCGCGCGTTGAGGAGAATGAACGCGAAGAATACGACGCCCGCGCCCGTTATCCAGGTTGGCAGAAAATTGCCGATGATGCTTACGAACGGCTCGGGTGCGCCTGATTTGACGAATCGGTCGATTCCGTCGGCGAGGGCGATGTCCTCTTCGCGATGGGTGACCGTGCCCGAAGGCGCGTCCTCCCAAAACAAAGTCACGGGCCCGTCGTTCGCAAGAAGCTCGATGCCGTATGTCGTGAGATCTTCCCGCGAAGGATGCGTCCTCTCGTAGACGCGAGCCCCGGTCAAGGTGTCCAGTGGAAATCGTCGTTCGATGGATGACGAGAGTATCCCTTCCCGGAGGACGAGACATGCCCCCTCGGCGCGCGAACAATGGACTTTGGTGCGCTCGGCGCCGGCAAGCCCAAAACCGGCGAAGCAGACCATCGCACACGCAAACGCCACCACCGTCGCCACGGACCGAGGCATCCACAACGTCTTCGGCCTCTGCTGCTCTCGGGCCGGGCCTCGCCGATATGCTGCCATCTCGCAGCCATTGTAAGCGCTTTTGGTGAATCCCCGTTCTAAATTAGAACACCGCGGAGGCCGAGAAATTGGCAATGTATGCGCGCGCATTTCCAACGGCCGCGCCGCCGAGGGTGTAGCCGTCGTAGTCGAATTGGATGGCGTTGCCGCCGAGGCCGAGTTTCAGGCTCTGCATGAAGCCCAGGACGCGGCCGCGGTTCGAGAGGAATGTGTAGGTTGCACGCAAACCGAGAAGCATGCTGCTGAAGGGAGAGAGCTCGCGGTCGCCGGTGAAGTATTGGCCTTTGGGACCAAGTGGGGAATCACCGCCGGTGTAGTCGTCGCTGAAGAACAAGGCGCCGCTTTGGCGGTAGTAGCGGCCGCGTAGCTCGACGCGGAGGGCTTCTCCGAAATAGCGCTCGAACTCGGCTTCGACGGTGAGGCTTTTGACGTCCCACGTATCCCAATAGCCGCGCGTCTTCAGGCGGAGGGCGCTGCGGAGCGGCTTGAGGTAGACGTTCGCGCGGAGGGTCAGCGCTTCGCGGCCTCGGTTCTCGGGGTGGTGCTCCTGTGCTTTGAGGCCTTCCCCCAGGATGACGCTGCGGTACGGATTGCTCAAAAAGCCGTGGAGGATCTCGGCCGAGTACACCAGCTGCGTGGCAAAGATGCGCGTCCAAGCTTGCGACCAGCTGGCCTGAAATCCGTCGCGATCGATGTCGCGGGTGGTGCGGAGCGGATCGGAGCCGAAGCACCCGGTGGAGTTCTCCAAGGCGCGGTAGCGCGAGGGGGCGTCGTTGAGACCTTGCACGCGATCGCACACGCGATCGAAATCGTGCGCGTACGAGAATTCGAGCTGCGTGTTGTGCTCGAACAACTCCGTCTTGGCGGCGATGTCGATGGCGTGGGACTTGTAGTCTTTCTCCGTCGAATACGTGTAGCCCGGCGAGAGCGACACCGCGTCGTGCTTGATGGTGAATCCGCCCTTGGCCACGTTGCGCACGTCGTTCACGCTGGCGGAGCTGATGACGTCGGCGCCGGCGTGCGTGGCTTGGTACGTGGGCCCTGCTTTGACGGCCACGCTGGCGCCGGACACCACGTCGGCCTCCCAGCCGCCGCGCACGTCCAGGAACGAAAACGGGCTCGCGCGCAGATCGACCGACGGCGTGTACACCGTCATGTTCGAGCGGGTCGGCGCCTCGTGGTAGAGCGTGTGCGACGTGTCGAATTGCAAAATGCCATCGGCACGCGCCGCCGTCGCCACGGCGAAAAGCGCGAGAAATACCGGCGCGGAGGTGGCTAATTGCACCCGCAACCTCCGCCCGATACGCCCGCGCCCCCGTGCGATCCTTCGCGGTTGTCGATGGCGTGCTGCACCCGCGGGTTGGCCAGCGGATCGCCGTCGAACTGCATGATGGGATCGGCCAGGAGCGCGCGTTCTTGCGGCTTGACGGTGGCGCAGCCTGCGGCGAGCACCAGGAGGAGAAGAAGGACGACGCGCATGACTAGAAGTAGACCCCCAGGCCGCCCGCGTACGTCTGGGCGTTCTTGTACGTGTCGGCGGTGAACAGCGTGAGGTTGGTCACTTCGAGCCGGACGAGGATGCGGTTGCGCAGCGCGAGGAGCAATCCCCCTCCAACCCGGCCCACGAAGGAGTCGTGGCGTTTGAGCACGAACGAGTCGGACGTCGGAAAAGAGCTCAGCCCGCCGCCGCCCAAGGTGCCGAACGGGCAGATCGGCCAGCTCGGGAAGAAATGGATCGTTGCGCCCGCGCCATAGAGAATCTGCTGGCCGTCGGCGGTGAGGGCATCGCCCAAGAAGCCATCCAGGCTGATGGTCTTGTGCAGCACCAGCTGCGGGCGGATCTCCATGTAGCCAAAGGATGCGCGCGAGCCGTCGTCCACCGGGCCCGAGAAGATGCCGCCCACGATGGCGAGGCCGCCGCGTGCCCCTTCCAGAGGCGGCGGCGCGAGCAAGCCGGGGCGGGATGGGCGACCGCCGGCATCGTCGGAGCTCACCGCGAACGGCTGCACCTGGTCGCCGAGCACGTAGGCGGCACGGCCATCGGGCAGGAAGACCCGCAGCCAGAAGCCGCTGGCGGGGCGGCCGTCGATGGCGAAGGTCTCCCCCCGGTGCGCGCTGGTGACGACGCGGTAGGAAATGCCGGGGCCGCTGCGCAGCTCGGCGGAGTCCACGACCACGCGCGCGAAGGCCTCCACGTCGTCGTCGGCGGCATGTGCCGGCGGCGCCGCCATGAGGAGCGAGCCGGCGAGCATCGCCGCGGCAAAAGCCCCCCGAAGATGCCTCACGGTTGCCCCGAGTCCCTTCACGGTTGCTCCGCCCAGGCGCGGATGGTGTCCACCACCGCGTCGTCGCGTTGAAAGATGACCCGCGGATGGTTCGCCCCCGACGGGCGCACGAGAAGCGGCGCGGTCAGGTAATCGCGGCTCATCTCGAGCGAGACCGACTGCAGGTTCCCCTGCGCCGAGCTGCCCGCCCCTACCCGCGTGCGGTCGACGGGATGATCGCCGCCCGCGCAGTCGATGGGCTCGTGCTCCACGAGCACCATGCCGCTCACCGCCGAGGCATTGTAGTGGCAGCCGTTGCCCGGATCGCCCGCCGCCGGATCGCCGGGGCCACACCGCTTATTGAAGATGAGCGCCGGCTCGACGTGGCAATAGAAGTAGTCCTCGTTGAAGTGCTCTTCGGCCACGACGAAGTTCGGCCCCGGGTCGACCGCACGGCAGCCGAGGCACACCATCCACGCCGTCACCACCAGAGGGAGCGCTCGCACGAGAGGGACCAAGCGTCCCGCACCATAGCCCGCACGTCTCGAGCCCGTCAGAGCTTTTGTGTTCCCACGCACACAGGCTGTTGGCCCCACGCCCACGGTAAAAAAAAGTACGCAGCGGTAACTTATGGAAATGAGAGACTTTTTGGAAAACCGGCTCACGGAATAAAAGGTGCGAAGGAGCAGGCCATGACGCTTTCACTTGCTGAAGCGGGACCGAGCTCGGTAGAAGTTGGCCTCCCTCGCAAGGGTATCGTATCTTATCTTACATGTAGGGCGACCGGTAACAGGCATTTCACGTACCAAGTTCCAACCACCCCGGCCATTACGGCTACGCCCAGGCATGTCGCGCGATCCGCTTTCGAGTGAAGGCATCGCGGTGCTCCCCCGGAGAAGAAAGACTGCAATGAAAGTTACCCCCTGGTGCCTCGCTGCTCTTGCCCCCATCGCCGTTGCCGGCTGCTCCGGCGCGTTTCTCGGACATTTCGCAGTTCTTGCCCTGACCCTGGGCATCTTTTTCGGCACCCTTTCCCTGGGGCGTCATAACGCGACCCCGCAAGCGTCGGCCACCTCTCCTTCCCCTGTCGCGCCGATCGTACAGGTCGCGCAGGTGGCGCACGTCCTTCCGGCCACGTCCGGCGACGCGCCGAACGTTTAGCGTCGGATTTTCTTGCAGCTCTCGAGCAACTAGGTTACTTCGCTCATCACGAAACGTTGCTTAGCTGGGGCGCATAACTCAGCGGTAGAGTGCGTCCTTCACACGGACGAAGTCACAGGTTCAAATCCTGTTGCGCCCACGAATTATCCGGAGAGAACCCAGCACTCTCCGATGCGGCTTGATAGACCGAGTTCGATTGTAGAACTCGGATCGTCAACCTCGTCAGTTTCCTCAACCTGCGCGCACGCGTGAGTCTCGACCGCGTCGCTGCTGAGAGTGACCGCCCCGTCCCGAGTTGGCGGGGCTGGTGTCGACGCTATCGTGTCTATCGTGGCGTGATGTAGAGGCGCCCGCCTCCGCGCGTGCGGCGCCACACGAAGTCGTTCGGACATCGGACCAATCGTTGGCAACCTGCGCTCACTATCTAGTGCCGTATCAGCGCCACGATGTCTTCATCACACCGTCGAGCCTGAGTCCGACGGCACTCTTCGTGTCGAGTCGGGCATATGCACCTTCGTCGTCGCACGGGGGCCTCGATATGGGAGTAGCAGCTCGTCGAAACGCCTTCGACGGATTCCGAGCTGCGGCCAATCGCCACCGGTCGGCAATCAAATGAGATCCGAGCTTTCACGCGGACGAATGCACGTTCAGGGCTCGCAGCGGGTACTGCATTTCTCCTTGCAGGAGACGTAGTTGCTTGGCTGGAAGACTATCGACTTGCGCAATGGGCCGGACCAAGTCAATACAGGTTGTCGAGCTTGACAACGTCCGCATCAATGACCTGTCGCACTGAAGACTACGGCCATGCCACCACCATGGAGTCGCTGAACTTTCGGCGAGCCGCAGGTGCCTACGCTCTCCCGCCCCGCGCGCGGCGCTTCGTTCGAGAGTAGCGCCGCCGGGCCCGTTTGATTGTGCGCCGACAATTGAAATTAAAATCGCGACGATCCGAACACACCCAGTCCGCACATATCATATGGAGATAAACCACCGCGGTCTCCGCGCCCCATCATGAGTAGAAAGTGCAAGAGAAAACTGGATTGCAGGGTCAGTTTGGCGCGCAGGGCTACGGTCAGGGCGCTTCCACCGCGTTTTCGTGCGCAAATCTCGCCAAAAACGCGAGCCAACGTGGCGTTCGGTATCGTGGCAAGCCACTCGTCGCCGGCCCCTGGACATCGAAAGGAGCACGGCCCGATATCCAGTTTGGAAAAATGTCCACGCGCTAATGGAGAGACATGGCCACATTAGTACATAGAGATACACGTGGTGCATCTCCGGTAATCCCATGACGATGGGAGAAAGCACTGGAGAGAAATTTACTTTCGCGACTTAACTTGGTGCGCGCGTGACTACATATCTTCGCCGCGTGCGCAGATGGTGGTGAAAGCGCGGCCGACGTGGAGCTCGGTATAGCGGCGAGCTACTCGTCTGCACCTCACCGAGCACGACTCGTTATTTTCATTCTCGAAATGGCCGCAGGCCAAATGCGGAGAAAGACATTCTTCGTATAGAGCAAGCACCAACGGACTCCGGTAACCCCATGACGAACGGAAAAGTACAGAGGACCGAGTTACTTTTTAGTTTCACCACGGTAGGCACGTGACTCCGGACGAATTTCTTCGTATCGTGTCTATGTACGCCGACGGCAGTAACGCCGCGCCCGACATCGAGTACGGCGCGTAGCGGGCCATTCATCGGAGCAACCCCGTGCTCTTCGGAAGCTTCTGGGGGGGATCATCGAACCACGAATCCCGCAAAGGGATTCGTCGCGAGCCGTACCAAGTCATCATGACCAGAGTCTGCGAGCGCGGTGATGCCGCGCGCGTAAGCGCTTATGTCCATCTCAATGGATTCGACCTCGATCGCCTGATCGGGGCCGCCCACTTAATCAAGCAATCAAGCGTGGGTTCCGTCGGCCGCCAACCCGACTCGATTCCCTTCGCGTTGCACCATCATTATCGACTTCAAGCGGACTGGAGTGACAAAGCCCCTATGACCACCTCCATGCAGATTCGGGCGGGAGCCCCTGCTCAGGATCGAACGGCCAGAACGCCGTGCTCCCTTGCGCTGGTGTCGGCGCCCAACGAGTCGCAGGTGCGGGCGGCGCTCCAGCACGTACGCCCGCCTGGGGGCGGCATCGTCGAACTGCACGCCGCGGGTCAAGGCGGTCACCGGGCGGCCCTCCTTTTCGGTGAGGGCGCGGAGCCGGTCGTCGCCATCGGACCGGCAACTGCGACGGCGCGCCCAATCGCCTTCATGTTGCCTGGATTGGGCGATCACTACCTCGACATGGGGGCCGAGCTCTATCGGACGCAACCGACGTTCCGGGCCGAGATCGACCGCTGTGCGGAGCTCTTGAAGCCGGAACTCGGTCTCGACCTGCGCGATCTCATCTACCCGACCAAGGCCCAGCACGAGAGCACCCCGAACGTCTCGTCGAAGGGCGCGGTCGATCTGCGTAGGATGCTCGGACGCGATGACCGGGCACCGAGCGCGCATGAAACGCGACTGAATCGAACCAGCATCGCGCAGCCGGCGCTCTTCGTCGTGGAATATGCGGTCGCGAAGCTTCTGGAGGCTTGGGGTCTCCGCCCCAACGCCATGATTGGCTACAGCCTTGGCGAATACGTCGCCGCGTGCCTCGGGGGCGTCCTTTCGCTCGAGGCGTCCTTGACGCTCGTCGCGCGACGCGCGCAGTTGATTGAAACACTTCCCCCAGGGGCGATGCTCGCGGTCAACCTCCCCGAGGAGCAGGTGCTCCCGCTGCTGGGACGGCACCTCTCCTTGTCGGCGGTCACCGGCCCCGAGCTCACCGTCGTCGCGGGCGCGCCCGAGGAAATTGGCGAGCTCGAACGAGCGCTCGCCGGCCGGGCCGTGACCGTTCGGCGCGTTCAAACGTCGCACGCATTCCACTCCGCGATGATGCGCCCGATCGCCGACCGGGTAACGGCGCTCGCCAAGACGTATGCCCCCAGGGCGCCGGCCATCCCCTACGTTTCGAACGTCACCGGGCGGTTCATCACGGAGGCCGAGGTCCTCGACCCCGCCTATTGGGCCGCGCACCTATGCAGTCCGGTGCGCTTCCGCGAAGGTCTTCACACGCTCGCCGAGCGCCCGGAGCGCGTGTTCCTCGAGGTGGGTCCCGGGCAGTCGCTGAGCAGCATCGTCTTGCTCGATCCGGGGATCGGTGCGCGCCCCGATCGGCTCATCGTTGCTTCGATGCGGCACGCCTACGATCCGCAGTCGGACACGGTCGCGCTCTTCAAGGCGGTGAGTCGCCTCTGGGTGGAGAACGCGGCGTTGGATGCGGCGGCTCTCCCGGCGCAGCCGCTCGCGGATCATGCGTCGGACGCGGAAACGCACGGCACGACGCCCAGCACGCCGACCGCAGAGGCCGAGCTCGAGACGCGCACGGAGCGGGACCTGGCGGCGATTTGGAGCCAGCTCCTGCCTGGGCACAAGATTGGGCCGACCACCTCCTTCTTCGAGTTGGGTGGCAACTCCCTCACCGCCACGAGGCTGATCAACCGAATTCAACGGTCGTTTCGTGTCAGTTTCCCGCTCCGTCGCATCTACGAGGCGGGCACGCTGCGCGCGATGGCGGCCGCCATCGAGGCCACGAAGTCGGGTCGAAGCGTCAGCGCGCCGTCGGGTCAGTCTGGTCAGTCCGGTCGCCTCGCCACGCAGTCCACCGCGGCTCCGCAAGAGGCCATCCCCACCGTCGCTCTGGCCAACGGCCTCGTCGTCCGCCACCAGAACCTGGCCGAGACGCAGCACTTCTACGACGACATCTTCGCGCACCGATCGTACGTCAAGCACGGCATCCGCATCCCGGACGGGGCCTGTGTCTTCGACGTAGGTGCCAACATCGGCTTGTTCACGCTGTTCGCCCATCGGGAGGCGAAGGACGTTCGCGTGTTCTCCTTCGAGCCCGCGCCGCGCATGTTCGAGATTCTCAGCAAGAACATCGCCGAGCAAGGCATTCGCGCGACCGCGCTCAACGTGGGGGTGTCGAACGTCGAGGGCGAGGCCTCGTTTACCTTTTATCCGCGCAGCACGGGTATGTCGTCGTTCCACGCCGACGAGGCCGAGGAAAAACACAACCTCAAGACCATCATCTCCAATCAGAAGAAGGCAGGCGTCGCGGAGGTCAGCGAGGTCGCCGGGTTCGAGGAGGAGCTGCTGGACGTCCGCTTCCAGTCGACCGTCTTTACCGCCAAACTCCGTCGCCTCAGCGACGTCATCCGCGAGCAGCGCGTCGAACGGATCGATCTGATCAAGATCGATGTCCAGAAGTGCGAGCTCGAGGTCATCGAAGGCATCGACGACGAGCACTGGCCGATGATCCGGCAGGTCGTCCTCGAGGCCCACGATGCGGATGGCAGGGTCGAGGTGCTCCGGTCACGGCTCGCGCAGCACGGTTTCAAGGTCACGGTGCAGCAGGACGAGCTGTACGCGGGGACGAACATCCACAACCTCTACGCCGTCCGCGACGGCCTTTGATCTCGGAGAACATCGACATGGAGTTTCGATCCGTTGGCGTCGTTGGCGCCGGAGTGATGGGCGTAGGCGTCGCGCAGGACCTCGCGCACAGAGGACATGACGTCGTCCTGATCGACGTATCGGACGCCGTCCTGGAGCGCTCGCGCAAGGAGTTGAAGACTGGCCTTCGTACCGTCGCCCTCTTCAAAAAGGTCGCCGTGGACTCGCGGGACGTGATGAGCCGTGTCAACTTCACCGTCGACTACGACGCGCTCGCGAATGTCGACTTCGTCGTCGAGAACGTGGTCGAGAAGTGGGACGTCAAGAAGGACGTTTATGCCCGCCTCGACGCGATCTGTCGGCCGGACGTCATCTTCGCCGCGAACACCTCGGCCATCCCGATCACGAAGATCGGCTCGGCGACCAAACGCCCCGCCCAAGTCGTGGGGATGCACTTCATGAACCCGGTCCCGATGAAGCCGATGGTGGAGATGATCCGCGGATTCCACACGTCGCCCGCGACGCTCGACGCCGGCAAGCGCTTCCTCGCCGAGATGGGCAAGCAGTGCGTCATCGTCGAAGACTCGCCGGGCTTCGTATCGAACCGTGTATTGATGCTCACGATCAACGAAGCGGCGTTCCTGGTCCAAGACCGCGTGGCGCAGCCCGCAGACGTCGACCGCATCTTCAAGACGTGCTTCGAGCACAAAATGGGGCCGCTGGAGACGGCGGATCTCATCGGACTCGACACGATTTTGTACTCGATCGAGGTCCTCTACGAGAACTTCAACGATGACAAGTACCGCCCCTGCCCGCTCCTCAAAAAGATGGTGGACGCGGGTCTTTGGGGCAGGAAATCCGGCCGAGGCTTTTTCTCCTACGAGTGAGAAGACATGGAATCCAAACAGAAAATCGCATCCTATCTCGCACGCTTTTTCCCGGGGTACGAGCTCGCCGAGCAAGATGACATCTTCAGCCTCGGCTTCGTCAGCTCCATGTTTGCTTTGCAGCTCGTCAATTTTCTGGAGCACGAGTTCGGCATCGAGATCGACAACGAAGACCTCGAATTGGACAACTTCCGCACGATCCACGCGATGTGCGCGTTCATCGAGCGGAAGAAGGCACCGCAGCCCGCGCCGGTGGAGTGATGCGATGACGACGGCGTCGGTCACCGAACACGCCACGGAGTTCCGCGCCTTCGTCGAGCGGCACGTCGCGCCGTTCGCCGACGACGCCCATCGGCAGCAGCGCACGCGTCCAGAGACGATCACGGCACTCGCCGAGCATGGATACCTGGGTGCCGCCATCCCGCGTGAATTCGGCGGGCGCGGCTACGGGGCCCTGGCATTGGGCATCCTGGCCGGTGAGCTCGGACGCGGCTGTTCGTCACTGCGAAGCCTGCTCACGGTGCACACGATGGTGGCCCAATCCATCTTGCGCTGGGGAAGCCGCGCGCAGAAGGAGACGTGGCTTCCGAGGCTCGCGTCCGGCACGACGCTCGGTGCGCTGGCGCTCTCGGAGCCAAATGTGGGCAGCGATGCCAAGAGCGTCCAGACGCGAGCGGTCGTCGAGGGCGATGACGTCGTCCTCACCGGCCACAAGACGTGGACCACATACGGCCAACTCGCCCACCTGTTCCTCGTGTTCGCGCGATCGGAAGAGGGGCCGTCGGCGTACCTCGTGGAGCGGGACACGCCCGGGCTCTCGGTCGCGCCGATCGAGGACTTGCTCGGCATTCGGGCGTCGATGACCGCGAGCCTCCGGTTCGATGGCTGCCGCGTCCCGCGCGATCGCATGGTGGGGCGGCCGGGCCTCGGGACCTCGCACGTGGCAGCGGCCGCACTCGACTCGGGTCGCTACACGGTCGCGTGGGGCTGCGTCGGCATTCTCGAGGCGTGCCTCGAGGCATCGATCGCCTACACGCGAGACCGCGAGCAGTTCGGCGTCGCGCTGCGTGAGCACCAGCTCGTGCGGCAAAAGATCACCGACATGATGACCGGCTATCACGCCGCGAAGGCTCTCTGTGTCGAGGCGGGTACGCTCCGCGAGACGCGCGATCCCCGCGCCATGGCGCAGACATCGATCGCGAAGTACTTCGCCTCTACGGCGGCGATGCGCGCAGCGACGGATGCCGTCCAGCTCCACGGTGCGAACGGCTGCAGCGGGGACTATCCGCTGCAACGTTATCTCGGCGACGCCAAGATCATGGAGATTATCGAAGGCAGCTCCCAGATCCAGCAGATCACGATCGCGGAGTATGGGTACCAAGACTATGCCGCGGCGCCGCGCCGCGAAGGAACAGCGCCTTGGAGGCAGCCGTGACACAAGAGATGGTCGCGCCGCGCGACGACAAGAAGAAGGCCGTGAAATGTGTGGTGTGGGACCTCGACAACACGCTCTGGGACGGCGTGCTGCTCGAGGATCGCAACGTGCAGGTTCGGAGCGCCGTCGTCGACGTGCTGCGAACCTTGGACGAGCGCGGCATTCTCCACTCCATTGCGAGCAGGAACGACCATGCCACGGCGATGGCAAAGCTGCGCGAGCTCGGCCTCGAGAATTACTTCTTGCACCCTCAGATCCACTGGAACGAGAAGTCCTCGTCGGTGAAGGCGGTGGCCGAGGCCTTGAACATCGGCATCGACACCATCGCGTTCGTCGACGATCAGCCGTTCGAGCGAGACGAGGTCCGCTTCTCGCTGCCGGCGGTGCGCTGCATCGACGCAGCCGAGGTCTCCTCGATGCCGCAGTTGCCCGAGATGAACCCGCGCTTCGTGACGAACGACTCGCGGATGCGCCGCCAGATGTACCTCGCCGACATCACGCGCAAGGAGGTGGAGGACGGCCACCAGGGCAGCCCGGACGACTTCCTCGCCTCGCTGAACATGCGGTTCACGATCGCGAGGGCGGTCGAGGACGATCTGCAGCGCGCCGAGGAGCTGACGCTCCGCACCAATCAGCTGAATGCGACCGGCTACACGTATTCCTACGAGGAGCTGAATGCCTTCCGCACCTCGACGACCCACGACCTTTACATCGCCGGCCTCGACGACAAGTACGGGACGTATGGAAAGATTGGGCTCGCGCTGGTCGAGCGCGGCTCAGAAGTGCACACGCTCAAGCTGCTGCTGATGTCCTGCCGTGTCATGTCGCGCGGCGTCGGCACGGTCCTCCTGAACCACATCATTCGTCGCGCCCACTCGGCCGGCGTGCGACTGCGCGCGGAGTTCGTGTCCACCGATCGGAACCGCGTGATGTACGTCACGTACAAGTTTGCCGGATTCCGCGAAGTCCACAAAGAAGGCGGCGTCTCGATCCTCGAGAACGATTACTCGAGGATTCAGGACTTCCCGCCGTACATGCACGTCGTCGTGGACGATTAGCTTTTCCAAGGCTCGCCGCGCCCGTCGGACTCGGCAACGTTCCCGCTTGCCTTCGCGCTTCTGAAAGTTTCCAAGACAATGACTTCGAACACTACGGCGACGAGCTATTCGGCGATTGCGGACAAATACGACGGAGAGTCCAACGAGACATCGTTCTGGGGCGAGCTGGCTCGGCAAGCCTATGAACGCATCGTTCTCCTCCCCAAGCATCGTCTCATCGTCGATGTTGGATGCGGGACGGGCCTTGCCATCCACCACCTTCGAGGTCGCGCGCCATCGTCCGCGACGTTCGTCGGAATCGAGCCCGCCGAGCAGATGCGCCTTTTGGCGCAGCACCGCGCATCGGGAATCGATCGGGTCGAGTTTCGCGACGGTCGGTTCGAAGAGCTGCCGCTGCCCGATGCGTCGGTGGATTATCTCATCAGCATTTGGGCACTCCACTGGGTAAACGACGAGCGGCGAGCCTCGGCGGAAGTCCGGCGCGTGCTCAAAGCCGATGCGGACGTCGATCTGTGGTTCGCCGGCGTGAACACGGGAAGCGAATTCGCCCGGGCAACCGGTGAGGTCTTGAACAAGTACGTCGGCCTCGAGTCCCGGCTGCGGGCCGCGTCGATGCTGGCGTCCTTCGACCGGAATGTCGTCGACCAGTTCTTTTCGTTTCTAAAGCCGCAAGGCCTTACCATCCACGAGGAGTCGGAGACTCATTACGATACGCTGGAGCGGCATTGGGCCTGGCAAATTCGCTCGGAGACGTTCTACTCCGTCGTTCCTACGGCGCAGCGGGAGGCCTTCGATGCCGATTTGCGAGCTGCGATTTCCGCGCTCGGCGACGAACGCGGCATCCCCTACACGCGGCATAGCTTCCATGTCCGGTATCGCCACCGAAATAGCGCCTTTTCCGCTGTGCCGGCGTGGGTCGAGGGCAGCCGAGAGGCGGAGCGATTGGCCTCGACGAAGAGGCCGGCGAAGCTCTGGACGCTGACCGCAGGGACCGAAGTCGAGCTTCACGCCGGTGCGGTGCAACTGGGTCTGGACCTGGCCGCAGAGGCTCGGGAGAATCCGGCGCTGACCGATGTCCGCGCGATCGTCCACGAGCCGCCCTCGGGATCGCACCGCGCGGCGTTGGTCGGAGACGATCGGGAGACGTTGTTGGACGGTCTTCGAAAGATCGCGCGCGGCGGAGTTCCGTTGCTCGGTGCGCGCAGCCTCGTCAAAAGGCGCCCGGTCGTAGCCTTTTTGTTCACGGGGCTGGGCTCCGATCTGGCCGACGCGGGGCGTGAGCTATTCGAGACCAGCCCGACCTTCCGCGCGAGCCTCGCAGAGTGCGCGCGGCATGCCGATCCGCTGATCGGCACCTCACTCCTCGACATCTTGTTCCGAGACACGGGCGATCTCGTCCTCAACAACGTCTCTTTGTTTGCGCTCCAAGTGTCGCTGGCGAACCTGTGGCGAGCGTGGGGAGTGCACCCGAACGCCGTCGTGGGCCACAGCTTTGGAGAGCACGCTGCGGCATACGTCGCGGGCGTTTTGTCGCTGCCCGAAGCCCTGCGGTTGGTCGTGGGGCGCGCTCGGGCGATGCACGATCATGTTCCGTCGGGATCGATGTGCGCCGTGCAAGCGAGCGCGGAGCGACTTGGCCCATACCTCGCGGAGTACGCGGGGCGTGTCGTCATCTCGTCGTTCAATGCGCCGGAAAGCCTGGTCCTCTCCGGCGAAACACCTTCGCTGGAAGCGCTCACACGGGATCTTACGGCCCAGGGGATCAAAACTACGCCGCTTGCGACGGCCTACGCGTTTCACTCGCCGGTCATGTCGGCGGCCACCGAGCCGCTTCGTCGCGCGGCCGAGACGGTGCCGCATCATCCCCCGCAGATCGCGTTCGTCAGCACGGTGGAGCCCGGACGGGAAATCGAGTCCTTCGAGCCCGAGTACTGGGTCCGCCACATGCTCGCGCCAGTCCACTTCGCGGCTGCGATCGAGGCGCTCGCGCGGCGTGGTGTCACGGCCTACGTGGAGATCGGCCTGGGCGCCACGCTCACCAACCTCGCCGCGCAGTGCCTCGGCGAGACGGATGCGGTTCATCTTTCGTCCTTGAGCAACAAGGAGAGCTCTTGGCCTCGACTCATGACCGGTCTCGGGGCGCTGCACGCTCAGGGAATCGACATCGATTGGGACGGGTTGTCCGCTGCATCCTCGCTTCGCGTCGTACGGCCCGCAGGCGAGGCGGCCTCCGAGGAGACCGAGAAGGCGTCGTCCGGCTGGCGACGGGTCCTTTCGGCGACGTCGCAGGGTGACCGCCTCCGCATTGCACGCCGCCTCGTCCTTCAAGAGCTCGAGGAGGTTCTCGGCAGGCCTGTGAGCGAAATGCGTGCAGAGCGCACGGGCCTGATGGAGCTTGGCCTGCGCTCCGTTCAAATGGTCGCGCTTTCGCGACGGCTGTCCGACCGCATGGAGCAGCCCGTCTCGGAGACCATCGCGTTTTCGCGGCCGAACGTCGACCGCCTTGCGAACTTCGTGCTCGAAGCGTTCTCGCTCTCGGAAGACGCGCAGCCGATGCCGTCCGTGGAAATCCCCGCCGCCTCCGTCGATGATCCCATCGCGATCGTGGGAGTCGGCTGCCGATTGCCGGGCGGCGTTCGAGATGCGGGCGGCTTCTGGAGCATGCTCGAGGAGGCCCGCGCGACGGCTGCGCCCTTCCCGGTCGATCGCATGGCGATGGCGGCATGGTCCGAGTCCGACCGAGCCATGCTCGCGGGAACGCGGGCATCGTTCGTCTCGGATGTGACCGAGTTCGATGCCGCGTTCTTCGGCGTCTCGCCGCGGGAGGCCTTGCGCATCGATCCTACCCACCGCCTCTTGCTCGCGGTCTCGTGGGAGGCACTGGAGAACGCCGCCATCGTGCCGGAGGCTCTGGCCGGGACGAAAACGGGACTCTTCGTCGGCATCGGTCCGTCCGAGTACGAAGCAGCACGGCAGCAAGCGACGGACTCGGTCGGGGCCGACGCGCACGCGGGGCTGGGAACGTCGCCGAGTGTCGCCGCAGGCCGCATCTCGCACGTGCTGGGGCTCCAAGGCCCGTGCCTTGCGGTCGATACGGCGTGCTCCTCGTCGCTCGTGGCGATTCATCTCGCTTGCCAGAGCTTGCGCTCGGGCGAATGCAGCATCGCCCTCGCCGGTGGCGCATCGCTCCTTCTGTCGTCGGGCACGTTCGCGTGGCTGAAGAACAGCAACGCGCTGTCGGACGATGGGCTCTGCAAGACGTTCTCGGCGAACGCCGACGGGTACGGACGCGGCGAGGGCTGCGCGGTCGTGGTTCTCAAACGTCTCCGTCAGGCCCTTGCCGACGGCGATCGCGTTTGGGCGGTCATTCGTGGGTCGGCGATGAACCACGACGGCGCCAGCAGCGGCCTCACCGTGCCGAATGGAAGCTCCCAGGTCGCGCTGCTGAACAGCGCCCTCGCCGATGCACGCTGTGAGGCTGCGTCCGTGGGCTACGTCGAGGCGCACGGCACGGGTACGCCCCTCGGCGATCCGATCGAAGTCGAGGCATTGAGCGCGGTCTATGGCCGTGACCGGAAAGACGGCGAGCCCGTGCTCCTCGGGTCGGTGAAGACCAATGTCGGGCATCTCGAATACGCCGCGGGCATCGCCGGCTTGCTGAAGGCCGTTTTGGCCCTCCAGCACGGGCGCATTCCCGCTCATCTCCATGCGGAAGAGTTGAACCCGCGGATCGCATGGCAAGACGTTGCGGTCGCCGTTCCGCGTGCGGCGATGCCTTGGCCCGAATGGAACGTGCCGCGTCGTGCGGGAGTGTCTTCGTTCGGCATCTCCGGCACCAACGCCCACGTCATCCTCGAGGAAGCCCCCGCTCCCGGCGCGGCGGGCTCGAAGTCCCCTGCGCGTTCGCCTTTGCCCGCAGCGCTTCCCATGTTGCTTTCGGCCAAGGCCGAAGCCGTGCTCTTTGCTCAGGCGCGGCGGCTGCATGCCCACCTCGAGGCCCACCCGGAGCTCGAGCTGGTCGACGTCGCGGCTTCCCTCGCCACCACGCGGTCTCACTTCGATCACCGGGCCGCACTCGTGGTTCGGGACCGGGCCGAGCTCATGGCCGGTCTCGACGCGCTCGCGCAGGGACGGACACCGGAGTGCGCGGCGCGTGGCGTTCGTACGGGCGATGGCAAGGTCGTCTTCGTCTTTCCCGGGCAAGGCTCGCAGTGGGTCGGCATGGCCCTGCCCTTGCTCGAGAGCTCCCAGGTCTTCCGCGAGCAGATCGAGGCGTGCGAGCGCGCCTTCGCTCCGTACGTCGACTGGTCGCTCCTCGCGGTTCTTCGCGGTGAGGGGCCCTCCCTCGACCGCGTCGACGTCGTCCAACCCGCGCTGTTCGCCGTCATGATCGCCCTCGGCGCCGTCTGGCGTTCCCTGGGCGTCGAGCCCGATGCCGTCGTCGGCCATAGCCAGGGCGAGATCGCGGCCGCCTATGTCGCCGGTGCGCTGTCCCTCGAAGACGCCGCCAAAGTCGTCACCTTGCGAAGCCGCGCGCTCATGCGCCTTGCCGGCAAGGGCGCCATGGCCGCCGTCGAACTCGGGGTGGATGCCCTTTCGACGTATCTGGAGCCGTTCGGGGAAAAGCTGTCCATTGCGGCGCTCAACAGCCCGCGCTCCGCCGTGGTCTCCGGCGAGCCTGGAGCGGTCGATGGGCTGCTCGGCATCCTTGAAAAGGAGCAGGTCTTCGCACGAAAGGTCCGCGTCGATTACGCCTCCCATTGCGCCGCCGTCGATGCCGTCCACGACGAGCTTTTGGCCCAGCTCGAGGGGCTAACGCCGCGCGCTTCGAGCATTCCGCTGTACTCCACGGTCACGGGTTCGGCCCTCGGCGGCGTCGAGCTCGACGCGGCCTATTGGTTCCGAAATCTGCGCCAGACGGTCCGCTTCCACGACGCGAGCCTCGCCCTGCTCGAGGGCGGGCATCACTTCTTCGTCGAAGTCAGCCCGCATCCCGTCCTCACGCTCGCCCTCCACCAGACGCTCGAGAGCTCGCCGGTCGAGGCCACACCGGTCGCCATTGGCTCCCTTCGTCGCGACGACGGCGACTTCGGCCGGCTCCTTCTCTCCGTCGCCGAGCTTTTCGCGCGCGGGTACGAGCTCGATTGGAAAGCCTTTTTCCGGCCCTTCCGCGCTCGCCGCGTCGAGCTTCCCACGTACGCCTTCCAGCGCGAACGATTCTGGCTCGATGCCGCGCACACCCGAAACACGGATGTCGCCTCCGCGGGGTTGGCTTCCGCCGAGCACCCGCTGCTGGGCGCGGCGGTCGCGTTGGCCGACCAGGATAGCTTCCTCTTCACGGGGCGCTTGTCGCTCGGCGAGCACCCCTGGCTCGCGGGCCACGCCGTTTTCGGCACCGTCATTTTGCCCGGCACGGCGTTCGTCGAGCTTGCCCTCGCCGCCGCGCACCGCGTCGGGCTCGATCGCGTCGACGAGCTCACCCTGCAGACGGCGCTCGCGCTGCCCCAAGGAGCCGCCGTCCTTCTGCAGCTCGCTGTCGGTGCGTTCGACGCCACCGGGAGGCGACCGCTCACCCTTTACAGTCGATCCGAGGATGCTCCGAATGGCGCGCCCTGGACGACGCACGCCACGGGGATTCTCGCCCCTGCGACACCGGGCGAGCCTGCGCCGGCGTTCGATCTTCGCGCCTGGCCTCCCGCGGGTGCCACGCCCCTCGTGCTCGATGGGCTCTACGCGCGACTCGCCGCCGCGGGGCTCGTGTACGGGCCCGATTTCCAGGGGCTCTCCGGCGCCTGGAAGCTGGGCGACGCGATCTTCGCGGAGGTTCGGCTTCCCGTGGGCGCGGCGGACGCCGACCGTTTTGGTCTCCATCCTGCGCTGCTCGATGCCGCACTGCACGCGATCGGGCTCGAGGACATTCATGGCGCGGCCGATATCGTGTTGCCGTTCTCGTGGACGGGCATCGCGTTGCGCGCCCTCGGCGCGGAAAGCCTGCGGGTGCGCCTCGAACGCCTCGATGGAAACACCCTTTCGCTGGCAGTTGCCGATGCCACGGGCGAGCCCGTCGCCTCGGTGGAAGGGCTCGTCACGCGCTCCGTGTCACCGGAGCAGTTGCGCGGCGCCGGCGTCCACCGTGACGATGCGCTCTTGCGCATCGAGTGGACGGAGCTGCCCCTCGATGCATCGCCCAGCGCGCCGTCACGCTGGATGCAAGTTGAAGGCGTCGAAGGCGTCGCCGATCTCGCGAACCTTGGAGATGACGCGCCGGACGTGGTCGTGTTCGCGCAAACGACACGCCCGAACGGCGCCCGAACGACCGAGCAGCGCATCGCCGACGCCCACGAAGCCACGGCCAACGCGCTCGCCTTCCTGCAAGCCTGGCTCGCCGACGAGCGCCTTGCTTCGCGCCGACTGGTCGTCCTCACCGAGCGCGCCATCGCCACGCTCGTCGATGAAGACGTCCTCGATCTTTGCCATGCTCCCATTTGGGGGCTGGTTCGCTCCGCGCAGACCGAGAATCCCGACCGCAGCATCGTCCTCGTCGACATCGACGACGACGCCGCCTCGCGCGAAGCCCTCCGTTCCGCGCTCGAGGGCGACGAGATTCAATTCGCACTTCGCGAGGGCCGCCGGTTCGTTCCGCGGGTTGCGCGCTCGGTTCCGGACGAGGCACGCATCGTACCGGCCGACACGACCTGGCGCCTCCACATTCCGAGCAAGGGGACCCTCGAGAGCCTCACGTTCGCTCCGCATCCCGACGCCTCCGCGCCTCTCCTTCCTGGCCAGGTCCGCATCGCCGTTCACGCCGCCGGGCTCAATTTTCGTGATGTCCTCGACGCGCTCGGAATGCTCCCCAGGGACGTGGGGCCGCTCGGCACCGAAGGCGCGGGTATCGTCACCGAGGTTGCCCCCGACGTCCGGCTCTTCGCCCCCGGCGATCGGATCATGGGCATCTTTTCCTCTGCGTTTGGGCCCGTCGCCGTCGCCGATCACCGCACCATCATCCGGATCCCCGCGGGCTGGTCGTTTCTGCAAGCCGCCTCCGTCCCGGTCATCTTTCTCACCGCCTACTACGGCCTCGTCGAACTCGCGCAACTCCAGGCCCAAGAGCGGGTGCTCGTGCACGCTGCGGCGGGCGGCGTGGGAACGGCCGCTGTCCAAGTGGCGCAAAGCCTTGGCGCCGAGATCTTTGCGACGGCCAGCCCGGCCAAGTGGCCGAGCCTGCGCGATGCCGGCATCGACTCGGAGCACATCGCGTCTTCGCGCTCGCTCGACTTCGAGACCGACTTTCTCCGGGCCACGCAAAGCCGCGGGGTGGACGTCGTTCTCGACTGCCTCAAGGGCGAGTTCGTCGACGCGTCCCTTCGCCTCCTGCCCCGCGGTGGACGATTCATCGAGATGGGCAAGATTGATATCCGCGAGCCGGGCGTGGTCGCGACCCAGCATCCCGGTGTCGCCTACCAAGCCTTCGATCTCGTGGATGCCGGCCCCGTGCGCATCCAGCAGATGCTCACGGAGCTGGTGGCCCTCTTCGAGCGCGGCGTCCTTCGGCCGCCTCCGGTCACGGCGTGGGACATGCGACGTGCACCCCAGGCCTTCCGCGCCCTTGCGCAAGCCCATCACGTCGGGAAGTTCGTTCTCACGCTGCCGAGGCCCCTCGGTGGCGAAGGGACGGTGCTCATCACCGGCGGCACCGGCACCCTGGGCAAACGCCTCGCGCATCATTTGGTCGATACGCATCGCGTCTCGCATCTGCTTCTCACCTCGCGCCAAGGCGCTCTCGCACCGGGCGCCCTCGATCTGAAACGCGATCTCGAGGCCAAGGGCGCCCATGTCACCCTCGCCGCGTGCGACGTCGCCGACCGGGTTGCGCTCGAAGCGCTCTTCGCGTCCATCCCCGCCGAGCACCCCCTCACGGCCGTGGTGCATGCCGCGGGTGCCCTCGACGATGGTCTGCTCACCGCCCTGACCCCCGAGCGCTTGCACTCGGTCTTGCGCTCCAAGCTCGACGCCGCGCTCCACCTGCACGAGCTCACCCAGCACCTCGATCTCTCCGCCTTCGTCCTCTTCTCCTCCATCTCCGGCGTCCTCGGCGGCGCGGGCCAGGCCAACTACGCCGCCGCCAACGCCTTCCTCGACGCACTCGCTCACCATCGCCGTGCGCGTGGCCTCCCCGCCATCGCGCTCGATTGGGGGTATTGGGCCGAGAAGAGCAGTCTGACCGCTCATCTTTCGGCCGCCGACCTTTCCCGCATCGCGCGCACCGGCTTCCGCGCCATGTCCACGGAGGACGGCCTCGCACGCTTCGATGCCGCCCTCGCTCGCCCCGACGCCACGCTCGTCGCCGCCCGTTTCGACGCCGCCGCACTCCGCGCTCGTCCCGATGTACCGGCGTTGCTTCGAGGCCTCGTCCGAGCCCGCGCCGCCAAGCCTCTCGCCACCAACACGGTCTCTTCCTCGCTCGCGCAGCGCCTTCGCGCACTTTCGGCCGACGATCGCGCTCGCATCCTGCTCGACCTCGTCCGGGCAGAAGTCGCCACAGTTCTCGGCATTGCGTCCCCCAGCAGCATCGAGCCTCAGCGGCCCCTCAAGGAGCTCGGCCTCGATTCGCTCATGGCCGTCGAGCTTCGCAATCGCCTCGCCGCCGCAGCGGGGTTGCGACTCCAAGCGACGCTGCTCTTCGACCATCCGACGCTCGATGCGCTCGTGCGCTTTCTCTCCGCCCAGCTCCTTGGTGTCGACACCCCGGCAGCCGTGCCAACCATCGCCACGGCCCCTGCAAGCGACGACCCGATTGCCATCGTCGCCATGGGTTGCCGCTTTCCGGGCGGCGTACGATCCCCCGACGACCTGTGGCACCTCCTGGTCGAGGCGCGCGACGCCGTCGTCTCGTTCCCCGACAACCGGGGATGGAACGTCGATGCGCTCTACGATCCCGACCCCGAGGCCGTCGGTAAGAGCTACGCCCGCGAAGGAGGCTTCCTCGACGACGCCGATTGGTTCGATCACGACTTCTTCGGCATCAGTCCTCGCGAAGCTCTCGCCACCGATCCGCAACAACGCGTTCTGCTCGAGGTTGCATGGGAGACCCTCGAACGCGCCGGCATCGATCCCGGCACCCTGCACGGGTCGCGCACGGGCGTTTTCGTCGGTGTCATCGACAATGACTACGGAGCTCGCCATGTGCCCGCCGATCTCGAGGCTTACGTCGGCATCGACAACCTCGCCAGCCTCGCCTCCGGCCGCATCGCCTACACCCTTGGCCTCGAAGGCCCCGCGATCAGCATCGACACCGCCTGCAGCTCCTCGCTCGTGGCCATTCACCTCGCCGCCCAAGCGTTGCGCAACGGCGAGTGCTCGCTGACCCTCGCCGGCGGTGTCGCGGTCATGGCGACGCCCTCACCGTTCATCGTGTTCAGCCCGCAGCGGGGCATGGCGCCCGATGGGCGTTGCAAGGCGTTTTCCGCGGATGCGAACGGCGCAGGCTGGGCGGAGGGCGCCGGGATGCTCCTGCTCGAGCGGCTCGAAGACGCCACGCGAAATGGCCACCCCGTCCTCGCCGTCCTTCGCGGGTCGGCCATCAACCAAGATGGCAGGAGCCAGGGCATCACCGCACCGAGCGGCCCCGCCCAGGAGCGCGTCATCCGCGAGGCACTCCAAAACGCGCATCTCGCTCCCCGCGATGTCGATGCCGTCGAGGCTCACGGTACAGGCACCACACTCGGCGATCCCATCGAAGCTCACGCCATCCTCGCCACCTACGGCCAGGACCATTCTTCCGAGCAGCCCCTCTGGCTCGGCAGCCTCAAGTCCAATATCGGGCATGCCCAGGCGGCCGCCGGTGTCGGCGGCGTCATCAAGATGGTCCTCGCCCTCCAGCATGGCCTCTTGCCCAAGACGCTCCACGTCAAAGAGCCTTCTCCCCACATCGATTGGTCTCCTGGTACCGTCCGCCTTTTGACCGAGGCCCTCCCTTGGCCTTCCCATGGGCGTCCTCGACGCGCCGCCGTCTCCTCGTTCGGCATCTCGGGCACCAACGCCCACGTCATCCTCGAGCAAGCTCCTGCTTCGGCTGGGGAGTCCCGTGCCGCAGCCGCGAGTCCTTCCGCCCTGCCGCTGCTCCTGTCGGCCAAATCCGACACCGCACTTCGCGCCCAGGCCACCCGACTGCGCGAGCACCTCGCCGCACACCCCGAGACCGAGATCCTCGATCTGGCCTTTTCTCTTGCGACTTCCCGCGCCCATTTCGATCACCGCGCCGCCATCGTTTCGACAGAGCGCCATGAGCTCCTCGATACCCTCGATGCGCTCGCTCGCGATGAGGGCGCGGCCAACGCCGTCTCGGGGACACGCGCCATCGACGGCAAGGTCGTCTTCGTCTTTCCAGGTCAGGGCTCGCAGTGGGTCGGCATGGCCCTGCCCCTGCTCGAGACCTCCCACGTCTTCCGCGACCAGATCGACGCGTGCGAGCGCGCCTTCGCTCCCTACGTCGATTGGTCGCTCCTCGCGGTTCTTCGTGGCGAGGGGCCGTCCCTCGACCGCATCGACGTCGTCCAGCCCACGCTCTTCGCGGTCATGGTCTCCCTTGCGGCGCTCTGGCGTTCCCTCGGCGTCGTGCCCAGCGCCGTCGTCGGGCATAGTCAGGGCGAGATTGCCGCCGCCCATGTCGCCGGTGCGCTGTCGCTCGACGATGCGGCCAAGATTGTCACCTTGAGGAGCCGCGCGTTCGCGCGACTCGCCGGCCTCGGCGCCATGGCCGCCATCGAGCTCGGGGAGAGCCACGTCCAACGTTACCTCGAACCCTTTGGGGACAGGCTCGCCATCGCCGCGGTCAACAGCCCGCACGCGACCACCGTGGCGGGTGAGCCCGAGGCCATCGACGCCCTCCTTCGTCAGCTCGAACACGAGCAGGTCTTCGCCCTCAAGCTGCGCGTCGATGTGGCCTCCCACTGCAAAGAGGTGGCCCAGATGCGCGATGAGCTTCTGGCCGATCTCGCTGGGATCCAGCCCAGAGCCGAACGCGTCGCCTTCTACTCCACCGTGATGGGGAAGAAGATCGACGGGACCGCGCTCACGCCCGATTACTGGTTCGACAATCTTCGCAAGACCGTTCACTTCGCCGACGCGACCCGGGCACTTCTCGCGGATTCGCACCGCTTCTTCGTCGAGATCAGTCCCCATCCGGTGCTGACGTTGCCTTTGACGGAGACGCTCGAAGCCGAGGAGCAACCTTCGGCCGTCGTCGGCTCGCTCTGGCAGGACGAAGGCGGGATCGATCGCATCCTGCTTTCTCTCGGCGAACTTTACACGCACGGGCTCCCGCTCGACTGGAAAGCCTTCTTCGAGCCGTTCGGGGCTCGCCGGGTCGAGCTTCCTACGTACGCGTTTCAAGGCCAGCGGTTCTGGCTGGACGAGTCCACCTCCGCGAGGGCGGATGTCGCCTCCGCGGGGCTCGCCTCGGCCAACCATCCGCTGCTCGGTGCGACCGTTGCGTTGGCCGATCAGGACGGCTTCCTTTTCACGGGGCGCTTGTCGCTCGGCGAGCACCCGTGGCTCGCGGGCCACGCCGTTTTCGACACCGTCCTTTTGCCTGGCACGGCGTTCGTCGAACTTGCCTTTGCCGCGGCCCATCGCGTGGGCCTCGATCGCGTCGACGAGCTCACGCTCGAGAGCGCGCTCACGCTGCCTGCCCAAGGGGCCGTCCTTCTGCAGCTCTCCGTCGGTACGCCCGACGAGACCGGCCGGCGACCGATCACGTTCTACAGCCGCCCCGAAGACGCTCCGAGCGACGCAGCCTGGGCCACCCACGCCACGGGCGTTCTCGGCCCCGCAGGCCCGGGTACGGCGGCTGTCGACATGCGCACCTGGCCACCGCCGGGCGCCACGCCGCTCGCGCTCGACGGTTTCTACGAGCGCCTCGCGGACGCAAGACTCGCCTATGGCCCGGATTTCCGTGGGCTCGCCGCAGCGTGGAAGCGCGGCGACGCGGTCTTCGCGGAGGTTCGGCTGCCCGAGGGTGCGGCGAGCGATGCGGCCCGGTTCGGCCTCCATCCGGCGCTGTTCGATGCCGCGCTCCATACGATGGGCCTCGACGACGCGCACCGGGCAACCGAGATCAGGCTGCCGTTCTCGTGGACCGGCATCGCACTGCGGGCCGTCGGCGCCTCGAACCTGAGGGTGCGTCTGGAACGCAAGGACGAGAGCACCGTTTCGTTGGTGGTCGCCGACGTCACGGGCGAGCCCGTGGCTTCGGTGGAAGCGCTCGTCACGCGCTCCGTGTCCCCGGAGCAGCTGCGCGGCGCAGGGGCTCACCAAGACGATGCGCTCCTGCGCGTCGATTGGACGGAGCTGCCCCTCGATGCATCGCCGAGCGCGCCATCACGCTGGGTCCAGGTCGAAGCCGTCGCCGATCTCGCGAACCTCGGAGACGGCGCGCCGGACGTCGTCGTCTTCGCGCAGACGACACGCCCGAACGGCGCCCGAACGACCGAGCAGCGCATCGCCGACGCCCACGAAGCCACGGCCAACGCGCTCGCCTTCCTGCAAGCCTGGCTCGCCGAGGAGCGCTTGGGCGCCTGCCGCCTCGTCGTCCTCACCAAGCGCGCCATGGCCACGCACGTCGATGAAGACGTCCTCGATCTCTCCCACGCTCCGATCTGGGGGCTCGTGCGCTCCGCGCAGGCTGAAAATTCCGACCGCAGCATCACTCTGGTCGACATCGACGACACCACCGCCTCGCACGATGCGATCCGTTCGGCACTCGCGATCGACGAGCCTCAACTTGCACTTCGCGAGGGCCGTCGGTTCGTTCCGAGGCTCGCACGCTCCCTTCCGGACGGAGCGCGCATCGTCCCGGCCGAGACGGCCTGGCGCCTCCACATTGCGAACAAGGGGGACCTCGAAAGCCTCACGTTCGCTCCGCATCCCGACGCCACGGCCCCTCTCCCTCCGGGCCACGTGCGCATCGCCATTCACGCCGCCGGTCTCAACTTCCGCGACGTCCTCGACGCGCTCGGGATGCTCCCGCGGGACGTGGGGCCGCTCGGTACCGAGGGCGCCGGCGTCATCACGGAAGTCGGGCCGGGCGTGAACGATCTCGCCCCCGGCGACCGGGTGATGGGCGGCTTCGCCGCTTCGTTTGGACCGCTCGCCGTGGCGGACCAACGGTGGGTCATTCGGATCCCCGCGGGCTGGTCGTTCCTCCAAGCCGCCTCCGTTCCCGTCGCCTACCTGACGGCCTACTACGGCCTCGTCGAGCAGGCGAAGCTCCAGCCCGGAGAGCGGGTGCTCGTGCATGCCGCCGCCGGTGGCGTGGGAACGGCGGCCGTCCAACTTGCGCGGTGCCTCGGCGCCGAGATCTTTGCGACGGCCAGTCCGGCCAAGTGGGCAAGCCTGCGCGAGGTTGGCATCGAGGCGGACCACATCGCGTCTTCGCGCTCACTCGACTTCGAAGAGCACTTCCTCCGTGGGACCCAGGGCCGCGGCGTCGATGTGGTCCTCAATTGCCTCAAAGACGATTTCATCGATGCGTCGCTGCGCCTCCTGCCGCGCGGTGGTCGCTTCGTCGAGATGGGCAAGATCGATATCCGCGATCCCAAGGCGGTCGCTGCGGCGCATCCGGGTGTCGTCTACGAGGCCTTCGATCTCGTTTATATGGATCCCGACCAGATCCAGCGAATGCTCCGGGAGCTCGTCGCCCTGTTCGAGCGTGGCGTCCTCCGTCTACCGCCGGTGACCGCGTGGGACATTCGCCGTGCGCCGCAGGCCTTCCGCGCCTTCGGGCAGCCTCGTCAAATCGGCAAATTCGTTCTTACAATGCCGAGGCCTCTCGGTGGCGAAGGGACGGTGCTCATCACCGGCGGCACCGGCACCCTGGGCAAACGCCTCGCGCATCATTTGGTCGATACGCATCGCGTCTCCCACCTGCTTCTCACCTCGCGCCAAGGCGCTCTCGCTCCGGGCGCCCTCGACCTGAAACGCGATCTCGAGGCCAAGGGCGCACGCGTCACCCTCACCGCCTGCGACGTCGCCGACCGGGTTGCGCTCGAAGCACTCTTCGCGTCCATCCCCGCCGAGCACCCCCTCACGGCCGTGGTGCATGCCGCGGGTGCCCTCGACGATGGTCTGCTCACCGCACTGACCCCCGAGCGCTTGCACTCGGTCTTGCGCTCCAAGCTCGACGCCGCGCTCCACCTGCACGAGCTCACCCAGCACCTCGATCTCTCCGCCTTCGTCCTCTTCTCCTCCATCTCCGGCGTCCTCGGCGGCGCGGGCCAGGCCAACTACGCCGCCGCCAACGCCTTCCTCGACGCACTCGCTCACCATCGCCGTGCGCGTGGCCTCCCCGCCATCGCGCTCGATTGGGGGTATTGGGCCGAGAAGAGCAGTCTGACCGCTCATCTTTCGGCCGCCGACCTTTCCCGCATCGCGCGCACCGGCTTCCGCGCCATGTCCACGGAGGACGGCCTCGCACGCTTCGATGCCGCCCTCGCTCGCCCCGACGCCGCGCTCGTCGCCGCCCGTTTCGACGCCGCCGCACTCCGCGCTCGTCCCGATGTACCGGCGTTGCTTCGAGGCCTCGTCCGAGCTCGCGCCGCCAAGCCTCTCGCCACCAACACGGTCTCTTCCTCGCTCGCGCAGCGGCTTCGCGCACTCCCGGCCGACGATCGCGCTCGCATCCTGCTCGACCTCGTCCGGGCAGAAGTCGCCACCGTCCTCGGAGTTGCGTCCCCCAGCAGCATCGAGCCTCAGCGCCCCCTCAAGGAGCTCGGCCTCGACTCGCTCATGGCCGTCGAGCTTCGCAACCGCCTCGCGGTCATGGCGGGATTGCGGCTTCAGGCGACGCTGCTCTTCAATCATCCGACGCTCGATGCGCTCGTGCGCTTTCTCTCCGCCCAGCTCCTTGGCACGGATGCCGAGGCGCCCACCACGCGGGCCATCGTGCCGGCCGCCGCGTCGGAGGATGCCTCCATTGCCATCGTCGCGTTGGGTTGCCGCTTTCCGGGTGGCGTACGTTCCCCCGACGAGTTCTGGCAGCTTCTGGTCCACGGCCGCGATGTCGTCGTCTCGTTCCCCGACAACCGGGGATGGAACATCGATGCGCTCTACGATCCCGATCCCGAGGCCGTCGGTAAGAGCTACGCCCGCGAAGGAGGCTTCCTCGACGACGCCGACCGGTTCGATCACGACTTCTTCGGCATCAGTCCTCGCGAAGCTCTCGCCACCGATCCGCAGCAGCGCGTTCTCCTCGAGGTCGCATGGGAGACCCTCGAACGCGCCGGCATCGATCCCACCACGTTGCATGGCTCGCCCACGGGCGTCTTCGTAGGCATCGTCGACAACGACTACGGCATTCGCAACGTGCCGGACGATCTCGAGGCCTACGTCGGCATCGACAACCTCGCCAGCCTCGCCTCCGGCCGCATCGCCTACACCCTTGGCCTCGAAGGCCCCGCGATCAGCATCGACACCGCCTGCAGCTCCTCGCTCGTGGCCATTCACCTCGCCGCCCAAGCGCTGCGCCATGGGGAGTGCTCGCTCGCGCTCGCGGGCGGAGCCACCATCATGGCGACGCCCATGCCGTTCGTCGTGTTCAGCCGGCAGCGCGGCATGGCGACCAATGGCCGTTGCAAGTCCTTCTCGTCCGACGCCGATGGAGCCGGTTGGGCGGAGGGCGTCGGGCTGCTCCTGCTCGAACGGCTCGACGATGCCACGCGAAATGGCCACCCCGTCCTCGCCGTACTCCGCGGCTCGGCCATCAACCAGGACGGCAGGAGCCAGGGCATCACCGCGCCGAGCGGCCCCGCCCAGGAGCGCGTCATCCGGCAGGCCCTCCAAAGCGCGCATCTCGCTCCCCGCGATGTCGATGCCGTCGAGGCCCACGGTACTGGCACCACACTCGGCGATCCCATCGAAGCTCACGCCATCCTCGCCACCTACGGCCAGGACCATTCTCCCGAGCAGCCCCTCTGGCTCGGCAGCCTCAAGTCCAATATCGGGCATGCCCAGGCGGCCGCCGGTGTCGGCGGCGTCATCAAGATGGTCCTCGCCCTCCAGCACGGCCTCTTGCCCAAGACGCTCCATGTCAAGGAGCCTTCTCCCCACATCGATTGGTCTCCGGGCACCGTCCGCCTTTTGACCGAGGCCCTCCCTTGGCCTTCCAATGGGCGACCTCGCCGCGCCGCCGTCTCTTCGTTCGGCATCTCCGGCACCAACGCCCACGTCATCCTCGAGCAAGCCCCTTCGCCGGCCGGCGAGTCCCGTTCCGCAGAGGCGAGCCCTTCCGCCCTGCCGCTGCTCCTGTCGGCCAAGTCCGACTTCGCACTTCGCGCCCAGGCCACCCGACTGCGCGAGCACCTCGCCGCGCACCCCGAGACCGAGATCCTCGATCTGGCGTTTTCTCTTGCGACTTCCCGCGCCCATTTCGATCACCGCGCCGCCATCGTTTCCACGGACCGCGAGCAGCTCCTCGATGCCCTCGACGCGCTCGCTCGGGATGAAAGCGCGGCCAACGCCGTCTCGGGGACACGCGCCATCGACGGCAAGGTCGTCTTCGTCTTTCCAGGTCAGGGCTCGCAGTGGGTCGGCATGGCCCTGCCCCTGCTCGAGACCTCCCACGTCTTCCGCGACCAGATCGACGCGTGCGAGCGCGCCTTCGCTCCCTACGTCGATTGGTCGCTCCGCGCGGTTCTCCGCGGCGAGGGTCCCGCCCTCGACCGCGTCGACGTCGTCCAGCCCACGCTCTTTGCGGTCATGGTCGCCCTCGCGGCGCTCTGGCGTTCCCTCGGCGTCGTGCCCAGCGCCGTCGTCGGGCATAGTCAGGGCGAGATTGCCGCCGCCCATGTCGCCGGTGCGCTGTCGCTCGACGATGCGGCCAAGATCGTCACCTTGAGGAGCCGCGCGCTCACGCGCCTTGCCGGCAAGGGCGCCATGGCGGCCGTCGAACTCGGCGAAAACGACCTGCGGAAGTACCTCGAACCCTTCGGGCCAAGGCTGGCCGTCGCCGTCGCGAACAGCCCCAGGTCCACCGTCGTTGCCGGAGATCCCGACGCCATCGATCAGGTGTTGCGCGATCTCGAGGCCGCCAAGGTCTTCGCGCGAAAGGTGCGGGTCGATTACGCCTCGCATTGCGACGCCATCGACGCCGTCCACGATGAGCTCTTGGCCCAGCTCGAGGGCCTCACTCCGCGCGCGGCGAACCTCGCACTGTTCTCCACCGTAACGGCTTCACGGCTCGAGGGCACCGAGCTCGATGCCGCGTATTGGTACCGGAATCTCCGTCAGCCCGTCCGCTTTCATGACACGACCCTTGCCCTCCTCGATGGCGATCATCGCTTCTTCGTCGAGGTCAGCCCGCATCCCGTTCTCGCGGTCCCGCTGAACGAGACGCTCGAACAGCATGAACGAGGCGGCGCCGTCGTAGGCTCCCTTCGACGCGACGAAGGCGGGTTCGCACGCCTCCTTCTCTCGCTCGCCGAGCTGCATACCCGAGGGCACCAACTCGACTGGAACGCGTTCTTTCAGCCCTTCGAACCTCGTCGCACGGATCTCCCCACGTATCCCTTCCAGGGCGAGCGCCTCTGGCTCGACGCATCGGAGGCCAACGACGCCGTCGGTTCTCCCGTCGATGCCGAGGACGCGGAGTTCTGGAGCGCCGTCGAGCGAGGCGATCTCGACGCGCTCACGGACACGCTCGACGTCGAGGGCGATCGCCAGGCCCTCGCCTCCCTTTTGCCCGCGCTCTCGGCGTGGCGCACGCGACGTCAGGAACGGAGTACCGTCGACGGCTGGCGGTACCGCGTCGTCTTCAAGCCCCTCCCGCCGCTGGCGATTGGCAGCTCCAAACCGGATCTCACGGGCAGGTGGCTCTTCATCGTCCCCGAGGCGTCGCAAGACGCCTTGCCCGACGTCCTGGCCCGGGGCTTCGCCGAGCATGGGGCCGGCGTGCAGTGGCTGCGCACCACGTCCGGCGACATGGACCGCAACGTCCTCGCACAACGGGTGCGCGAAGTCTGCCCGGAAGGCACGTCCCTGCGCGGTGTCCTCTCGCTTTCGGCCCTCGACGAAGGGCTCCTGCCGGAGCATCCCGGCGTGCCCGCGGGACTCGCGCTCACGCTCGCCGTGGTGCAGGCCCTCGGCGACGCGGGCGTCGATGCGCCGCTATGGCTCCTGACCCGCGGTGCCGTCTCGATCGGGCGCTCCGATCCGCTCACGAGTCCCGTCCAGGCCATGACGTGGGGCATGGGACGCATCGTCGGCCTCGAGCATCCGGAGCGCTGGGGTGGTCTCGTCGATCTTCCCAGCGACGCGCTCGAGTCCAGTGGGCTGGCTCGCTTGTTCGCGGCGGTCGCCGAGCGCAAGGGTGAAGATCAGCTCGCGCTGCGCCCCGCGGGCCTCTATGCCCGGCGCCTCGTGCGCGCTCCGAGGAGCGCGGCATCGGCGAAGCCCGGGTACGCGCCGCAAGGTACGGTCCTCGTCACCGGTGGCACCGGCACGCTCGGCGGACATGCTGCGCGCTGGCTCGCGCAAAACGGCGCCGAGCACGTCGTGCTCGCGAGCCGCCGAGGCCCAGACGCGCCAGGCGCATCCGCCCTTTCTGCCGAGCTCACGGCGCTGGGCGCTCGGGTCACCCTCGCAGCCTGCGATGTGACCGATCGGGACGCGCTCGAGGCGCTGCTTGTGCAGCTCGAAGCGCAAGGCTCGGCGGTGAATGCCGTTGTGCACGCGAGCGGCATCAGCCAACAGACGCCGCTCGACGGGATGACGGTCACCGAGGTCGCCGAGGTCCTCTCGGCCAAGGTGCTCGGTGCGCAGAACCTGCATGCACTGCTCGGGGACAGGCCCCTCGACGCGTTCGTCCTCTTCTCCTCGATCGCGGCCGTCTGGGGCAGCGGTCAGCAAGGCGCGTACGGCGCAGCGGATACGTTCCTCGCTGCGCTCGCCGAACAGCGACGGCATCACGGCCTTTGCGCGACGTCCATCGCATGGGGCGCATGGGCCGACGGGCGAGACGGTGACGCCGGGCTGCGCAAGCGAGGTGTCCTGCCGATCCGTCCGGAACTCGCCCTCGCCGCACTCGGGCAGACGCTCGCGGACGACGAGACGAACCTCGCCGTGGCCCAAATGGATTGGGCTCGTTTCGCTCCGACTTTTGCGGCGGCCCGGCCGCGTCCTCTGTTCCACGAGCTACCGGAGGTGCAGCGCGCGCTCGAAGCCTCGACGGAGACCTCGGGCCGGCAAGGGACCGAGCTTACCGAGAAGCTTCGGCATCTGTCCGAAGGCGATCGCCTGCGGCATCTGGTTTCCCTCGTGCTCACCGAAACGGCGGCGGTCCTCGGCCACACCGATCCGTCTCGAATCGAGAACCACAAAGGGTTCTTCGACCTGGGCCTCGATTCGTTGATGGCCGTCGACCTTCGCAATCGACTGCAGAAGGTCACGGGGCTCAAGGTGCCGTCGACGGTGACGTTCGACTACCCCTCGCCGCAGCGGATCGCGAGCTTCTTGCGTGAGTCTCTCGCGCCCATGCTGGGCACGGCTGAAGGCGCCGCCGCCAAGGGAATATCGCTCGAGCACGTCGCCAGCGACGAACCCGTCGCGATCGTCGGCCTGTCGCTCCGCCTTCCGAAAGATGCGAGCGACGCGGACCACTTCTGGGAATTTCTGCTGCGAGGTGGTGATGCCGTCGGCCCGGTGCCCGACAGCCGGTGGAACACCAACGCGCTCTACGATCCCGATCCGAGCGCCACGGGCAAGACGTACGTCCGGGACGCGGCGTTGCTCCCGGAGATCGATCTCTTCGACGCGGCGTTCTTCGCCATCAGCCCCCGTGAGGCCAAGCACGTCGACCCGCAGCATCGCCTGTTGCTCGAGACGAGCTGGCAAGCCCTCGAGAACGCGGGGATCGTCCCTGCGTCGCTCAAGGATTCGTCCACGGGCATCTTCGTCGGCGTCGGGGCGAGCGACTACACGTCGCGACGCGACAGCGCGGAAGAAACCGAGACCTACGCGCTCCAGGGGACGCACTCGTCCTTCGCGGCGGGGCGACTCGCCTTCACGCTCGGCGTGCAGGGCCCCGCGCTCTCGGTGGATACCGCTTGCTCCTCGTCCCTCGTTGCGCTGCACCTGGCTTGCCAAGCGTTGCGCCGTGGCGAATGCGATCTGGCCCTGGCTGCAAGTGCCAATGTCCTGATTTCGGCCGAGGCGTTCATCGTGATGTCGCGCTCGCGCGCGCTCTCGCCGGATGGGCGCTGCAAGGCCTTCTCGGACAATGCCGACGGCTACGGGCGCGGAGAAGGTGTCGTCGTGCTCGCGCTCGAGCGGCTCCAGGATGCGAGGGCGCGCGAGCATGAGGTGCTCGCCCTCATCCGCGGAAGTGCCATCAACCACGACGGTGCGTCGAGCGGGATCACCGCGCCGAACGGAAGCTCGCAGCAGAAGGTTCTTCGTGCGGCGCTTCACGACGCAGGTCTCGCAGCATCCGACGTCGACTTCGTCGAGTGCCACGGGACGGGGACGTCGCTGGGCGATCCCATCGAGGTTCAAGCGCTGGCCGCCGTGTATGGCGAGGGAAGAAGCCCCGAGCAGCCGCTGCTCATCGGGACGGTGAAGACCAACATCGGGCACCTCGAGCCGGCCGCCGGGCTCGCCGGCGTTGCCAAAATGGTTCTTTCGCTGCAGCACGAGACGTTGACCGCGTCGCTTCATACGACGCCGCGCAACGCGTTCATCGAATGGGACGCGCTGCCGCTGCATGTCGTCGACACGATGCGGCCCTGGCCGCGGCACGAAGACGGAAGTCCGCGGCGCGCGGGTGTGTCGTCGTTCGGGTTCTCGGGCACCAACGCGCACGTCATCCTCGAGGAGGCGCCGGCGACGGCGCCCGACGATGCCGAGGAAAGGGCGGCGCTTCCGTTTGAGGCGCTGCCGGTGCTCCTTTCGGCCAAGACCGAGGCTGCGCTGCGCGATCAGGCGGCGCGATTGCGTGAGCACCTCGAGAGCCATCTCGACCTGGAGCTTCTCGATGTCGCCTCGTCGCTCGCCACCACGCGCTCGCATTTCGAGCACCGCGCTGCGCTCGTCGCCCACGATCGCGACCAACTGGCGGCGGCGCTCGACGCGCTGGCTCGAGGAAACCCGACCTCGGAAACGGTCGTTGGACACTATGCCGGCGGGGGCAAGCTCGCGGTCCTCTTCACTGGACAGGGTAGCCAGCGGCTCGCGATGGGAAGGCCGCTCTATGACGCCTTCCCGGTATTCCGAACGGCCCTCGATGCTGTAGCGGCGCATTTCGATGCGCTCCTCGAGCGCCCTTTGCTCGCCGTCCTCTTTGCCTCCCAAGGCTCCGACGACGCCGCACTCCTCGATCAGACGGCCTTTGCACAGCCCGCCCTCTTCGCCCTCGAGGTCGCGCTTTATCGGCTCCTCGAGTCGTGGGGTGTCCACGCTCAGCTCCTGCTCGGGCACTCCATCGGTGAGCTCGTCGCGGCCCATGTCGCAGGCGTCCTCTCGCTTGCCGATGCGTGCGCCCTCGTCGCAGCCCGCGCGCGGCTCATGCAAGCGTTGCCCCAGGGTGGCGCCATGCTCACCGTCCAGGCTTCCGAGGATGACGTGCTCCCCTTGCTCGCGTCTCGGCAAGGACTCTCCATCGCCGCCGTCAATGGCCCAGCGTCCACCGTCATCAGTGGCGACCTCGACGCCGTCCTCGACGTCGAGTCCCACTTCCAGGCCCTCGGCCGCAAGACCTCGCGCCTACGCGTCAGCCACGCCTTCCACTCCCACCACATGGACGGCATGCTCGACGCCTTCGAGAAGACGGCCAAGAGCATCTCGTTCCATCCGCCCACCATCCCCATCGTCTCCAACGTCACCGGCCGCATCGCCGAATACTCCGAGCTTGCCTCGCCCGACTATTGGGTACGCCACGTCCGGCAGGCCGTCCGCTTCCTCGATGGCCTGCAGACCCTTCACGCCGAGGGCGCACGCACCTTCCTCGAGCTTGGACCCCATGGTGTCCTCACCGCCCTCGCACACGACACCCTCTCGACCGATCCCGGCGCCACCTTCGTCGCCGCTCTCCGAAAAGACCGACCCGACGTCGACGCCTTCATCTCCGCCCTCGGCGCTCTGCACACCGCGTCGGAGTCCCTCGATTGGAAGGCGTTCTTCGCGCCCCTTCGGCCTCGACGCGTCCAGCTGCCCACGTATGCCTTCCAGCGTGAGCGGTTCTGGATCGATGCCGCCGAGACGTCGAGCGGGGATGCGTCGGTCCTCACGACGCAGGAGAACGTCTTCTGGCAGGCCATCGAGCGCGCCGATGTGGATTCGCTCGGTCATACGCTGGGGGTCGCGGGCGACGAGGACCGGGCCGTTCTGGCGAAGTTGCTTCCCGTGCTCTCGGGCTTCCGGCGAACGCAGAAGGAGCAAAGCGCGCTCGAGCGCGTCCGCTACCGCGTCCTCTGGAAGCCCGTCGCCAGCGGTGCTCCGCTCGCCGACCTGTCGGGCACCTGGCTGCTCGTCCTCCCCGAAAGCCACGCCGAAGACGCGTACGTCGACCCCCTGATCCGAGCGCTCCACGCACATGGAGCCAACGTCGTCACGCTCGGCGTGACCACGGCCGATGCCGAGCGAGCGCACCTCGAGGGCCGGCTTCGGGACCTGGCTCAGGGATCGTTGCGAGGCGTGCTCTCGCTCGTCGCGCTCGACGAGGCCAAGCTCGCGGCGCATCCGAGCGTGCCGTCCGGGCTCGCGCTTTTGCTCTCGCTCGTGCAGGCCTTGGGTGACGCACGCATCGACGCGCCCCTGTGGCTGCTGACCCGCGGCGCCGTCTCGATCGGACGCTCTGATCGGCTCACGAGTCCCGTCCAGGCCATGACATGGGGCATGGGGCGCATCGTCGGCCTCGAGCATCCGGAGCGCTGGGGTGGTCTCGTCGATCTTCCCAGCGACGCGCTCGAATCGCATGCGTTGGGCCGCTTGTTCGCGGCGCTCGCGACGCGAAAGGGCGAAGACCAGCTCGCGATCCGTGCCTCGGGCCTTTACGTCCGACGCCTGGTCCGCGCTTCGCGGGGCCAAGCTCCGGCGAAGCCTGCGTACACGCCGCGAGGTACGGTCCTCGTCACGGGCGGCACCGGCGCCCTCGGGGGGCACGTCGCTCGGTGGCTCGCGCAGAACGGCGCCGAACACGTGGTGCTCACGAGCCGCCGAGGCCCTGATGCGCCAGGGGCTTCCGCCCTGTCCGCAGAGCTCACGACGCTGGGCGCTCGGGTCACCGTGGCCGCCTGCGACGTGGCCGACCGCAACGCGCTCCAGCAGCTACTGCAGCGACTCGAAGCGCAAGGTTCGGCGGTGAATGCCGTCGTGCATGCCAGCGGCCAGAACCAGCACACACCCCTCGCCGTGATGACGCTCGCCGAGGTCGCCGAGGTCCTCTCCGTCAAGGCGGACAGCGCAGAGAACCTGCATGCGCTCCTCGGAAACCAGGACCTTGATGCCTTCGTGCTCTTTTCGTCGAACTCCGGCGTCTGGGGCAGCGGAGGACAGGGTGGCTACGGCGCCGCCAATGCTTTCCTGGATGCCCTCGCCGAGCAGCGGCGGGACGGCAGACTTCACGCGACGTCCATCGCATGGGGCGGATGGGCGGGCGGCGGCATGCTCACCGCCGAGGGCGACATCGAGCTGCGAAAACGCGGCGTGTTGCCGCTGGCTCCGACGCTTGGCATCGCCGCCCTCGCGCAAGCGCTCGAGGACGACGAGACGAATCTCACCGTCGCCGAGGTCGATTGGGCTCGCTTCGCGCCCACCTTTGCCGCCGCTCGCCCCCGGCCCTTGCTCGATGAGCTCGTGGAGGCAAAGGCTGCTCTCGAAGCCATCCCGGAGGCCGCCCGCACCCAAGGGGGCGCGCTCGCGGAGACGCTCCGGCATCTCTCCGAGGCCGACCGCTTGCGGCAGCTGACCTCCCTCGTGCTCACCGAGACGGCGGCGGTTCTGGGCCACGCCCACGCTTCTCGGATCGAGGCCCACAAGGGGTTCTTCGACCTGGGCCTCGACTCCCTCATGGCGGTCGATCTTCGCAATCGACTCCAGAAGGTCACGGGCGTCCGTGTGCCGTCGACGGTGGCCTTCGATTATCCGTCGCCCGAACACGTTGGCATCTTCCTGCGCGAATCCCTCTCCGCCGCCCTCGGCAAACCCGGCGCCGAGGCGGGCGGCGCATCGCACGCTCCCGTGCGCGTCGCCAACGACGAGCCGATCGCGATCGTGGGCCTTTCGCTGCGCCTGCCCGCGGCGGGCGAGGACGCGGAACGCTTCTGGGAATTCCTCGCGCAAGGCGGCGACGCCGTCCGCCCGGTGCCGGAGAACCGATGGAGCGTCGACGCGTTCTACGATCCCGATCCCGATGCCACGGGCAAGACCTACGTCCGGGAAGCGGCCATGCTCCCCGAGGTCGACCGTTTCGACGCGGCCTTCTTCGGCATCAGCCCGCGTGAAGCCAAGCACGTCGACCCTCTGCACCGCCTCTTGCTCGAGACGAGCTGGCACGCCCTGGAGAATGCCGGGATCGTCCCGGCGGCGCTCAAAGATTCGCTGACGGGGGTCTTCGTCGGCGTCGGCGCGAGCGATTATCTGTCGCAACACAGCAGCGCCAAAGAGGCCGACGCCTACACGGTTCAGGGGACGCTCTCCGCGTTCGCCGCCGGACGACTCGCCTTCACGCTCGGGGTGCAGGGGCCTGCGCTCTCGCTCGATACGGCCTGCTCCTCGTCGCTCGTGGCGCTGCACCTCGCTTGCCAGTCGCTGCGCCGTGGCGAGTGCGATCTGGCCCTGGCCGGAAGTGCCAACGTCCTGGTTTCGCCCGAGGCCTTCGTCGTCATGTCGCGCACGCACGCGCTCTCCGCCGACGGCCGTTGCAAGGTTTTTTCGGCCAAGGCCGACGGCTATGGACGCGGCGAAGGCGTCGTCGTCGTCGCGCTCGAGCGCCTCGCCGACGCACGCGCCCGCAAGCACCGGGTCCTCGCCATCGTGCGCGGAAGTGCCATCAACCACGATGGCGCATCGAGCGGCATCACGGCACCGAATGGGACGTCGCAACAGAAGGTCCTTCGTGCGGCGCTTCACGATGCAAACCTCGAGGCATCCGACGTCGACGTCGTCGAGTGCCACGGAACGGGGACCTCACTGGGCGATCCCATCGAGGTCCAGGCCCTCGCGGCGGTGTACGGCGAAGGACGGCATCCCGAGTGTCCTCTGCTCATCGGGGCCGTGAAGACCAACATCGGCCATCTCGAGGCGGCCGCGGGACTCGCCGGCGTTGCCAAGATGGTCCTTGCGCTGCAGCACGAGACCCTGCCGCCGACGCTTCACACGACACCGCGCAACCCGTTCGTCGAGTGGGAGTCGCTTCCTCTGCGCGTCGTCGACACGGTGCGGCCTTGGCCGCGGCACGATGACGGAAGTCCGCGGCGGGCGGGCGTGTCGGCCTTCGGTTTCTCGGGCACGAATGCCCACGTCATCCTGGAGGAAGCGCCGCAACCGGCCCTCGACGCGTTCGAGGAGAACGCGGTGAGCATGCCTCGGCCCGTGGCGCTGCCGCTGCTCCTCTCGGGCAAGACCGAGGCAGCCCTCTTCGCGCAAGCGGGACGGCTCCGCGAGAACCTGGCCTCCCATCCGGAGCTCGATCTCGTCGACGTGGCCTCTTCGCTCGCCACGACGCGCTCTCATTTCGACCACCGCGCCGCACTCGTGGTCCGCGACCGCGCCGAGCTTCTGGACGGCCTCGAAGCGCTTGCCCAAGGCCAGGGTTCGGATGGTGCCAGCGTGGGACTTCGTCACGGTGGCGGCAAGCTCGCCTTCGTCTTTCCGGGGCAAGGCTCGCAGTGGACCGAAATGGCTCGCTCGCTCCTCGAGAGCTCCGACGTCTTCCGAGACTCCATCGAGGCCTGCGAGCGCGCCTTCGCGCCCTATGTCGACTGGTCTCTCCGCGACGTCCTCGATGGCGCGCTCGATCAGGTCGATGTGGTGCAGCCCGCGCTCTTTGCCGTCATGGTGTCGCTCGCCGCGCTCTGGCGCTCCCTCGGCGTCGAGCCCGATGCCGTCGTCGGCCATAGCCAAGGCGAGATTGCCGCCGCCTACGTCGCCGGCGCGCTCTCCCTCGACGATGCCGCCAAGGTCGTCACACTCCGAAGCCGCGCCCTCAAGCTCCTCGCCGGCAAGGGCGCCATGGCCGCCGTCGAGCTCGGACAAGGCGATCTCGCTCCCTATCTCGACCCCTTCGGACAACGCCTCTCCATCGCCGCCACCAACAGCCCTCGCTCCACGCTCGTTTCCGGCGATCCCGAGGCCATCGACTTGCTCGTCGACTCCCTCGCCAACGCGAAGCTCTTCGCTCGAAAGGTCCGCGTCGACTACGCCTCCCATGGCCCTCAGGTCGAGGCCATCGAGCGAGCCCTGTTGACCGATCTTGGCTCCATCTCACCCCAGCCTTCCCGCATCCCCCTCTACTCCACCGTCTCCACCGTGACCATGAGCCCCCTCGTGGGCACGGAGCTCGACGCCGCCTATTGGTACGAAAACCTTCGTCACACCGTCCGCTTCGCCGAGACCACCCAGGCCCTCTTCGACGCCGGCCATCGCTTCTTCGTCGAGGTCAGTCCTCACCCCGTCCTCGGCCTCGCCCTTCGCGAAACACTCCACGGCTCCGACGATGCCACCGTCGTCGGCACCCTCCGCCGCAACGAGGGCGACGTCTCGCGCTTCCTTCGCTCCTTCGCCGAGCTGTACTCCGGCGGATTCAATCCCGACTTCGCGACCTTCTTCGCCCCCTTGCAACCGCGTCGCGTCGACCTGCCCACCTACGCCTTTCAGCGCGAGCGCTTCTGGCTCGATGTCCCCAAGTCCCATCGCGCCGACGTCGCCACCGCCGGCCTCACCGCTGCCGACCATCCCCTGCTCGGTGCCGCCGTTTCCCTCTCCGACCAAGGGGGCTTTCTCTTCACCACCCGCCTGTCGCTCGCCGACCAGCCCTGGCTCGCCGGCCATGAAGTCTTCGGCTCCGTCTTCTTGCCCGGTACCGCCTTCGTCGAATGCGCGCTCTTCGCCGCCCACCACGCCGGCCTCGATCGCATCGAGGAGCTCACCTTGGAGGCGCCTCTCGTCCTGCCTTCCCATGGCGCCATCGTCGCCCAGATGTGGGTCTCGGCCGCCGACGACACCGGGCAACGGTCCCTCTCCCTCTACGCCCGCCACGAGAATGCTTCCGACGATGCTCCGTGGACACGGCACGTCACCGGGGTTCTTGCACGGAACGCGGAGATCCCGTCGTTCGAGCTCCACGCGTGGCCGCCGCCCGGGGCCACCGCGCTCTCTCTGGATGGACTCTACGAGCGCCTCGCGACCGCGGGGGTCCGTTATGGAGACGATTTCCGCGGTGTCCTCGCCGTGTACGAGCGCGACAACGTCCTCTTCGCCGAGGTGAAGTTGCCCGAAAGCGCCATCGACGATGCCGGCCGATTTGCTCTGCATCCGGCGCTTTTCGATGCTGCCCTGCATGCGCTTGCCGTCAAGAGCACCGGCGAGGCGTCCGGCGTCGTGATGCCGTTCTCGTGGACCGGCGTCTCGCTGCAGAGTGTGGCCGCTTCCACATTGCGCGTACGGCTGGAGGCCAGCGAGGAAGGTAGCGTCTCGCTGTTCATCGCCGATGCCGTCGGAGATCCCGTCGGCTTCGTCGAGGCGCTCACCACAGTCTCCGCGTCCATGGAGCAACTCGGCACGGCGGCCGAGAAGGCCGTCCTCGTCCGAAATCCCGCCCGCACGAGACCGTCGCTGCCGCTTGCCAAGAGAGCCGCCGAGACGACGGCGCTCAAGGAGCGACTCCTCGCACTCGGCGCTGCGGACCTTCCGCAAGCCCTGTCCGACCTCGTCGGCCGGGAGATCTCGTCCGTGCTCGGTATCTCCTCCCCGAGCGCCCTCGCACCGAATCGTGCGCTGCAGGAGCTGGGGCTCGATTCCCTCATGGCCCTCGAGCTCCGCAACCGGCTTGCCGTCGCCACCGGCCTGCGGCTCCAGCCCACGTTGCTCTTCAACCATCCGACGCCTTCCGCGCTCACGAGCTTCCTCGCGACCGAGCTCTCCGGAAACATCGAGGGGCGCGTCGCCCCGAAACTCCCGGCTTCGACCAGCACGCCCGGCAAGCACGATCCCATTGCGATCGTGGCCATCGGTTGTCGTCTGCCCGGCGGTGTGCAGTCGCCCGATGACCTCTGGCGATTGCTGGAAAGCGGCCAGGACGCCATCACGAGCTTCCCCGTGAACCGTGGGTGGGACAACGAAGGACTCTACGATCCCGACCCCGAAGCACCGGGCAAGACGTACGTGCGTGGCGGCGGCTTCCTCCACGATGCCGACCACTTCGACCCTGCGTTCTTCGGCATCAGCCCCAGCGAAGCCCTCGCGATGGATCCGCAGCAGCGCCTTCTGCTCGAGACGTCGTGGGAAGCCATCGAACGGGCCGGCATGGATCCCACCACGCTCCATGGATCGCCGACCGGCGTCTTCGTCGGCGTGATTTACAACAACTACGGCGGCGGCGGAGAGCAGACGGCCGAGGGCCTCGAGACCTATGCCGCGTTGGGCACCTTGCCCAGCGTCGCGTCGGGACGCATCGCTTACCTGTTTGGCCTGGAGGGACCTGCGTTGACCGTGGACACGGCGTGCAGCTCCTCGCTCGTAGCCATCCACCTTGCCTGCCAGGCACTGCGTGGCGGCGAATGCTCACTGGCGCTCGCCGGCGGCGTCGCGGTCATGGCGACCGCGGTCCACTTCCCCTGGTTGAGCCGCCAGCGTGGGCTTTCGGCCGATGGTCGATGCCGCTCCTTCGCCACGGAGGCCGATGGCACGAGCTGGGGCGAAGGCGCCGGGATGCTCCTTCTCGAGCGCCTCTCGGATGCGAAGCGAAACGGCCATCCTGTCCTCGCCGTGATCCGCGGCTCGGCGCTCAATCAGGACGGCAAGAGCCAAGGACTCACAGCCCCCAACGGGTTGGCCCAGGAGCGCGTCATTCGGCAGGCGCTCGAGGATGCGCAGCTCGAGGCGGCGGGCATCGATGCCGTCGAGGGTCATGGCACGGGGACCAAGCTCGGTGATCCCATCGAAGCCCAGGCCCTTCTTGCCACCTATGGGAAGGCCCACACGGGTGCGACGCCCCTGTGGCTCGGAAGCCTCAAGTCGAACCTCGGTCATACCCAGGCCGCGGCCGGCGTGAGTGGTGTCATCAAGATGGTCCTTGCCATGCAGCACGGGGTTTTGCCCAAGACGCTGCACGCCGAGAACCCATCGCCTCACGTGGACTGGTCCTCGGGCACCGTTCGTCTCTTGAACGAGCCAGTCGCGTGGCCCCGCAACGGGCGTCCGCGCCGCGCCGGCGTCTCCTCGTTCGGCGTCAGCGGGACCAATGCGCACGTCATCCTGGAAGAAGCGCCGCCCCTAGATGCCGCTGTTGCGGCCGAGATCGCGGGCAGCCCCTCCGCGGGGCTGCCGCTGCAGGCCCTGCCGGTGCTGCTCTCCGCGAAGAGCGAGATGGCGCTCCGCGGGCAGGCCGAGCGGCTCCGCGAGCACCTCGAGGGACACCCCGAGCTCGCTCTCGTCGACGTGGCCTCGTCGCTCGCCACGACGCGCGCCCACTTCGAACAGCGCGCCGCACTCGTGGTCCGCGACCGCACCGAGCTTCTGGATGGCCTCGAAGCGCTTGCCCAAGGCCAGGGTTCGGACTGCGCCTGCGTGGGACTTCGCCACGGTGGCGGCAAGGTCGCCTTCGTCTTTCCGGGGCAAGGTTCACAGTGGACCGAAATGGCTCGCCCGCTTCTCGAGAGCTCGAGCGTCTTCCGAGACTCCATCGAGGCCTGCGAGCGCGCCTTCGCGCCCTATGTCGACTGGTCTCTCCGCGATGTCCTCAACGGCGCGCTCGATCAGGTCGATGTGGTGCAGCCCGCGCTCTTTGCCGTCATGGTGTCGCTCGCCGCGCTCTGGCGCTCCCTCGGCGTCGAGCCCGATGCCGTCGTCGGCCATAGCCAAGGCGAGATTGCCGCCGCCTACGTCGCCGGCGCGCTCTCCCTCGACGATGCCGCCAAGGTCGTCACACTCCGAAGCCGCGCCCTCAAGCTTCTCGCCGGCAAGGGCGCCATGGCCGCCGTCGAGCTCGGGCAAAGCGACCTTGTCCCTTACCTCGAGCCCTTCGGACAGCGCCTCTCCATTGCCGCCACCAACAGCCCTCGCTCCACGCTCGTTTCCGGCGACCCCGAGGCCATCGACTTGCTCGTCGACTCCCTCGCCAACGCGCAGCTCTTCGCTCGAAAGGTCCGCGTCGACTACGCCTCCCATGGCCCTCAGGTCGAGGCCATCGAGCGAGCCCTGTTGACCGATCTTGGCTCCATCTCACCCCAGCCTTCCCGCATCCCCCTCTACTCCACCGTCTCCACCGTGACCAAGAGCCCCCTCGTGGGCACGGAGCTCGACGCCGCCTATTGGTACGAAAACCTTCGTCACACCGTCCGCTTCGCCGAGACCACCCAGGCCCTCTTCGACGCCGGCCATCGCTTCTTCGTCGAGGTCAGTCCTCACCCCGTCCTCGGCCTCGCCCTTCGCGAAACACTCCACGGCTCCGACGATGCCACCGTCGTCGGCACCCTCCGCCGCAACGAGGGCGACGTCTCGCGCTTCCTTCGCTCCTTCGCCGAGCTGTACTCCGGCGGATTCAATCCCGACTTCGCGACCTTCTTCGCCCCCTTGCAACCGCGTCGCGTCGACCTGCCCACCTACGCCTTTCAGCGCGAGCGCTTCTGGCTCGATGTCCCCAAGTCCCATCGCGCCGACGTCGCCACCGCCGGCCTCACCGCCGCCGACCATCCCCTGCTCGGTGCCGCCGTTTCCCTCTCCGACCAAGGGGGCTTTCTCTTCACCACCCGCCTGTCGCTCGCCGACCAGCCCTGGCTCGCCGGCCATGAAGTCTTCGGCTCCGTCTTCTTGCCCGGTACCGCCTTCGTCGAATGCGCGCTCTTCGCCGCCCACCACGCCGGCCTCGATCGCATCGAGGAGCTCACCTTGGAGGCGCCTCTCGTCCTGCCTTCCCATGGCGCCATCGTCGCCCAGATGTGGGTCTCGGCCGCCGACGACACCGGGCAACGGTCCCTCTCCCTCTACGCCCGCCACGAGAATGCTTCCGATGACGCGCCGTGGACACGGCACATCAGCGGCACGCTCGGCATGGCGACGTCCCGTGATGCCGAAGCCCACGCCTTCACGCGTTCCGCTTGGCCGCCGCCGGGGGCTACGCGGGTCGACGTGAGTGGTCTGTACGAGCGCCTGGCGCAGGCGGGGCTCGGCTATGGTGACGCGTTTCAGGGCGCGCGTGCCCTGTACGTGCGGGGCGACGAGCTTTTCGTCGAGGTGGAGCTGCCCGAGGCGGTCGCCAAGGATGCGCCTCTCTTCGGCCTTCATCCGGCGTTGTTCGACGCGACGATGCACGCCATCCCTGCAGAGACGGCGGAGGTCGCGCTGCCCTTCTCGTACCGCGGCATCTCGCTGTATGCGGCAGGAGCTTCCAGCTTGCGCGTCCGCATCAAGGTCGATGCGGCGGAAAACCTCATCTCGCTCGCGCTCGCCGACGGCGCTGGGGAGCCGGTGGGGCTCGTCGAAAGCCTGATGAGCCGCCCGGTATCCCGAGGGCAGATCCGCTCTGCCCAGCGTCAGGATGCGCTCCTCCGGATCGATTGGGTCGAAGCCCCCAAGGCGACGCCCCGTCACCTGCCGCCCTCCGAGCGGTGGGCGCTTCTCGGCGAGGCGGACGGAGCGCTCGCGTCGGCACTCGAATCGAGCACGCCGCGTCTCGACCGGCACACGGATCTCGACGCGCTCGACCAGGACGCCGCGCCCCCGAACACCATCGTTCTGTCGTTCCTTCCTCGCACGGGCTCGACGGGCGTCCTCGCGGCGGCCCACGAATCCACGGGGAAGGCGCTCACGCTCCTTCAACGCTTGCTCGCCGACCAGCGTTTCGCCGGCAGCCGGATCGTGGTGCTCACGCAGGGTGCCATAGCCACGGGTGACGAGCATCGCGTCGGCGATCTCGCCCACGCGCCGCTTTGGGGCTTGGTTCGCTCTGCGCAAGCGGAGAATCCGCTTCACCCCATTGTCCTCGTGGACATCGACGACACCGAAGCCTCGCGGCGCGGACTCGCCTCGGCGCTCGACACGCCGGAGAATCAGCTCGCACTCCGTGATGGGCGGATCCTCGTTCCGCGTCTCGCCCGGGTCGCGCCGATGCCCGCGGATTCACGGAACCGCGCGCGCGCACTCGACCCCGACGGCACGGTCCTCATCACGGGCGGCACCGGTGTCCTGGGGGCGCTGCTGGCCCGCCATCTGGTGCATGCCCACGGCGCAAAGCACCTCCTTCTCGTGTCGCGACGGGGACCTGACGCGGAGGGCGCCGAAGGCCTGAAACGCGATCTCGAAGTGGCGGGAGCCTCGGTCACCCTCACCGCGTGCGACGTCGCCGATCGGCCCGCGCTCGAGGCGCTGCTGAAGACCGTTCCGAGCGAACGCCCACTCACTGCCGTCCTTCACATGGCCGGATTCCTCGACGATGGCGTCCTCGCGTCGCTCACCCCGGAGCGGATCTCGTCCATCTTGCGCGCCAAGCTCGACGCCGCTCACCACCTCGACGAGCTCACGCGGCCGCTCGATCTCGCAGCGTTCGTCCTCTTTTCGTCGACCTCGGGCCTGATTGGAAGCCCGGGCCAGGCGAACTACGCAGCCGCCAGCGTCTCGCTCGATGCGCTCGCCCATCGGCGAAGGTCGGACGGGCTCCCCGCGCTCTCCATCGATTGGGGCTTCTGGGCCGACAAGAGCGGCATGACCGAACAGCTCACGGACGCCGATGTGTCGCGCATGACGCGCGCGGGCATCTACCCCATGTCGTCCGACGAGGGCCTCGCGCTGTTCGACGCGGTCCTCGCACGGCCCGAGCCCGTGCTCGTCGCCGCCCGCTTCGACGGGGCGGCGCTCGGGAAGCGGGTCGCATCCACCGACGAGATTTTGCCCATCCTGCGCGGGCTCGTTCGAGCCCCGCGCCCCGCGGCCAAGAGCCCCGTGGGGGGCTCGTCGCTCAAACAGCGGTTGCTCGCGCTATCTCCCTCGGATCGAGAGCGCGCCGTTTTCGATCTCGTCCGGGGCGAGGCGGGTGTCGTTCTGGGCGTCGCATCCTCGACCCTCAAGGCCCAAGTCCCGCTGCAGGAGCTGGGACTCGATTCCCTCATGGCCGTCGAGTTGAAGAATCGGCTCTCGGCCGCCACCGGGCTCCGGCTTCACGCTACCCTGCTCTTCGACCACCCGACGCCCGCGGCCCTCGCGAGCTGGCTCGGCCCGCAGGTGATCCCCGAGGCGGCGAACGGCGAAGGCGCCGTGCCCAAGACGAACGGCCACGCCCTCGCGGAGCTCGACAAGCTCGACGCCATCGTCTCCGAGATGGGACCCGACGACGGCCGGCGGGAGGCGCTCACCGCGCGGCTCAAGGTGCTGCTGTCAAAGTTGACGGCCAAGCCCGCGGCCGCCCACGCGGAGGTCGCGCTTCAACTCGAAGCTGCGACGGACGACGAGCTCTTCGCATTCTACGAACAGGCCCGAGGAGGCCGGAATCAGACCGATGACGCATGACGAAAAGCTTCGCGACTATCTGAAGCGCGCACTGTTCGATCTTCACCAAGCGAACGAGCGGCTGCGCGAGGTCGAGCAAAAGAACGTCGAGCCGATTGCCATCGTGGCCATGAGCTGCCGCTTTCCGGGCCATGTGCGCACGCCCGAGGATCTCTGGGACCTCGTTCGCGAGGGTCGAGATGCCGTCTCCGGGTTTCCCGAGCGCCCGGGGTGGAACCTCGAAGCGATTTACGATCCGGATCCGGACGCCCCCGGCAAGACGTACACGCGCGAAGGAGGCTTTCTCTACGACGCGGACTCCTTCGATCCCGCGTTCTTCGGCATCAGTCCGCGCGAAGCCCTGGCGGTCGATCCGCAGCAGCGCCTCTTGCTCGAGACGTCGTGGGAGGTCTTCGAGCGGGCCGGCATCGATCCGGAAGCGCAAAAGGGTTCGCAGACCGGCATCTTCGTCGGCGTCATGTACAACGATTACAGCCTGCTGGACGCGCCCGAGGGGCTCGAAGCGTACACGGGGCTGGGGAGCACGCCGAGCATCGCCTCGGGACGCATCGCGTACACGTTCGGCTTTCATGGTCCCACGGTCACCGTGGACACGGCGTGCAGCTCGTCGCTCGTGGCCATCCACCTCGCGTGCCAGTCGCTGCGCCAAAACGAGTGCTCGCTCGCGCTCGCCGGCGGCGTCACCATCATGTCCACGACGCGCGTGTTCATCGCGCTCAGCCGCCAGCGCGCGCTCTCGCCCGAGGGGCGTTGCAAGTCGTTCTCGGCCGATGCGAACGGCACCGGCTGGGGCGAAGGCGTCGGGATGCTCCTGCTCGAGCGCCTCTCTGATGCACGGCGCAACGGGCATCCCATTGTCGCGGTCGTGCGTGGCTCGGCGGTCAATCAGGACGGCAAGAGCCAGGGTCTGACGGCCCCCAACGGGCCCGCGCAGGAACGGGTCATCCGAAAAGCGCTGGAGAATGCGCAGCTCGAAGCGCACGAGGTCGACGCGATCGAAGCCCACGGCACGGGCACTACGTTGGGCGATCCGATCGAGGGACGTGCGCTCCTCGCCACCTACGGTCAGGCTCGCGAGAGAAGCGCGCCGCTTTGGCTCGGGAGTCTCAAGTCCAACATCGGACATGCCCAGGCGGCCGCGGGGGTCGGCGGGATCATCAAGATGGTGCTCGCCATGCACCACGGTCTCTTGCCGAAGACCCTGCACGCCGAGAATCCGTCCCCGCACATCGATTGGTCGTCGGGCACGATGCGCCTCCTGAACGAGGCCGTCGCGTGGCCGGAGACCGGGCGGCCACGGCGTGCGGGCGTCTCGTCCTTCGGCATCAGCGGGACGAATGCCCATGCCATCCTCGAGCAAGCGCCCAAGGACAGCGAGACCCTGGAGGAGCGCGAGTCGGTGCCGGCGTTGCCGGTCGTGCCGGTCCTGATTTCGGGCAAGAGCGAGGCCGCGCTGCGCGGTCAGGCGGTGCGGCTGCGCGAGCACCTCGAGGCCCATCCGGGGCTGGGGCTCGCCGACGTGGCCGCGTCGCTCGCCACGACGCGCTCGCATTTCGAGCACCGTGCTGCGTTCGTCGCGCGTCATCGGGACGAACTCCTCACCGCGCTCGATGCGCTCGCCCGAGGAAATCCCGCGCCGGGAACCGTCGTTGGTCACGGTGCGGGCGGAGAAAAGCTCGCGGTCCTCTTCACCGGACAGGGTAGCCAGCGGCTCGCGATGGGAAGGCCGCTCTATGACGCCTTCCCGGTGTTCCGAACAGCCCTCGATGCCGTCGCGGCGCATTTCGATGCGCTCCTCGAGCGCCCTTTGCTCGCCGTCCTCTTTGCCTCCCAAGGCTCCGACGACGCCGCACTCCTCGATCAGACGGCCTTTGCGCAGCCCGCCCTTTTCGCCCTCGAGGTCGCGCTCTTCCGCCTTTTCGAAAGCTGCGGGCTCCAAGCGCATCTCCTGCTCGGGCACTCGATCGGGGAGCTCGTCGCGGCCCACCTCGCCGGTGTCTTCTCGCTCACCGATGCGTGCACCCTCGTCGCGGCCCGCGCCCGGCTCATGCAAGCGTTGCCTCAGGGCGGCGCCATGCTCACCGTCCAGGCTTCCGAGGACGACGTCCTCCCCTTGCTCGCCTCTCGGCAAGGCCTCTCCATCGCCGCCATCAATGGCCCAGCGTCCACCGTCGTCAGCGGCGACCTCGACGCCGTCCTCGACGTCGAGTCCCACTTCCAGGCCCTCGGCCGCAAGACCTCGCGCCTACGCGTCAGCCACGCCTTCCACTCCCACCACATGGACGGCATGCTCGACGCCTTCGAGAAGGCGGCCAAGAGCATCTCGTTCCATCCGCCCACCATCCCCATCGTCTCCAACGTCACCGGCCGCATCGCCGAATACTCCGAGCTTGCCTCGCCCGACTATTGGGTACGCCACGTCCGGCAGGCCGTCCGCTTCCTCGATGGCCTGCAGACCCTTCACGCCGAGGGCGCACGCACCTTCCTCGAGCTTGGACCCCATGGTGTCCTCACCGCCCTCGCACACGACACCCTCTCGACCGATCCCGGCGCCACCTTCGTCGCCGCTCTCCGAAAAGACCGACCCGACGTCGACGCCTTCCTCTCCGCCCTCGGCGCTCTGCACACCGCGTCGGAGTTCCTCGATTGGAAGGCGTTCTTCGCGCCCCTTCGGCCTCGACGCGTCCAGCTGCCCACGTATGCCTTTCAGCGCGAGCGCTTCTGGTTGGACGATGCGAAGGTCCGAAAGGCTGATTTCGCTTCGGCGGGCCTCGCATCGATCGACCACCCGCTGCTGAGCGCTGCGGCGGCGCTGGCCGACACGGAGGGGTTCGTCTTCACGGGGCGCTTGTCGCTCTCCGAACAGGCGTGGCTTGCGGACCATGCCGTCTACGGCACCGTCGTCGTGCCAGGCACCGCGCTCGTGGAGTGTGCCCTCGTGGCGGCCCAGCACCTGGGCCTCGCCGCGATCGAAGAGCTTACGCTGGAGGCTCCGCTCACGCTCGCGTCTGCAGAGGCGACGATCCTCCAGGTGTCGGTCGGCGCCCCGGACGAGAAGGGGCGGCGTTCGTTGACCGTTCACGCGCGCACGGATGGAGATCGCGATGCGCCGTGGAAGCGGCATGCCAGCGGCACCCTCGCCGACGCGGAATCGTTCGATTTCGAGCTCCACGCATGGCCGCCGGACGGAGCCACGGCGATGGCGCTGGATGGCCTGTACGAGCGGCTCGCCGAGGCGGGACTCGTCTATGGGGACGCCTTCCAGGGATTGCGTGCAGTCTACAAGCGTGAGCACGAGCTTTTCGCCGAGGTCGAGCTCCCCGCGGCGGTCCTTGGGGATGCGAGCCTCTTCACGATGCATCCGGCCCTGCTCGATGCGGCGCTGCATGCGCTGGCGGTGCATCACGACGGCGATCTCGCGCTGCCGTTCTCGTGGGGTGGCGTGGCGCTGCGTGCGCGCGGGGCCACGAGCCTGCGCGTGAGGCTGCGCAAGGACGGGGCCGGAACCGTATCGGTGGACCTCGCCGATGCCACCGGAGAGGCTGTCGCCCGCATCGAGGCGTTCACCGCACGGTCCGTGTCGCGTGAGCAGATCGGCTCGGACGCCCGGAGGGATGCCCTCTTTCAGGTTCATTGGAGCAAGCTGCCCGAGGACTCGTTGCCATCGCCGGTAGCGGGCGAGCGCTGGGCGCTACTCGATCTGGGGCTTCACTCCCCGGAGCTCGGGCTTGCGCCGGCGCTCGAGGCGAGCGTCCCACATCTCGAGCGGTACGCCGACATCGCCGCGCTGAAGTTCGCACTCGAGCAGGGCGCCGCCCTGCCCGAGGTCGTCGTGGTTCCCTTCGTCACGCCGGCCGATGTCTCGATCGTCGACGCGGCCCACTCCATCGCCGCGCAGGGCCTGGCCCTCGTTCAGACTTGGCTCGCGGACGAACGCTTGGCCTCTTCGCGCCTCGTCGTATTGACCCGAAACGCGGTCGCCACGCAGACGGGCCACGACGTCCGGGACCTCGGATGCGCCCCGCTCTGGGGCATCGTTCGCTCCGCACAAACCGAGAACCCCGACCACTCCATCGTGCTCGTCGACATCGACGACTCCGAGGCGTCGCGTCGCGCCTTCCATACCGCGTTGGTGCGGGCCACGGCCGGCGCGGCGGAGACGCAGCTCGCGCTGCGCGAGGGGCATGGGCTCGTCCCTCGGCTCGCGCGTCTCGGTCAGGATGCCCCGGCGGCCGCGTCGATGGATCCCGATGGGACCGTGCTGCTCACGGGGGGCACCGGAACGCTCGGTTCTCTGCTGGCCCGCCATCTGGTCCACACGCACGGCATCAAGCACCTGCTCCTCGCATCGCGCCAAGGACCCGACGCGACTGGGGTTGGGAACCTGAAGGCCGAGCTGGAGGCAGCCGGCGCCCAGGTCACCGTGGCGGCGTGCGATGCGGCCGATCGCGGGGCGCTCGAAGCGCTTCTTCGATCCATTCCGCGAGAGCACCCGCTCACCGCGGTGGTGCACGCCGCCGGCGTGATCGACGATGGTGTGGTCGGCTCGCTCACCCCCGAGCGGCTGCAGGCGGTCTTGCGCGCCAAGCTGGATGCCGCCCTTCACCTGGACGAGCTCACGCGAGCGCTCGATCTCTCGGCGTTCGTCCTCTACTCCTCGCTCTCCGGCATCATGGGGGGCGCTGGGCAGGCAAACTATGCGGCCGCCAACGTCTTTCTCGACGCGCTCGCGCATCGCCGGAAGGCGCACGGGCTGCCGGCGATGGCCCTTGGCTGGAGCCTCTGGGCGGACAGGAGCGGCCTGACGGCGGGCCTCACGGACGCCGATCGGCAGCGCATGGACCGGGGAGGCATCTACCCGCTCTCTTCCGAGGAGGGGCTCGCGCTCTTCGACGCCGCGCTCGCGCGACCCGAGGCTGCCCTCGCGGCGGTGCGGTTCGACACCGCGGCGCTCGCAAAAGAAGCCACACGTGCCGAGGCCGTCCATCCGCTCCTCCGAGGGCTCGTCCGGGTCCGCGCGGCGCGGAACCTCGCGAAGACCGGTGCGTCCTCCGTCTCCCTCTTGAACCAGCGCCTTGCCGCGCTTCCCGCGGCGGAGCGTCAGCGCGCGATGTTCGACCTGGTGCGCCCCGAGGCTGCCGCCGTCCTGGGCATCGCGCCCCCGAGCACGCTGCAGCCCGAGCAGCCGCTGCAGGAGCTCGGCCTCGATTCGCTCATGGCCGTCGAGCTGCGAAACCGACTCGCGACCGTCACGGGGTTGCGGCTCAAATCGACGTTGCTCTTCGAGCACGCGACCATCGCGGCGCTCGCTCGCTTTCTCACGATGGAGCTGGTCGGCGACGCAGAGCCATCGCCCACCGTGCAACGGACGTCTCCGACGCCCCAAGGCGAAGACGATCCGATTGCCATCATCGCCATGGCCTGTCGCTTTCCCGGCGGGGTGCGCACGCCCGAGGATCTGTGGCAGCTCTTGCACGGTGCGCGGGACGGCATTTCCGGCTTGCCGGAGAACCGCGGGTGGAAGCTCGAGTCGCTTTACGATCCCGATCCCGAGGCCACGGGGAAGACCTACGCGCGCGAGGGCGGGTTCCTCTACGATGCGGACCACTTCGACCCGGCGTTCTTCGGCATCAGCCCGCGTGAGGCGCTCGCGGTCGATCCGCAGCAGCGCCTCTTGCTCGAGACGTCGTGGGAGGCCTTCGAGCGCGCCGGGTTGGATCCCGCGTCGCTTCAGGGATCGCAGACCGGCGTCTTCGTCGGCGTCATGTACAACGACTATGCGCTGCTGGCCCCCGAGGAGCTCGAAGCGCACTCGGGGCTGGGAAGCTCGGCGAGCGTGGCCTCGGGGCGCATTGCTTACACCTTTGGATTCCACGGTCCCACCGTTACCGTCGACACGGCGTGCAGCTCCTCGCTCGTCAGCACACACCTCGCGTGCCAGGCGCTGCGCCAAGGCGAGTGCTCGCTCGCGCTCGCCGGTGGCGTCACCGTCATGGCCACACCGGCGCCCTTCATCGCGCTGAGCCGCCAGCGAGCGCTGGCCCCCGATGGTCGCTCCAAGTCGTTTGCGGCCGAGGCGGATGGCGCCGGCTGGGGAGAAGGCGTCGGCGTGATCCTGCTCGAGCGCCTCTCCGATGCGACGCGAAATGGGCATCCCGTCCTTGCGCTCATTCGAGGTTCGGCGGTCAATCAGGACGGCAAGAGCCAGGGACTGACGGCCCCGAACGGCACCGCGCAAGAGCACGTCATTCGGCAGGCGCTCGAAAGCGCTCGGCTGAAGCCGCAGGACGTCGACGCGGTCGAAGCCCACGGCACCGGCACGACGTTGGGCGATCCGATCGAGGCCCATGCGCTGTTTGCCACCTACGGAAAGGCGCGCACCGAAGAGTCGCCGCTTTGGCTCGGGAGCCTCAAGTCGAACCTCGGTCATACGCAAGCCGCAGCCGGCGCGGGCGGCATCATCAAGATGGTCCTCGCCATCCAGCACGGCATGTTGCCGGCGACTCTCCACGCCGAGAATCCTTCGCCCCACATCGACTGGTCCTCCGGCACGGTGCGGCTCTTGAACGAGCCCATGCCCTGGCTTCCCAATGGACACCCCCGCCGTGCGGGGATCTCGTCGTTCGGCATCAGCGGCACCAATGCTCACCTCATCGTCGAAGAAGCGCCGGTACGGGCCACAGTGGAGGCCCAGCCCGAGGCTTCGACGGTGCCCGGTCTGCCGATCCTGCTGTCGGCCAAGAGTGAGATCGCGATGCGCGCGCAAGCCGCGAGGCTCCGCGCGCACCTCGATGCGCAGCCGGATGTCGCGCTCGTCGACCTCGCGTATTCGCTCGCCACCACGCGATCGCACTTCGCCCAGCGCGCCGCGATCGTGGCCCGCGACAGGAGCGAGCTCCTCGCCGACCTCGATGCCGTCGCCGGAGGAACCCCCGCCGAGAGCGCCGTCCTCGGACAGAGCGATGTCTCGGGCAAGCTCGTGTTCGTCTTTCCCGGGCATGGCTCGCACTGGGAAGGCATGGCGCGTCCCCTGCTCGAGACCTCGCCCATTTTCCGCGAGACCCTCGAAGCCTGCGAGCGCGCCTTCTCGCCTTACGTCGACTGGTCCCTGCTCGGCGTCCTGAAGGGGACCGAGACGGCGCCCTCGCTCGATCGCATCGATGTCGCGCAGCCCACGTTGTTTGCCGTCATGGTCTCGCTGGCCGCTGTCTGGCGATCCATGGGTGTGACGCCCGACGCGGTCGTGGGACATAGCCAGGGCGAGGTCGCCGCGGCGTACGTCGCGGGCGCGCTCTCGCTCGAAGATGCCGCCAAGATCGTCACCCTGCGAAGCCGCGCACTCGCCACGGTCGCCGGCCTTGGCCGCATGGCCGCGGTCGAGTTGCCCCGCGCGCAGCTCGAGCCCTACCTCGCACCCTACGGTGAGCGCATCGTCGTCGCCGCCGTCAACAGCCCGCACGCGACAACCTTGGCCGGTGAGCCCGAGGCGGTGGACGCGCTCCTTCGCGAGCTCGAAGCCAAGCAGGTCTTCGCGCTCCGGCTCCGCGTCGATGTCGCCTCTCATTCGCCGCAGATTCGCGACATGCGTGAGAAGCTCTTGCTCGAGCTTGCCGATATCGCGCCTCGCCACGGCAAGATCCCATTTTTCTCCGCGGTGACCGCCGAAAAGAGCGAGGGCTCCGACCTCGGGCCCGAGTACTGGTACCAGAACCTCCGGCGTCCCGTGCGCTTCGCGGATGCCACGAACGCGCTCGTGCTCGATGGGCACCGCTTCTTCGTCGAGGTGAGCCCTCACCCCGTGCTCATGCTGGCCCTCGAGGAGACGCTCGAGGCCTCCGAGAGCCCTGCGGCCATCGTGGGCTCGCTGTGGCAAGGCGAAGGAACCTTCGAACGCCTCCATCTCTCGCTCGGCGAGCTCCATACGCGCGGGCTCTCTCTCGACTGGAACGCGTTCTTCCGGCCTTTCGGACCGCAGCGCGTCGAGCTGCCCACGTACGCCTTCCAGCGTGAGCGCTATTGGCCCGACGCCGCCAACGGTGGGGGCGCCGACGTGGCCTCCGCCGGCCTTTCCTCGACCGACCACCCGCTGCTCAGCGCCGCGGTCGCCCTGGCGGACACCGATGGATTCGTGTTCACCGGCCTCTTGTCGCTGGCCGACCAACCCTGGCTCGCGGGCCATGCCGTGTTCGGGACGGTGCTCTTGCCCGCCACGGCGTTCGTGGAATTTGCACTCGTCGCCGGCCACCACGTCGGGCTCGAGCACCTCGAGGAGCTCGCGTTGGAAGCGCCCCTGACGTTGCCCGCCCGAGGCGCGGTGCGGGTCCAGCTCGCGCTGGGCGCCCTCGATCGAACCGGCCGGCGCCCGCTCACGCTGTTTGCACGATCCGCCGAGGCCAACGACGACGCGGCGTGGACACGGCACGCGAGCGGCATGCTCGCGCCGGCTGCGCCCCCCGTCGCGTTCCGGCTCGATGCATGGCCGCCTCCGGGGGCCACGGAGATCGCGCTCGATGGGCTCTACGAGCGGCTCAACGACGTGGGGCTCGGCTACCGGGGGGCCTTTCAGGGACTGCGCGCCGTCTACAAGCGTGGCGAGGAGCTCTTCGCCGAGGTGGCGCTTCCGGAGGCGAGCGCCAAGGAAGGCGGACGCTTCGCGCTTCACCCGGCGCTGCTCGACGCGGCGTTTCACGCCCTTGCCCTGGACGGCCGTCAGGAAGCGGCGAACGTGGCGCTGCCCTTCACGCTTCACGGTGTTTCGCTGCGCTCGATTGGAGCGTCCACCCTGCGGGTCCGCTTCGAGCGAAACCGCGAGGACAACACCACGATGCTCGCACTCGCCGACGGCAGCGGCGAGCCTGTGGCTCACGTCGAGGCGCTCGCGACGCGGCCCGTGTCGGCGGGCCAGCTCCGCGGAGGCCAGCGCCTCGATGGGCTCTTCCGCGTCGAATGGATCGCGCGGCCCGAGGAGACGCCGTCCGAGGAACTCCGTTGGGCGCTCCTCGGTTCGGACGAGCTCGGCCTCGGGCCGGCGCTCGAGGCGAGCGCCGCGCAGTTCGAGATCCATGCCGACCTCGATGCCTTGAAGACCGCCCTCGATGCGGGTGCCACGCCGCCGGAGGTCGTGATCGCGGCGTTCGTGTCGCGCGGCGTGAGCACGGACGTCATCTCGACGGCGCACGCGACCACCGCGCGGGGGCTGGCGTTGCTGCAGGCGTGGCTCTCCGACGAGCGCTTCGCCGCAACCCGTCTCGTGATGCTCACGCAGGGCGCCATCGCCGCGCGCACCGAGGACGGCGCTCCGGATCTCGGAAGCGCGCCCTTGTGGGGGCTCGTTCGCTCGGCACGCGCTGAAAACCCGGACTACTCCATCGTCCTGGTCGACGTGGATGGCACCGTGGCCTCGCGACGCGCGCTCGCGGCGGTCGTCGACGCTTCTTCGAGCGAGCTTGCCGTGCGCGATGGGCAAGCTTTCGTGCCGCGGCTGGCGCGCCTTCTTTCGACGTCGGCGGATCCTTCGCCGGCCGCGCGGGCGCTCGATCCCGACAGGACGGTGCTCATCACCGGCGGTACGGGCACGCTCGGCCGTCTGCTTTCCCTCCATCTGGTCCGGGCGCACGGCGTCCGGCACCTCCTTCTTACGTCACGGCAAGGCGCGAACGCGGCCGGCGCGGACGATCTGAAGCGCGAGCTCGAAGCAGCCGGTGCCCACGTCTCGATCATGGCGTGCGACGCGGCCGATCGCCCTGCGCTCGAGGCGGTTCTGGGATCCATTCCGGCCGAACGCCCGCTCACCGCCGTCATCCACGCCGCCGGCGTGCTCGACGACGGCGTGCTCGGATCCCTCACCGCCGCGAAACTCCATCCCGTTTTGCGCGCGAAGCTCGATGCGGCGCAGCACCTTCACGAGCTCACGCAATCGCTCGATCTGTCCGCCTTCGTTCTCTTTTCCTCGCTGTCGGGCGTCATGGGCGCCGGAGGACAAGCCAACTACGCCGCCGCCAACACGTTCTTGGACGCGCTCGCGCACCACCGCAAAGCCCGAGGGCTCGCGGCGCTGTCGATCGACTGGGGCTTCTGGGCCGACAAGAGCAGCATGACCGCGCACCTGACCGACGCCGACGTGCGGCGCATGGGCCGCGGTGGGCTGCGCGCTCTCTCCTCCGAGGAGGGGCTCGCGCTGTTCGATGCAGCCTTCGCCCGGCCCGATGCCAGCATCGTGGCCGCGCGCTTCGATTCCATGGCGCTCGGCAGGCAGTCGGCCGATGCGCTGCACCCCTTGCTGCGCGGCATCGTCCGGGCTTCGCGGCGCGTCGCCATGAACACGGCGGCGCCCTCGTCGCTGGCTCAACGCCTGCTCGCCCTGCCCGCTCCCGAGCGTGAGCAAGCGGTGCTCGACATCGTACGCGGCGAGGTCGCCACCGTCCTGGGCATCGCGTCGCCGAGCGCCGTCGAAGCACATCGCGCTCTCCAAGAGCTCGGGCTCGACTCGCTCATGGCCGTCGAGCTGCGAAACCGGCTCTCCGCCGCGACGGCGATGCGGCTGCGGGTGACCCTGCTCTTCGATTATCCCACGCCAGGGGCCCTCGCGCGGCACCTGACGGCCGAGCTCCTCGGACGCCGCGCGGAGACTCCCGCGCGCGAGCTCCTGCCGCGGAAGCGACTCCCCGTGGGGGAGGATCCGATCGCGATCGTCGCGATGGCCTGCCGTTTTCCGGGCGCCGTGCGCACCCCCGAGGATCTCTGGCAACTGTTGCTGCGCGGCCAGGACGGTATCTCCACGGCGCCGCAGGACCGCGGGTGGAGTCTCGAGGCCCTCTACGATCCGGATCCCGACGCGGTGGGCAAGACCTACGCGCGGGAGGGTGGCTTCGTGGACGGCGCCGACCTCTTCGATCCCGCGTTCTTCGGGATCAGTCCGCGTGAGGCGCTCGCCATGGATCCGCAGCAGCGGATGCTCCTCGAGTTGTCGTGGGAGGTCCTCGAACGCGGCGGCATCGATCCCAGCGCGCAAGGCGGGCAAAGCGGGCAAGACGGGCGCGACACCGGCGTGTTCGTCGGGATCATGCACAACGGCTACAGCGATCTCGGGACGTCCGAGCAACTCGAGACATACGGCATGGGAAGCCTCGCGAGCGTCGCCTCTGGGCGCATCGCGTACACCTTCGGGCTCACCGGCCCGGCCGTGACGGTGGATACGGCGTGCAGTTCGTCGCTCGTGGCGGTCCACCTTGCGTGCCAGGCCCTCCGGCAGGGAGAATGCACACTCGCACTCGCCGGCGGGGCCACCATCATGGCCACACCGGGCGTGTTCCTCGCGTTCAGCCGGCAGAGAGGCATGGCTCCGGACGGGCGCTGCAAGTCATTCTCCGCCGAGGCCAACGGCGCGGGTTGGGGCGAGGGCGCGGGCGTTCTGCTGCTCGAGCGGCTCTCCGATGCGACACGCAACGGGCACCCCATTCTCGCCGTACTGCGCGGATCGGCCGTCAATCAAGATGGCAAGAGCCAGGGGCTTACGGCGCCCAACGGACCGGCCCAGGAGCAGGTCATTCGAAGAGCCCTCGAGAGCGCCGGATTGGGCGCCGAGGACGTCGACGCCGTCGAGGCCCATGGCACGGGCACGACCTTGGGGGATCCCATCGAGGCGCAAGCCCTTCTCGCCACGTACGGAAAGGCGCACGCCGAGGCCGCGCCGCTCTGGCTCGGAAGCCTGAAGTCGAACTTCGGTCACACGCAGGCCGCCGCGGGCGTGGGCGGCATCATCAAGATGGTCCTCGCCATGCAGCACGGCGTCCTGCCGAAGACGCTGCATGCCGAAAATCCCTCCCCGCACGTCGACTGGTCCTCCGGCACCGTGCGGCTCTTGAAGGATGCCCTCGCGTGGCCGCAGAGCGGTCGGGCGCGCCGCGCGGGCGTCTCCTCGTTCGGCATCAGCGGCACGAACGCGCACGTCATCCTGGAGCAGGCGCCGGGGGCTTCGGTCGATGAGGCTTCCTCGCGTCCGCGTCCGCCCGCGCTACCGGTACTTCTCTCGGGGAAGACCGACGAGGCGCTGCGGGCCCAGGCCGAGCGCCTCCGGGAGCACCTCGTCGCTCGGCCGGAGCTCGAGCTCGTCGACCTTGCCTTTTCGCTTGCCGAGACCCGCACGCACTTCGACCATCGCGCCTCGTTCGTGGCCCACGATCACGCCGATCTGGTGAGCGCGCTCGAGGCCTTTGCCGCGCGAGGCCCCGCCAAGGGCGAACGCCCGGCGCCGGGCAAGCTCGCGGTGCTCTTCACCGGACAGGGAAGCCAGCGGCCGCTCATGGGCCGCGCGCTCTATGAGGCGTTCCCCGTCTTCCGCGATGCGCTCGACGCCGTCTGCACCCGGATCGATCCGGAGCTCGAAGGGATCTACCCCACGGCCGCGCGCCCCCGGCTGCGCGATGTTCTCTTCGCCGCCGAGGGATCCGAAGAGGCCGCGCTCCTCGACCAGACGGCCTTCACGCAGACGGCGCTCTTCGCGTTCGAGGTCGCGCTCTTCCGCCTCCTGCAATCCTGGGGCGTCATGCCCGATCTGCTGCTCGGGCACTCCATCGGGGAGCTCGTCGCCGCACACGTCGCCGGCGTTCTCTCGCTTCCCGATGCCTGCACCCTCGTCGGTGCGCGCGCGCGCCTGATGCAGGCGTTGCCGCAGGGAGGGCTCATGCTCACCGTGCAGGCTTCCGAGGACGAGGTCCTCGCGGTCCTGCCGCCCGGCGGGGCCCTTGCCGCCATCAATGGGTCATCGTCCGTCGTCGTCAGCGGTGACTCCGAGGCGGTGCTCGGGGTGGAGCGTCACTTCCAGGCGCTCGGGCGGAAGACCTCCCGCCTCCGCGTCAGTCACGCGTTTCATTCGCATCACATGGACGGCATGCTCGACGCCTTCGGACGGGTCGCCAGCAGCCTCACGTACCTGCCACCGCGCATTCCCATCGTCTCCAACGTTACGGGGAAGCTCGCCGAGGGCCGTGAGCTTCAATCGGCCGGGTACTGGGTCGAGCACGTGCGTCGCGCGGTCCGCTTCCTCGACGGTGCGCGGGCGCTCCATACCGAAGGCGCCCGCACCTTCCTCGAGCTCGGGCCTCACGGCGTGCTCTCGGCGCTTGCGCAGGAAGCCCTGATCGATGCGGCGCCTTCCGCGTTCGTGCCCGCATTGCGCAAGGGGCGTCCGGATCTCGACGCGTTCACCGGCGCGGTGGGAGAGCTCTTCGTCCGCGGACTCGTGGTCGACTGGAGGGCCTTCTTCGAGCCTTGGAAACCGCGTCGCGCCGACCTGCCCACGTATGCCTTTCAAAGGCAGCGATTCTGGCCCGGCGCCAAGGGACGTAACGCCGAAGTGGTCTCCGCCGGGTGGAACGCGGCCTCCCACCCGCTGCTCGGTGCCGCCGTCGCGTTGGCCGATACCGACGGGTTTCTCTTCACCAGCGTTCTGTCGCTCGGCGACCAGCCGTGGCTCTCGGGCCATGCCGTCTTCGGCGCGGTCCTCCTGCCGGGCACGGCGTTCGTGGAGCTGGCGCTCGCCGTCGCCCACCACGTCGGACTCGATCACGTCGAAGAGCTCACCTTGGAGGCCCCCCTTGCGCTGCCGGAGCGCGGTGCGATCCAGCTCCAACTATGGGTCGGTGGCGCGGACGACGCAGGTCGACGAGCCCTCACGGTCTACGCGCGGCCCGAGGAGACGAACGAGGACGCGCCGTGGACGAAGCACGCCAGCGCCACGCTCGCCCCTGCGACGGAGATGCCCGCGGTCGACCTCTCCGTGTGGCCGCCGCCGCGGGCCACAGCGCTCGATGTGGATGGACTCTACGAGCGCCTCGCCGATACCGGACTCGCGTACGGCGGAGAGTTCCGGGCGCTGCGTGCCGCCTACGCACGCGACGGAGAGATCTTCGCCGAGGTGCAGCTCACGGATGCCAAGGAGGCCGAGCGGTTTGCGCTCCACCCTGCGTTGCTCGAGGGAGCGCTCCACGCGCTCATGATCGAAGCGATCCGCGATGCCGCCGATATCGCGCTGCCGTTCTCGTTTCGCGGCGTCTCGTTGCGCGCGGTCGGCGCTTCGACCTTGCGGGTGCGTTTCGCGCGCCGTGCGGGGAGCGATACCCTCTCGCTCGACCTCGCGGATGCCGCGGGTAGTCCCGTCGCACACGTCGAGGCGTTCACCAGCCGGCCCGTGTCAGCCGACCAGCTGCGCTCTGCCGCCTCGTCGCGCCAGCGTGCGCTCTTGCGCCTCGATTGGACCGAGATGCCCAGTAGCACGGCGCCCGCGTCCGGTCATTGGGCCCTGCTCGGGTCCGAAATGCTCGACGCCGCGTTCAAACAGTACACCGATCTCGCTGCGCTGAAGGATGCGCTCGATCAGGGCGTGGCACCTCCGGACGTCGTCCTCGTTCCTTTTATCGCACGGGCCGAGTTCGCGGACGTCGTCTCCGCGGCCCACGAGGCCACCGCACGGGCGCTCGCGTTGCTCCAGGACTGGCTCGCCGACGAACGACTCGCCGCCTGCCGCCTCGTGCTTCTCACCAAGGGCGCCGTGGCCGCACGTGCCGCTGACGAGGTCGCTGATCTCGTCCACGCGGCGCTCTGGGGTCTCGTCCGCTCCGCGCAAGCAGAGAACCCCGATAGGTCCATCGTCCTCGTCGACGTCGACGAGACCGTCCTGTCCCGACAGGCCCTCCCCACCGTCTTCGATGCACCGGAGCTCCAGTTCGCCCTGCGCGAGGGTCGTTGTCTCGTTCCACGGCTCACCCGATTGCCTGGCGGCGCCGAGGAAGCGGCGCGACCGCTCGATCCGAAGGGCACGGTGCTCATCACCGGTGGCACCGGGACGCTGGGCACCCTCGTGGCGCGCCATCTCGTTCACACGCACCGGGTCGAGCGCGTCCTGCTCGTGTCGCGACAGGGAGAGCGCGCGAAGGGCGCCGACGCCGTTCGGCGCGAGCTCGAGGACGCCGGTGCGCGCGTCACCATCGCGGCGTGCGACGCCGCCGATCGCTCCGCGCTCGAGGCGCTTCTCACCGCAATCCCCGACGAGCACCCGCTCACCGCGGTCGTCCATGCGGCGGGCGCCGTCGACGATGGCATCCTTGGCTCGCTCACGCCCGAGCGCCTACGCTCGGTGCTGCGCTCGAAGCTCGATGCGGCGCTCCATCTGCACGACCTCACGCGAACGCGCGACCTGACCGCGTTCGTTCTCTTCTCGTCCTTCTCCGGCGTGGTCGGAAGCCCCGGCCAGGCCAACTACGCGGCCGCGAACACGTTCCTCGACGCGCTCGCCCATCATCGCCGAGCACGCGGCCTCCCGGGCCTGTCCCTCGACTGGGGCCATTGGGCGAACGAGAGCGGGTTGACCGCGCACCTCACCGACACCGACCGCAAGCGCATGGAGCGCGGCGGCCTCCGTTCCCTCTCGGCGGAGGAAGGCCTCGCCCTCTTCGACACGGCGCTCGCGCGAACCGATGCTGCCGTCGTCGCCGCGCACTTCGACCTGGACACGCTGGCCAAGGCCGCGGGGGGCTTGCACCCGCTCCTGCGAGGTCTCGTTCGAGCCAAGGCTTCGCGCCGCACAGCGACCAACACCGCCGATGCGACCTCGCTCAGGCAGCGCCTGCTCGCGCTACCGCCTTCCGACCGTGAGCCCGCCCTGCTCGATCTCGTCCGCACCGAAGCCGCCGCCGTGCTCGGCCTCGCGTCCTTCGGGGCCCTCGAGCCGCAGCGTCCCTTGCAGGAACTGGGACTCGATTCGCTCACGAGCCTCGAGCTGCGAAATCGACTCTCCGCCGCCACAGGGCTGCGACTTCACGCAACCTTGCTCTTCGATCACCCCACGCCTGCCGCGGTGAGCCATCTGTTGCTCGGGCAGCTCCTCGAGGACGAGAGCACCTCGCCCATGGCCATCTTCGCGGAGCTCGACAAGGTCGAGAACTCTCTCTCGCTGCTCGGCGCAAACGACTCGGTGCGTGAGACCCTCACGCTCCGCTTGCAGGGTCTGCTCTCGAAGTGGATGTCCATTCAAGCAACTTCGGGCGAGTCTGCACTCGTCGAAAAACTGGATTCGGCCGCCGACGATGACGAGCTCTTTCGGCTGATTGATCGTGTGAGGACCGAGGCAGCCCTATGACGGCCCACCCGAAATTCGAATATCCACTCAGGCCACTTCGCCCAATTGATTGCGTGAGAACCGAGGAAAACCTAGTCCTATGACCGTCATCGAGGAAAAGCTTCGTGAGTATGCCAAGCAATTGACGCTCGATCTTCAGCAGAGCCATCAGCGGCTGCGGAAGATCGAAGACAAATGGCATGATCCGATTGCCATCGTCGGAATGGCGTGTCGCTTTCCGGGCGGTGTGCAGACTCCCGAAGATCTCTGGGAGCTTTTGCTCGAGGGCCGAGATGCGATATCGGCATTTCCCGATAGCCGAGGCTGGAACGTCGAGGCCATTTACGACCCCGATCCCGAAGCCTCGGGAAAGTGCTACGTGCGCGAAGGCGGCTTCCTCGACGGCGCCGATCGGTTCGACCCCGCATTTTTCGGGATCACACCGCGCGAGGCTCTCGCGATCGACCCACAGCATCGTCTCTTGCTCGAGACGTCCTGGGAGGCCATCGAGTGCGCGGGCATAGATCCCATGGCGCTTCATGGCTCGCAGACCGGCGTCTTCGTCGGCGTAATGTTCAATGGCTACAGCCTGCTTCATGCTCCCGGCGAGATCGAAGGCTTCCTCGGGATGGGCAACTACGCGAGCGTCGCGTCCGGCCGCATCGCTTACACCTTGGGGGTCCACGGTCCGACGGTCACGGTCGATACCGCCTGCAGCTCGTCGCTCGTTTCCATCCACCTCGCCGCGCAGGCCTTGCGCCAGGGGGAATGTTCCCTGGCGCTCGCGGGCGGCGTCGCCGTCATCGCGAGTCCAGATGTGTTCATCGAATTGAGCCGCCAACGTGCGCTCTCGCCCCATGGTCGGTCGAGGTCCTTCTCCGCCGAGGCCAATGGCACCGGCTGGGCGGAAGGCGCCGGGATGCTGCTCCTCGAGCGCCTCTCCGATGCCAAGCGAAACGGGCATCCGGTCCTCGCCGTCGTGCGTGGCTCCGCCGTCAACCAGGACGGCAAGAGTCAAGGCCTCACCGCCCCGAATGGGCCGGCGCAGGAGCGCGTCATTCTCCAGGCGCTGGAGAGTGCGCGGCTCGCGCCCCAGGACATCGACGCGGTCGAAGCCCACGGAACCGGCACCTCGTTGGGCGATCCGATCGAGGCCCGCGCCCTGTTCGCGACCTATGGCCGGGCGCGCGCGAAGGACAAGCCGCTCTGGCTCGGTAGCCTCAAATCGAATCTGGGCCACACCCAGGCCGCGGCGGGTGTCGGCGGTATCATCAAGATGGTCCTCGCCATGCGGCACGGGAGCTTGCCCAAAACGCTGCACGCCGAGAATCCTTCCCCGCACATCGATTGGTCCTCGGGCACCATTCACCTTTTGGACGAGGCCGTGCCATGGCCGGTTCATGATGGCAAGCCGCGGCGGGCCGGCGTGTCGTCGTTCGGCATCAGTGGCACCAATGCGCACGTCATCGTGGAGGGCTTCGAGGCCTCGACCCAACGGGCCACGGAGGTGAACCCCCCACCGGGCGGAGTGCCGGTGGTGCTTTCGGCGAAATCCGAGGCGGCGTTGCAGGCGCAGGCCGTGCGGCTGCGGGAGCACCTCGAGGCGCACCCGGAGCAGACGCTTGCCGATGTGGCGTATTCGCTCGCGACGACGCGATCGCACTTCCAGCATCGCGCCGCAGTGGTGGCCCAAGGCCGGGCGGACGCGCTCGCGGCGCTCGATGGGCTGGCGCGGGCAGAGCCCGACGCGAACACGGTCGTCGGGGAAAGCCTCGGGCACGGCAAAGTCGTCTTCGTGTTCCCCGGGCAAGGATCGCAATGGCTGGGCATGGCGGCTTCGCTCCTCGAGAGCTCGCCGGTGTTCCGCGCGGAGGTCGAGGCGTGCGCCCGCGCCTTTGAGCCGCTTCTGGACTGGTCGCTGCTCGACGTGCTCCATGCGCGCGACGGCGCGCCCTCCCTCGCGCGGGTCGACGTCGTCCAGCCCGCGCTCTTTGCCGTAATGGTCTCCCTGGCCGCGCTCTGGCGCTCGCTCGGGGTACACCCCGACGCCGTCGTGGGCCATAGCCAAGGCGAGATTGCCGCGGCGTACGTTGCCGGCGCGCTGTCACTGGGCGATGCCGCCCGCATCGTGGCGTTGCGCAGTCGGGCGCTCGTCCCCTTCGTGGGCCTTGGCGCCATGGCCGCCGTCGAGCTGCCGCGTGACCAGCTCGAGCCCCTGCTGAGCAGCCACGTGTCCATCGCGGCCGTCAACAGCCCGCGCGCCACCACCGTGGCGGGCGAGCCGGAGGCCATCGAGGCGTTGCTGCGCGAGCTCGAGTCCAAACAGGTCTTCGCCCTGAAGCTGCGCGCGGACGTCGCCTCCCACTGCGGTCAGATCGATTCGTTGCGCGAGCAACTTTTGACCGACTTGGCCAACCTGGATCCCAAGGTCGCGCAGGTGCCGTTCCACTCCACGGTCACGGCGGGCAAGCTCGAAGGCACCGAGCTCGGTGCGGCCTATTGGTTCGACAACATCCGATGCCCGGTTCTCTTCGGCGACACCGTGCAATCGCTCGTCGCCGAGGGGCATCGCTTCTTCGTCGAAGTCAGCCCGCACCCCGTCCTTCTCTTGCCCTTGCAGGAGACCCTGGAGGCCAGCGAGCTCCCACACGCGGTCGTCGGCTCGCTCTGGCAGGACGAAGGGCAGCTCGAGCGCATGCTTCTGTCCCTCGGCGAGCTGCACACGCGTGGGCTGGCGCTCGATTGGAATGCCGTCCTCGCGCCGCTCGGCGCGCGCCGCGTTTCGCTGCCGACCTACGCCTTTCAGCGCGAGCGATACTGGCTCGATGCCTCTCGGGCCAGGGCCGATGTGGCCTCCGCCGGGCTCTCGGCCACGGACCATCCGCTCCTCGGGGCCGCCACCGCGCTGGCCGACACCGATGGGTTTCTCTTCACCGCGCGGCTGTCGCTCGCCGAGCACCCGTGGCTTGCGGACCATGCGGCGTTCGGCACGGTTCTTCTGCCCGGCACGGCGTTCGCGGAGCTGGCGCTCGTGGCGGCCCAGCACGCCGGCCTCGAGGGGATCGACGAGCTCACGCTGGAGACGCCCCTCGTGCTACCGGCCCGCGGCGCCATCGTGCTCCAGCTCTCCGTGGGAGCACCGGACGACTCGGGGCGAAGGCCGCTCGCCATCCATGCGCGATCCGAGGAAGCGTCCGCGTGGAGCCGCCATGCGAGCGGCACGCTGGGCGGCACCAAGGGCGCGCTCGATTTCGACCTGAAGGCGTGGCCTCCGCCGGGTGCGACTGCGGTGGCGATCGATGGGATCTACCCGCGGCTCGCCGCCGCGGGCCTTCAGTACGGCACGGAGTTTCAAGGCCTGCGCGCCGTTTGGCAACGAGGCGACGAGCTCTTCGCGCAGGTCGAGCTTTCCGAGTCGGCGGCCAAGGAGGCCGGGCGCTTCGTGCTGCACCCCGCCCTCTTCGATGCCGCGTTGCACGCGCTCGCGGATGGGGCCACGCGCGGTCATTCGGGCACGGCGGCGGCACTTCCATTTGCGTGGCAGGGCATTTCGCTGCGCGCCGTGGGAGCGTCCACCCTGCGGGTTCGCTTCACCGGCGCGCGCGGCGAGAGCAGCGTCGCGCTCGATCTCGCCGATGCCACCGGCGAGCCGGTGGCCCGCATCGAGGGCTTTTCCACGCGCCCCTTCTCAGCGGAGTTGCTGCGCGGCACGCGGTCGCTCGAGCACGAGGGCCTCTTGCGCATCGAGTGGGCCGATGTCACCGACTCGCTTCGCGAACCTCCCACGAGCGGTCAGGCGCCGCCCCAGAGCGTCGTCGTTCCCTTCCTCGAGGAGGGCTCCGCGGACGGCCTCATCGCCTCCGCCCACGACGCCTCCGAGCGCGCACTCGCGCAGCTCCAGCAATGGCTCGCCGACGAGGGCCTCGCGTCCACGCGCCTCCTCTTCCTCACCAAGGGCCTTGCCAACTCGCCCATCTCCGGCCTCGTACGCTCGGCCCAGATCGAGCACCCCGACCGCGCCATCCTCCTCGTCGACACCGACGACTCCGAGCCATCCAGGAGCGCGCTCTCTTCCTTGTTGCAGCATACACCCATCGAGTCGCAGTTCTCCCTCCGCGAGGGGCGCTGCTTCGTGGCCCGTCTGACCCCGGCACGCGCCAAGGACGTGTTGCTACCTCCCACCGCGGCCACCTGGCGGCTGGACATCCCCACGCGAGGCACACTCGAAAGCCTCGCCCTCGTCCCCCATCCCGAACTGCAAGAGCCTCTTCGTGAGGGCCAAGTCCGCGTCGCCGTCCGTGCCGCGGGCCTCAACTTCCGCGACGTCATCAACGCACTCGGGATGTACCCGGGCGATCCGGGACCTCTCGGCGGTGAGGCCGCAGGGGTCGTCCTCGAGGTCGCACCCGGCGTCTCCTCCGTCGCCCCGGGCGATCGCGTGATGGGGCTCTTTTCCGGCGCCTTCGGCCCCATCGCCATCACCGATCATCGCGCCCTCGCGCGCATTCCCGAGGGCCTCTCCTTCCTCGAGGCGGCCAGCATCCCCGTCGTCTTTCTCACTGCCTACTACGGCTTGGTCCACCTCGCTCGCCTTCAGCCCGGCGAACGCATCCTCATCCATGCCGCCGCGGGCGGCGTTGGAATGGCCGCCACCCAGATCGCCCGCCACCTCGGTGCGGACGTCTTTGCCACCGCCAGCCCCGCCAAGTGGGACACCTTGCGGGCTCTCGGGTTCGACGACCAACGCATCGCCTCCTCACGCTCCCTCGACTTCGAGCCCCACTTCCTGCGCTCCACCCAAGGACAGGGCTTCGACGTCGTCCTCAATTGCCTCACGCGCGATTTCGTCGACGCTTCCCTTCGGCTCCTCCCCCGCGGCGGTCGCTTCCTCGAGATGGGAAAGATCGACATCCGCAAGGACTCCCCGCCCAACGTCCACTACCAGCCCTTCGACATCTTCGAGGCCGGTCCCGAGCTCCTTCAGCGGATGCTCGCCGACGTGATGGAGCTCTTTGCGAAGGGCGTCCTTCGGCCGCCGCCCATCACGCCGTACGACATCCACCACGCCCCTAGTGCCTTCCGCGCCCTGGGCCAAGCGCGATTCGTCGGCAAGGTCGTCTTCACGTTTCCCAAGCCCTTCGAGGCCGACAAGGCGGTCCTCATCACCGGCGGAACCGGCACACTCGGCGGCCTTCTCGCACGGCATCTCGTGCGCAAACATGGGGTCAAGCACCTGCTTCTCACCTCCCGCCAAGGCCCCAACGCCCCGGGCGCAACCGAGCTCCAACGCGAGCTCGAAGGCGCAGGCGCGCGCGTCACCATTGCGGCCTGCGATGCCGCCGATCGCTCCGCCCTGCGCGATCTGCTGGCAAAGCATCCGCTCACCGCCGTCATTCACGCCGCCGGGGCACTCGACGACGGCCTGCTCACCGCTCTCACCCCCGAGCGTCTCCACCGCGTCCTGCGCGCCAAGCTCGATGCCGCCCTGCATCTGCACGAGCTCACACGCTCGCTCGATCTGTCCGCCTTCGTCCTCTTCTCCTCCATCGCCGGCGTCCTCGGCAACCCGGGCCAGGCCAATTACGCGGCCGCCAACGTCTTCCTCGATGCCCTGGCGCGGCATCGTGCGTCGGTGGGGCTGCCGGCGCTCGCGATCGACTGGGGTCATTGGGCCGACACGTCGGGCATGACCGCGCACCTCACGGGCGCCGACCTCACGCGCATGGCCCGTGGCGGTTTGCTTTCCCTCTCGGCGGAGCAGGGCCTCGCGCTCTTCGATGCCGCACTCGCCGAGCACGATCCCATCTTCGTCGCGGCCCGTTTCGACACGGCCATCCTCGGCAAACAAGGTGATGCCCTCCATCCGCTCTTTCGCGGCTTCGTCCGGCCCCGCGCATCCCACCGCGTGGCCACGAACGTGGTCGACGCGTCGCTCGAGCAGCGCTTGCGCGCGCTGTCCGCCGAGGACCGAGAGGCGGCCGTGCTCGATCTCGTTCGCGCGGAGGTGGCCACGGTGATGGGCCTGGCGTCGCCCCGGGGCATCGATTCGCATCGCCCGCTGCAGGAGTTGGGGCTCGATTCGCTCATGGCCATCGAGCTGCGCAATCGCCTTTCGACGCGCACCGGGTTGCGGCTCTACGTCGCCTTGCTGTTCGACCACCCTACCCCGTCCGCGCTCTGTCGGTACCTGCTGTCGCAGCTTCTTGCCGACGCGACCACGGCGACACCAAGGAGCGAGCTACCGCGTCGCGCCCTCGACGGCGATCCCATCGCCATCGTGGCCATGGGCTGCCGCTTTCCCGGTGGGGTGCGATCTCCAGACGATCTCTGGCAACTGGTGCAAGCCGGTCGAGACGTCATTTCCGGGTTGCCCGAGACACGCGGCTGGCGGGTCGATGCCTTCTACGATCCCGATCCCGAGGTCAAGGGCAAGTCGTATGCGCGGGAGGGCGGGTTCCTCCACGATGCGGACGAATTCGACCCAGCCTTCTTCGGCATCAGCCCGCGCGAGGCCCTTGCCATCGATCCCCAACAGCGCCTCTTGCTCGAGGCATGCTGGGAAACCATCGAACGCGCCGGCATCGACCCGAAGACGCTTCATGGCACGCAGACCGGGATCTTCGTGGGTCTCATCTACAACGATTACGGCACCCGGCTAACCCACGTCCCCGACGACCTTCAGGGCTACGTCGGACTGGGGAGCTCGGCGAGCGTGGCGTCCGGGCGCGTGGCGTACACCTTCGGCTTCCACGGTCCCGCGGTGACCGTCGACACGGCGTGCAGTGCATCGCTCGTGTCCATTCACCTCGCCGCGCAGGCGTTGCGCAGCGGGGAGTGCTCGCTCGCGCTCGCCGGTGGTGTCACGGTCATGTCGTCGCTGGGCTCCTTCATCGAGCACAGTCGCCAACGTGTCCTTGCCCGCGATGGGCGCTGCAAGGCCTTCTCCGCCGAGGCCGACGGCGCCAGTTTGGCCGAGGGCGTTGGCCTGGTGCTGCTCGAGCGTCTCTCCGATGCGCACCGGAACGGGCACCCGGTGCTCGCCATCGTGCGCGGTTCCGCCGTCAACCAGGACGGCAAAAGCCAGGGCCTCACCGCTCCCAACGGGCCGGCCCAGGAACGCGTCATTCTGCAAGCGCTCGAGAGCGCCGGCCTCGAGCCGGCCGACGTCGACGCCATCGATGCACATGGTACGGGCACGACGTTGGGCGACTCCATCGAGGCCCGTGCCTTGTTCGCCACGTACGGTCGCGCGCATTCGCCGGAGAAGCCGCTTTGGCTGGGAAGCCTCAAGTCCAACGTGGGCCACACGCAAGCCACGGCCGGCGTCGGCAGCGTCATGAAGATGGTGCTCGCCATGCAGCACGGTGTGCTGCCCAAGACACTGCACGCGCAGAATCCATCGCCGCACCTCGATTGGTCCGCGGTGCGACTCTTGAACGAGGCCGTCCCGTGGCCCCGGCAAGGGAGCCCGCGTCGTGCGGGGATTTCCTCGTTCGGCGTCAGCGGCACCAATGCACACGTCATCGTGGAGGAGCCGCCGGCCGCCCCGGTTGCCCCTCTCGCCGACCGGACGCCGCCGCCGGCCTTGCCGTTCGTCGTGTCGGCGAAGAGCGAGGCGTCGCTGCGAGCCCAGGCCGAGCGGCTGCGCGAACATCTCGCCGCGCACCCGGAAATCGAGCCCGTCGATGTCGCCTATTCCCTGGCCACGACGCGCTCGCACTTCGACCAGCGCGCCACCGTCGTGGCCACGAACCGGCTCGAGTTGATGGATGCCCTCGAGGCACTCGCGCAAGGACAACCCGGGCCGAATACGGCGGTGGGCCGAAGCACCGGGGATGGGAAGCTCGTCTTCGTCTTTCCGGGCAACGGATCGCACTGGCAAGGCATGGCCCGCGCACTGCTCGAGAGCTCCGCGGTCTTTCGCGAGCAGCTCGAAGCTTGCGACCGCGCCTTTGGCCCGTACCTCGAAGGATCGCTCTTCGAGGCGCTGGACGGAGATCTCGACCGCATCGACATGCTGCAGCCAGCCCTGTTCGCCGTCATGGTCTCGCTGGCAGCCCTCTGGCGCTCGGCAGGTGTCGAGCCCGATGCCGTCGTCGGCCATAGCCAAGGCGAGATCGCCGCGGCCTACGTCGCGGGCGCACTTTCGCTCGAGGACGCCGCCAAGGTCGTCGCGTTGCGCAGCCGCATGCTCGCGCGTTTCGCCGGTCAGGGAAGCATGGCCGCCATCGAGCTGCCCCGCGGCGAGGTCGAGCGCTACCTCGCGCCCTTTGGCCATCGGATCTCCGTGGCCGCCGTCAACAGCCCGCGCGCGACCACGGTGGCCGGTGAACCCGAGGCGATCGATGCGTTGCTTCGCGAGCTCGAGTCGAACCAGGTCTTCGCGCTCAAGCTTCGCGTCGACGTGGCCTCCCACAGCGTCCAGATCGAGCAGATGCGCGAGCAGCTCCTGACGGATCTCGCCGGGGTGCAGCCACGCAACGCAGCAGTCCCATTCTATTCCACGGTCACGGGGGGCGAGCTCGATGGCTCGAAGCTCGACGCAGCCTATTGGTTCGACAACCTGCGGCACGTCGTGTCGTTCGCCGACGCGGCGCAGAGGCTGCTCGCAGCTGGGCATCGCTTCTTCGTGGAGGTGAGCCCCCACCCGGTGCTCATGTTGCCCTTGGAGGAGACCTTCGACGCCGCCGATGCGCAGATGGCGGCGGGGCTCGATCCGGAGGTTCGCACCGTCGTCGGATCGCTCTGGCAGGACGAAGGGGAATTCCAACGGTTCCTTCTATCGCTCGGCGAGCTGCACACGCGCGGGCTGGCCATCGACTGGCCGGCGCTCTTCCAGGCGTGGGCTCCCCGTCGGGTCGAGCTGCCCACGTATGCCTTCGAACGCGAGCGCTTCTGGCTCGACAACGATGCGCGGGCCACCGCCGACGTGGCCTCCGCGGGATTGACCTCCGCGGAACACCCGATGCTCGGTGCCGTCGTACCGTTGGCGGATTCCGACGGCTTCCTGTTTACCGGACGCGTCTCCCTGGCCGATCATCCATGGCTTGGCGGCCATGCGGTGTTGGGCACGGTGCTTTTGCCCGCGACGGCCTTCGTCGAATTCGGTCTCGCGGCCGCGCACCACGTCGGGCTCGATCGGATCGAGGAGCTCACCCTCGAGCAGCCGCTCGTTCTGCCTCCCCGTGGCGCCGTGCGGCTGCAGCTTTCGCTCGAGGGCGCCGACGAATCGGGCAGCCGCTCCTTCCTCATTTTCGGCCGTGCCGAAGATGCGGCCGAGGATACGCCCTGGACGCGGCACGTCAGCGGCACGCTCGCGCGCGATCTCGCGGACGCCGAGCCTTCGGTGGATTTGCGGATCTGGCCCCCGCCGGGCGCAACACCGGTCGCCATCGAGGGCATGTACGAGCGGCTGGCCGAGGCCGGCCTTGGCTACGGTCCCGACTTCCAGGGGCTGCGGGCTCTCTACACGCGGGAGCAGGAGATCTTTGCGGAGGTTTCCCTCTCGGAGGCGACCGTCGAGCAGGCGTCGCTCTTTGCCTTGCATCCGGCGCTGCTTGATGCGGCATTTCATGCGATCGCGGCCAACATTTCCGAGGCTTCGCAACTGGCGCTGCCGTTCTCTTGGAGCGGCGTCACCCTGCGGGCCGTCCACGCGACCTCGTTGCGGGTTCGGGTGGTTCCGTCCTCCGGTTCACCGAACGCGTTCTCGCTCGATCTTGCCGATGCGGCCGGTGCGGCGGTCGCTCGGGTGGAGGCATTCTCCACGCGGCCCTTCTCGGCGGAGCTGCTACGCGGCACGCGGTCGCTCGAGCGCGAGGGGCTCTTGTGCATCGAGTGGACCGATGTCACCGACTCGCTTCGCGAGCCTCCCACGAGCGGCCAGGCCCCATCCGAGAACATCGTCGTTTCCTTCCTCGAGGAGGGCCCCGAGGACGGCGTCATCGCCTCCGCCCACGACGCCTCCGAGCGCGCACTCGCGCGGCTCCAGCAATGGCTCGCCGACGAGAGCCTCGCGTCCTCTCGCCTCGTCTTCCTCACCAAGGGCCTTGCCAACGCGCCCATCGCCGGCCTCGTGCGCTCGGCTCAGATCGAGCACCCCGACCGAGCCATCCTGCTCGTCGACACCGACGACTCCGAGCTCTCCAGGAGCGCGCTCTCTACCTTGTTGCAGCGTGCATCCCTCGAGCCCCACATCGCGCTTCGCGAGGGGCGATACCGCGTTCCTCGTCTGACCCGCACGCGCGGGAAGGACGTGTTGCTCCCTCCCACCGAGGCCACCTGGCGGCTGGACATCCCCACGCGAGGCACACTCGAAAGCCTCGCCCTCGTCCCCCATCCCGAACTGCAAGAGCCTCTCCGTGAAGGTCAAGTCCGCGTCGCCGTCCGTGCCGCGGGCCTCAACTTCCGCGACGTCATCAACGCACTCGGGATGTACCCGGGCGATCCGGGACCTCTCGGCGGTGAGGCCGCAGGGGTCGTCCTCGAGGTCGCCCCCGGCGTCTCCTCCGTCGCCCCGGGCGATCGCGTCATGGGGCTCTTTTCCGGCGCCTTCGGCCCCATCGCCATCACCGATCATCGCGCCCTCGCGCGCATTCCCGAGGGCCTCTCCTTCCTCGAGGCGGCCAGCATCCCCGTCGTCTTTCTCACTGCCTACTACGGCTTGGTCCACCTCGCTCGCCTTCAGCCCGGCGAACGCATCCTCATCCATGCCGCCGCGGGTGGCGTTGGAATGGCCGCCACCCAGATCGCCCGCCACCTCGGTGCGGACGTCTTTGCCACCGCCAGCCCCGCCAAGTGGGACACCTTGCGGGCTCTCGGGTTCGACGACCAACGCATCGCCTCCTCACGCTCCCTCGACTTCGAGCCCCACTTCCTGCGCTCCACCCAAGGACAGGGCTTCGACGTCGTCCTCAATTGCCTCACGCGCGACTTCGTCGATGCCTCCCTTCGACTCCTGCCCCGCGGTGGTCGCTTTCTCGAGATGGGAAAGATCGACGTCCGCGAGGACTCCCCGCCCAACGTCCGCTACCAGGCCTTCGACCTCTTCGAGGCCGGTCCCGAGCTCCTTCAGCGGATGCTCGCCGACGTGATGGACCTCTTTGCGAAGGGCGTCCTTCGACCCCTGCCCATCACGCCCTACGACATCCGCCACGCCCCCGGCGCCTTCCGCGCCCTGGGCCAAGGGCGCCTCGTTGGCAAAGCGGTTTTCTCGTTCCCCAAGCCCTTCGACGCCGACAAGGCCGTCCTCATCACCGGGGGAACCGGCACACTCGGCGGCCTTCTTGCGCGGCACCTCGTGCGCAAACACGGCGTCAAGCATCTGCTTCTCACCTCCCGCCAAGGCCCCAACGCCCCGGGCGCAACCGAGCTCCAACGCGAGCTCGAAGGCGCAGGCGCGCGCGTCACCATTGCGGCCTGCGATGCCGCCGATCGCTCCGCCCTGCGCGATCTGCTGGCAAAGCATCCGCTCACCGCCGTCATTCACGCCGCCGGGGCGCTCGACGACGGCCTGCTCACCGCTCTCACCCCCGAGCGCCTCCACCCCGTCCTGCGCGCCAAGCTCGACGCCGCCCTGCATCTGCACGAGCTCACACGCTCGCTCGATCTCTCGGCCTTCGTCCTCTTCTCGTCCGTCGCGGGTGTCCTCGGTAGTCCGGGCCAGGCCAACTACGCCGCCGCCAATGCCTCCCTCGACGCCATCGCCCGGCACCGTCGCGCGCAAGGCCTACCGGCACTTGCGATCGACTGGGGCCATTGGGCGGATACCTCGGGCATGACCGCACATCTCAGCAGTGCAGACCTCGCCCGCATGGCCCGTGGCGGTTCGCTTTCCCTCTCGGCGGAGCAGGGCCTCGCGCTCTTCGATGCCGCACTGGCCGAAGCCGATCCCGTCCTCGTCGCGGCGCGCTTCGACACCGCCATCCTCGGCAAACAAGGCGAGGCCCTCCATCCGCTCTTTCGCGGCTTCGTCCGGGCCCGCGCCTCCCGCCGCGTGGCTGCCCGACGCGGCGATGGGTTCTCGCTCAAGCAGCGCCTCGTCGCACTGCCGCCGGAAGGACGCGAAGGAGCTCTGCTCGATGTCGTGCGCGCGGAGATCGCGACCGTGCTCGGCATTCCGTCGCCGAGTGCGCTCGAAGCGCATCGCCCGCTGCAGGAGCTGGGGCTCGATTCGCTCATGGCCATCGAGCTGCGCAACCGGCTCGCGGCGGCCACCAGTTTGCGGCTCCAAGCCACGTTGCTCTTCGATCATCCAACGCCCGCGGCGCTGACGCGGACCCTGCTCGGGCGGCTCTTGGAGCAGGAGGTGACCGCTCCGCGGGCCATCGCCACCGAGTTGGACGCCATCGAAAACACGCTCTCGGCGCTGCATGCGCGCGAGGACATGCGGGAAGCACTCACCGCTCGTTTGCAAACGCTGTTGAGGTCCTGGGCCGGGGCTCGCGAAGCCCCCGACGAACCGTCGTTCACCGAGCAGGTCCACACCGCCAACGTCGACGAGCTACTTCGCATCATCGACCAGAAGTTCGGAGGTAACGTTAATGTCAGCCGTTAGTGAAGCCAAGCTCACCGAGTACTTGAGGACCTTGACCCTCGAACTGCACGCCGCCGAAGCGCGCGCGCGCAAGCTCGAGGAGAAGTCCCGCGAACCGATCGCCATCGTGGCCGTCGCGTGCCGGTACCCGGGCGGCGTTCGCACCCCCGACGATCTCTGGCAGCTCCTGCGCGACGGCCGCGATGCCACTTCCAGCTTTCCCGATGACCGCGGGTGGAACGTCGACGCGCTGTACGATCCCAATCCCGACGCCAAAGGCAAAAGCTACGCACGCGACGGAGGCTTTCTCGAGGAGGCCGCCCACTTCGATCCGACCTTCTTCGGCATCAGCCCGCGCGAGACCATCGTCGTCGATCCCCAGCAACGGCTGCTGCTCGAAACGTCGTGGGAGACCTTCGAGCGCGCGGGCATCGATCCCACGACCCTCGCGGGCTCGCAAACCGGAGTGTTCTTCGGGGTCATTTACAACGACTACGGCGCGCGCCCCGTGAACGTGCCCGAGGGTCTCGAGGGGTACCTGGGCCTCGGCAGTTCCGGCAGCATGGCCTCGGGGCGCGTGGCGTACACCTTCGGACTGCACGGCCCCACCCTGACGATCGACACGGCCTGCAGCTCCTCGCTCGTCGCCATCCACCTCGCCTGCCAGGCGTTGCGCCATGGCGAATGTTCCCTCGCCCTCGCCGGCGGTGTGTCGGTGATGTCCACGCCTTTTGCCTTCGTGTCGTTCAGCCGCCAGCGCGGCATGGCATCCGATGGCCGCTGCAAATCCTTCGCCGCGGAGGCCGATGGCGTCGGCCTGGCCGAGGGCGCCGGTCTGGTGCTGCTCGAGCGCCTCTCCGACGCGCAGCAACATGGCCATCCCATTCTGGCCGTGGTGCGCGGTTCCGCGGTCAACCAGGACGGCAAGAGCCAGGGCGTCACCGCCCCCAACGGGCCGGCCCAGGAGCGCGTCATCCTCCAGGCGCTCGACAGCGCGCGCCTCGGCCCGCAGGACATCGATGCCGTCGAGGCGCACGGCTCGGGAACGACGTTGGGCGATCCCATCGAGGCCCAGGCGCTCATCGCGACGTATGGGCCGGCGCACTCTCCGGAGAAGCCGCTCTGGCTCGGAAGCCTCAAATCCAATGTCGGGCATAGCCAGGCGGCAGCCGGCGTGGGCGGCGTCATCAAGATGGTGCTCGCCATGCAGAATGGGCTCCTGCCCAAGTCTTTGCACGCCGCGAATCCTTCGCCGCACATCGATTGGTCCGCCGGCACCGTTCGGCTCTTGAGTGAGCCCGTTCCCTGGACGGCCAATGGAAAGCCACGCCGTGCGGGCGTCTCTTCGTTCGGCGTCAGCGGCACCAATGCACACATCATCCTGGAGGAAGCGCCGGCTGCTCCCGCGGCCGTCTCGGGGTACGCGCTCACAAAAGTCCCCGTCCGGCTTTCGGCCAAGACGGAGCAGGCTCTTCGCGCGCAGGCCGAGCGACTGCGCGCCCACCTCGTCGACCATCCGGAGCTCGAGCTCGTCGATGTCGCGTATTCGCTCGCCACGACCCGCGCGCAATTCAAGCATCGCGCCGTGTTCGTGACGGACGATCGAAGCGAACTGCTGCGCGCCCTCGAGGCACTCGCCCAAGGCCAGCCCGCGGCGGCGCCCGAGGAAGCGCTCGACGGCTTCGACTGGCAACCCTTGGCGCCGCGCCGCGTGGCATTGCCGACGTACGCCTTTCAGCGTCAGCGCTATTGGCTCGAGAGCGCCGCGGTCGCGTCCCCCGTCGCCGAGGCCCCCGCGGCATTGGGGCTCGATGCGATCGATGCCGATTCCGAGCTGTCACCGACCGAACAAGTCGTGTCCAGCGTCTGGGCGCAAATCCTGGGAACCACCCCGAGCCTTCACCAGAACTTTTTCGAGCTGGGAGGTCAGTCGCTGATGGCCACCCAAATCGTGTTGCGCCTGGCCGACGCCTTCGATGTCGATCTCCCACTGGCCGACATGCTGGCCCTTCCGACGGTGGCCCACTCGGCCGCGCGGATCGATGCCCTCCTCTTCGAGCGGGTCGCCGCTCTCTCCGATTTCGAAGCCGAGCAAATGCTCGAAGCCCCCTCACAGGAGACCAGCTTGCATGAGTAGCCCCACGCTTACCCCCGCCCAGCAAAAACTCTTCGAACGACTGCGGCAAGGAAAACGCCCGGGGGCGGCCGCACGGACTGCGGGCAACGAGGTCCCGGCCACCGCGCCGCTCTCGTTTGCCCAGCAAAGGCTCTGGTTTCTCGAAGAGCTGCTGCCCCGCACGGGTGTGTACACCATGCCACTCGCGTGCATCCTGCGCGGGTCCCTCGATCCTGCCGTGCTCGAACGCTGCGTCCTGCAACTCGTCCAGCGGCACGAGTCGCTGCGCACGACGTTCCCGATGGTCGATGGAAAGCCCGTGCAACGTGTTGGCCCGGTCCCCCGCGGCCCCGTGCTCGAGATCGAAGACGTCTCCCACACGGATCAAGCCGTGCGACAGGCCCGCGCCGTGGCATGGCTCCACGAGGAGGCGCGGCGCTCGTTCGATCTGGTCCAGGGACCACTCTTTCATGCGCGGCTCCTGAAGCTCGCCGACACCGAGCACCTGTTCGTGCTCAACGCGCACCACATTGTCTCGGACACCTGGTCTGCAGGCGTTCTCATTCGCGAGCTCGGCGAGCTGTATCCGGCCTTGGCGCACAACCGCCCGTCGCCACTTCGGCCGCTCCGTATGAACTATGCCGAGTACACACGCGCGCAGCACGAGAGGATTCAGGGGCCCGCGTACCGGCGCCACCTGGCGTATTGGAAAAACAAGCTGGGGAAGGCCCCTCCGGTGCTCGACATTCTGGGCGATCGACCGCGCCCGCCGCGCCAGTCGTATGCCGGCGGCCTGGTGCGACGCCGGCTCGATGGCGACCTGGCCAAGGCCCTCATCGCCTTGAGCCAGAAGGAGGGCATCACCCTCGTCACGACGGTCCTCGCAGCGTTCAAGTTGCTCCTTAAACGCTACACGGGACAGTCCGATATCCTGCTCGGCTCCACACACGCGGCCCGGTTGCACCCGGAGGTGGAACCGCTGGTCGGCTTCTTTGCGAACACGCTCGTGTTTCGTACCGACCTGGGGAGCGACCTCACCTTTCGCGAGCTGCTCGGGCGCGTGCGCACGACCGTGCTCGAAGCGTTCGACCATCAAGAGGTCCCCTTCGAGCTCTTGGTGAATGAATACCAACTCGCGCGCGACTTGAGCCACAACCCACTCTTTCAGGTCATGTTCACGTTTTTGAACACGCCCTTCACCGCGATCTCGCATCTCGACGAGGACCTGGTGCAGACGGTCGTCCACCCGCACGCCATCGAGCCGTACGTGCTGCCCCAATCGGGCGTGGTGTTCGACCCCACCGAATTCTTCAACCGCACCGCGAAGTTCGATCTGTGGATGTCCATGATGGGCGGCGAACAGGGGCTGTACGTGGCCCTCGAGTACAACTCGGACCTCTTCGATGCATCCACCATCGAGCGGCTGGCCGGGCATTTCGAGGTGTTGTTGCGGGGCATCGTGGCCGACCCCGACGCAAAAATCGCGAGCCTTCCGCTTTTGACCGACGCGGAACGGCAGCAGTGCCTCGTCGAATGGAATCAAGCGCCGTACACGAAGCCCGATCCCGCGGAGGGCACAACGGTGCATGCGCGCTTCGAGTCGCAGGTGAGGCGCTCGCCCCATGCGATTGCACTTGCCTTCGAAGACCAAGAGCTTACGTACGCCGAGCTCAATGCGCGCGCCAATCGGATCGCTCATCACCTTCGCAAGCAGGGAGTCGGGCCCGACGTGTTCGTCGGCCTCTGCCTGGAGCGCTCACTCGACATGGTGGTCGCGGTGCTCGCCGTGCTCAAAGCAGGCGGCGCCTACGTTCCGCTCGACCCGCGCTACCCGAAAGACCGCCTCGCCTTCATGCTGGAGGACACGCGGTGCCCGGTCCTGCTCACACAACGGCACGTGGCACCGGACCTGCCGCCGTGCGCTGGCCGCGTCGTGTGCATCGACGATGCGTCCCTTTTCGTCGGTGAAAGCACCGACAACCCGCCGCACACCGCCTCGAGCGCGTCGCTGGCCTACGTCATCTACACCTCCGGCTCCACGGGCAAGCCCAAGGGCGTCCTCGTCACGCACGCCGACGTGGTGCGGCTCTTCACGTCCACGGAGGCGACGTTCTCGTTCGGGCCCGATGACGTCTCGACGCTGTTCTGCTCGTACACCTTCGACGTTTCCGTCTGGGAAATCTGGGGCGCGCTGCTCTACGGCGGAAAGCTGGTCGTGGTTCCCTTCCTGACCTGCCGCTCCCCCGAGGCGTTCCACGATTTGCTCTCGAAGCGCGGCGTCACGGTCTTGAACCAGACACCCTCGGCCTTCCGCCTGCTCATGAGCGCCAGTCCCCAACGCGAGCAGCCGCTGTCGCTGCGCATGGTCATCTTCGCGGGCGAGGCGCTCGACATTCCCAGCTTGCGTCCCTGGTTCGAAAAATACGGCGACCAAAAACCCGTGTTGGTCAACGCCTACGGAATCACGGAGACAACCGTCCTTTCGACCTTCCGCCCCCTGAGCGCCGCCGATGTCACCTTGAACGGAAGCTCCATCGGCCGCCCCTTCCCCGATGTACGGATCTACCTGCTCGACCCGAACCAGCAACCGGTGCCGATCGGCGTCCCGGGCGAGATCTACCTTGGCGGCGCGGGGGTGGCGCGCGGATATCTGAATCGCCCGGAGCTGACCGCCGAGCGATTCCTTCGCGATCCGTTCTCCAACGAGCCGGACGCGCGCATGTACCGGAGCGGCGACCTCGCACGGTATTGGACCGATGGTCAAATCGAATACCTCGGTCGCATCGATCATCAGGTCAAGGTCCGCGGATTCCGGATCGAACTCGGAGAGATCGAAGCAGCCTTACGCCAGCAGCCTACGGTCAAGGACGCCGTCGTGCTCGCGCGCGAAGATGCGGATCGCAATTCGCTCGTCGCCTACGTGGTGCCCGATCGCGACGCGGCAACGCCGGAGGCGCTCGGGAAAGGCGAGCACGTGCGCAGTTGGGAGGATGTGTTCGACAACGCGTACCGCGGGACGGACGCCACCAACACCGAGGAGGACTTCAGCGGATGGACCAGCAGCTACAACGGACGCGCCCTCGGCGACGACGTCATGCAAGAGTGGGTGGACTCGACCGTCGCGCGGATCCGGCCGATCCTCATGCCCGGCCAATCGTCACGCGTGTTGGAGCTGGGCTGCGGCACGGGCTTACTCCTGCTTCGCCTTGCGCCCGACTGCGAATCCTACCACGCGACCGATCTGTCCAAGGTGAGCATCGAGGCGCTCGAGCAGAAGATCGCCAAGCGGGGGCTCTCCCACGTGCAGCTCGCGCACCAGGAGGCCAGTGACTTCGAGGCGACGCCGTCGACCTACGACGTCATCATCCTCAACTCCGTCGTTCAGTATTTTCCAAATATCGATTACCTGTGCGCCGTTCTGGAGAAGGCCAGCCGCGCCCTCCGGCCGGGCGGGTCGATCTTCGTGGGCGACGTGCGCAGTTTGCCCCTTCTCGAGGTGTTTCACACCGCGGTGGAATTCGAGAAAGCGCCCGATTCGTGCTCGGTCACGCAGCTTCGACAGCGCATTCGCCGCGCGGTCGCGGCGGAGGACGAGTTGGTCATCGACCCAGCCTTCTTCGGCGCCTTGGGCCGGTTCAAGCTCGAGTGCGCGCGCGTGCTGACCAAACGCGGACGACATCGCAGCGAGATGACCCAGTTCCGCTACGACGTCGTCCTGCGGGCGGGGGGAAGCGCACGTCCCACCGAGCTGCCCGCCGCCGGCGTGCAGAGCTACACGCTGGCCGGCATTCGACAGCACCTCGTCTCGGAGCAGCCGGCCAAGCTCGATCTCGCAGTGATTCGCGATGCGCGCCTCGATACGGAGCTCCGCGCGCTCGACCTTCTGGCGGCCGCCGAAGAGTGCACGACCGCCGGCGAATTGCGCCAAGCGCTGAACGATGGCGCCCTGTCCGCGCGGGCGATCGATCCGGAAGGTGTGTTCGCGCTGGCGGACGAGCTGGGCTACCACGTGGACATCATCCCGCGAAGGGACACGCCAGGCCATTTCGATGCGCGCTTTCGAAGGCCCGACGTTCCTCCGGCGGAGATCACGCCGCAGGAGGATGGCCCGCTGGCTCCGTACGCGACGCTCCCCCTTCGGGAGCGGATCGCCGCGACGCTCGTTCCGCTCTGGCAAAAGGCCATTCAGCAGCTTTTGCCCGACTTCATGATGCCGTCGGCGTTCGTCCTGCTGGATACCATTCCCATCACGCCACACGGCAAAGTCGATCGCTCCGCCTTGCCGGAACCCACGGCGGCGAACGCGGAGCTCGATGCCGATTACGTCCCGCCGAGCACGGCGATGGAAACACTGCTGGCCAAGGTGTGGGCCGACGTCCTGGGGCTCGAGTCGGTGGGGACGCAGAACAGCTTCTTCAAGCTCGGTGGCGATTCCGTGCGCAGCATTCAGGTGGTCGTGGGCGCGCGCAAACTGGGCGTCGACGTGACGATCGAGCAAATCTTCAGGAATCAAACGATCGCAGAACTCGGGGCCGCGCTCGCATCCGCGCCATCGAGCAAGGGCACCTCGCACGAAATATCGAAACGGAACTACGACTTCGACCCGCCCACCGGCGTCGACGTGGAAGACGTCTACCCGGTCACGCCCGTGCAGGAATACGTCATTCGTCAACTGGTGGAGCGTCCGGAGCCCGGACTGTACTCGATTGCAGCCGCCGTCCCGCTGCGCGGCGTGCAAATGGACGCCTACCGGCGCGCATGGCAAACGGTCGTCGATCGCTATCCGGCGCTTCGAACATCGTTTGCGAAGGCGCGCACCGGGGAATATCTGCAGGTCGTGCACAGGCAGGTGCCCATGCCGATCGACGAGCACGATTGGCGCGACGTCCCGCGCAACGAAGTCGAGGCCAAGGTGCATGCGTACGTCGAGGCCATGCGAACGCGGGCCTACAAACTCGACGACTGTCCGCACATGCGCCTGGGAATGCTCCGGACCGAGGACGACTTCCACTGGGGCATCTTTGGATTCAACTATGCCCAGCGCGACGGATGGAGCACCATGCTCGTCCTGAAGGAGCTCCTCGGCGTGTACGCGGCCTACATGGCGGGCCGCGAAGCTCCGCCTGCCGAGAAGGCGCCCTCGCCGCGGGCGTACATCGATTGGCTGGAAAACCACGACAACGGCGCCCTAGAGGCGTTCTGGCGGGGCAAATTGCGGGGTTTTCATCGCCCGACGAGCCTCGTCGAGCGCATTGGAAATCGCACGGGGTCGGCCCCGGCGGGTCAACCCGGCTTTGCCAAACAGCATATCCATTTGGACCGCTCCACCACGGAGCGACTCGCCGCGTTGTCACGTCAGGAGCACATTACGCTCAGTACATTCGTGGAGGGAGCGTGGGCTCTCTTGTTGGCGAAATACACGGGAACCGAGGACGTCGTTTATGGCACCACCGTTTCGGGTCGCGCGGGCGCAGTTCCGGACATCGAGAGGACGGCCGGACAGCTGAGCAACTTCGTGCCCGCACGACCACCGATGCCCTCCCGATTCGGCACTTTGCGGGAGTGGCTGCGCGCCATTCAAGACGAGGCCGTCGAGACCCGTCGCTACGAGCATGCTTCTTTGTCCGACGTGCACGGGTGGAGCGATCTCCGTGAAGGAAATCGACTCTTCGATAGCTACATCGTATTCGAGGAGGTTCCCACGGATGACGCCATTGCGCAAAACCAGGATCCCATATCGCCATTCTTCCTCGCCCAATTCGATTTCCCACTTCGAATCGAGGTTTGGCCGACCCGGGGATCGCAGTTCCTGTTCGTTCTCTACTATTACCGCCGCTGCTTCGACGACGACACCATTGCCAAAGTGCTGCGCGACATCGAGCGCACCATCGTCTTCATGTTGAACGGCTTGGACCAACCTCCGCCCTTGGAGGGCCGCGGAGACGGCCCAACCCACATGCTGGCGCTTCTCGCAGCGCCCGACGCGGCCGAACTCAGCACCGGTCTCGACGCCGCTCGAAGCCAGCTCGCGCACTCCGCCGAGACGGATCCGCCGATTCGCCTTCATGCTGCAGCAGCGCGAGACAAGGGCCACCGCGGAGCCGTCCTCTTCGATCGGACCACGGGAACCGTCGTCGCGAGCGAATCGTCCCCCGTCCCGACGACAGCGGGCTCGGTCTCGTTCATGTTTCCCGGCCTCGGTGACCATTACCTGGGCATGGGGCTCGACTTGTATCGCGCGCTGCCCGTCTTCCGCGAGCACGTCGATCGCTGCTCCGCGCTCCTCGAGCCCGAACTCGGTGTCGATCTTCGCAAGGTGATGCATGCGGATCGGCCGCAGAACTCGGGCGGCAAAGGGCTCGATCTGCGGCGAATGCTCGCACGCGACGGCCAAGCACCGACCCAAGACGAGAGCAAACTCAATGAAACACGGCATGCGCACCCCGCGCTTTTCGTGATCGAATATGCGCTCGCCCAGCAGTGGCAGGCCTGGGGTGTCCGCCCCGAGGCGATGATCGGTTATAGCATCAGCGAATACGTGACGGCGTGCCTCGCCGGTGTGCTCTCGCTCGAGGATTCGCTGACCTTGGTGGCTCGCCGCGCGCAAATGGTGGAGTCGCTTCCGGCCGGGGCGATGCTCGCGGTTATGCTCTCCGAAAAGGAGATCACGCCGCTGCTCGGCAAGCACCTTTCGCTCTCGGCGATCAACGGTCCGGAGTTCTGCGTGGTGGGCGGGCCTCCCGAGGCCGTCGACGATCTTCAAAAGCAGCTTCGCCAACGCGCCGTCGCCTCCCGACGCGTGCAGTCGTCGTACGCCTTCCACACCAAGATGATGGAACCCATCGCCGAGGGGATCACGCGGCTGGTGGCGAGCTTCACCCGCCGTCCGCCCCAGATCCCCTATGTCTCGAACGTCACCGGTGCCCTGATCACGGACATCGAAGCGACCGATCCGGCCTATTGGGGCAAGCACCTCTGCCGCCCAGTGCGGTTCGCGGACGGTCTCGGTGCGCTCGCGTCACGTACCCTGCTCGAAGTCGGCCCCGGACAGACTTTGTGCAGCCTCGTCCGACCAAACTCCGGGCGCACCGTCATCCCGTCGATGCGCCACGCGTTCGATGCGAAGCCGGATATGTCGGTCCTTTTGAAGGCCGTCAGCCGCCTCTGGCTCGGTGGCGCCGCCGTCGCGTGGGATTGCCTCCCCGAGGCGCCGCTCACCCCAAGTTCACATTCGCGAGAAGAGGATCGATGAAAAAAGATGCATGGATGGGTCGTGTGGGGCTGTCGCTCTTGGTCTCGTATGGGACGCTCGCCGGATGTGAAAGCAGCGAGGACACTCGGCGCCCGGCGCCGGATGCGGCATTGACCGATGGCTCGTTGACCGATGCCTCGTTGACGGATGCTTCCTTGGCCGACGTCACCGATGCCGGCGGGACGGAGGAGACGATCGCGACGGACAAGGGCCCCGTCACGGGAACCGTGGCGAACGGCATTCGCTCCTTCTTGGGAATTCCCTACGCAGCCGCACCGGTCGATGCACTCCGCTGGAAAGCGCCCACCGAGGTCCGCTGGACGAGCCCGCGGGCCGCAAAGGCCTTTGGTCCTCGCTGCTTCGGCGTGTCGCTCCTCGATCCGAATACACTGCGAAGCGGGGCGTCGGAGGATTGCCTCTCGCTCAACATCGCCTCGCCCGTCGGCGCGTCGGCAAAACCCGTCCTCGTTTGGCTTCATGGCGGTGGGTTCATCGATGGCCGTGGCGATGATTACCCGGGTGCGGCCCTGGCGAGCGCCGGTGACATCGTCGTGGTCACGCTCAATTATCGCCTTGGCGTTTTGGGAACGCTCGGCATTCCCTCGGCGGATGGCGGCGGCAACCTCGGGCTCCTCGATCAACGGTTTGCGCTGGAATGGATTCATCGAAACATCGCGGCGTTCGGAGGCGACCCGGCGAAGATCACGCTCGCAGGCCAGTCCGCCGGCGCGCAGGCGGCGTGCACCCATGCCGCCATGCCGGGTTCTCGAGGTTTGCTGAGCGCCATTCTCATGGAAAGTGGAAGCTGCGATTGGGTGCAGACCGCCGATCAGGCTGCCGCGTCCGCGAACACGGTCGCGAAGAAGCTGGGGTGCGCGGGCACCGGCGATGCTGGAACGATCGACGAAGCGTGCCTTCGGGCGCTGCCCGCGGAAACCTTGCTGCGCGGCGATAGGACCGTCGTCTACCCGATCGTGGATGGCAAGCTGCTTCCCGTTGCACCGCGCGCGGCGCTGGCCGCGGGAACCTTCGCCAAGGTGCCCATCTTGGCGGGGTTCAACGCCAACGAGGGCTACTTCATGGTGGACGGACTGTATGGCGCTCTGCCGCTCACCTCCGCCACCGATTACGAGAACGCGCTCAATCTTCTGTTTGGCCAGCTGGGGCCCATCCTTCGGGACCAGTACCCGTTGGCGTCGTACGGAAACGATCCACGGGTTGCGCTCGCGGCAGTCCTCGGCGATGGGCTCTTCGAGTGTTCCACGCGCCATCTCGTCGCCTCGAGCACTTCGCCGGCCTTCACCTACGTCTTCCGTCACGCGCCGTCGTTGGCGACGCCAAAGCCAGTGTCGGCCATGCACAGCGTCGAGCTTCCCTTCATTTGGGGAACTCCGTTGCCCTGGACGTGGTGGGCGCAGGAAAATGCCGGCGTTCCGAGCACGTCGCGCGAGCTCGAACTCGCGGGGCAAATGAAAGGCTACTGGCGGAATTTCGTTCGCACGGGAAACCCGAGCCCGGAGCCGACGCGCGAGCCTCTGTGGTCCGCGTGGTCTCCGTCGACGAATGACGCGATGAACTTCGCGGGCGATGCGACCGCGATCGCCCCGCTCGCTGCGAACCCGCATTGCCAACTATGGGACGTCGTATACGGACCACATTGACGACCGCCCGCAAGGGAGCAACGGAACCAAACATGCATCCACCTTCGCCCGCCAAGTACCGATTGCCCAATGGTATGGATGTATTTCATATCAATCAGTGCGATTCGATGGGGACGATGGGGGGGGAACGCGAATGCTTACGGTCCAAATGCTACAGACGCGATCCCCCCGGCGGTTCGTGAGGTGTGAATACCTGCGTCCAGCCAGGTTCGCGGCGATGGCGTCACGCATAGGAGGAAGGTCACGAATGATGCGGCAGTTCGTGAACGTGCCTTCCTTCGTAAATATGCATTTTGCAAGAAAGAGCCCGTGGACGCCCGCGGCCTGCGCCTCGGGCGTCGGCTCGACGTCGTTCGTTCCCGCGAGAAGCTTTGGCCGCGGCGGGGTGTTGCCAAAGTGGACCGGCGCCTTCGGGTCCGGCACCGGGCAAAGGGGCTGCCCAACAAAGCCGCACGCAACGGAATCCATGCTCGGCTCCGGGCACGTCACCTCCGAGGGAAGGAGCACGTCGGGCGCGCCTGCATCGGTGACGGGCCCCGCATCTGTAACCGGTCCCGCTTCCGCCTCGACCGATGCATCCACGGCCGCGTCCTGGCGCAACTCCGCGGGCGGAGGTCGCACGGGCGGCTCGGGCGTGCACGCCGCCATCGCGAGAACCAGCGGCACCGCACAGCGCATCACGGCGCCCCCTCGGGAAATTGCTCGAGGCCGTCGTTCAATTGGAGCCAAGGAATTCACCGGCCCCCCACGTGCGACGTAACGCACGCCTCCACAAAGACAGCCTCCCATGTACGCCGGTTCCACGTGCACAAGCTTACTACGCCCGCATCGACGTAAAGCTCCGCTCGTGTCAGCGGCACCTACCGTGTCGGTGAGGCGGGCAAAAAAGGTTCACACCGCGCGAAGTCGCAACGACCAACAGGTCGTCGCTCAGCGGGTCCATTTCAAGAAGTCCCCGCTACCCGATTGGACGGTCGCCAAACTTTTGATGCGCATATATTTCAAGCCGGTATTGACCGGCCGACTCGACGATCGATCGAAACAAACATTTCAAGGCGATGGGCATGGATTCGCTGCTCTCGATCGATTTGCTGACGACGCTGGAGGGGTTCTTCGGGCCGATCTCCGAGACGGCCATCGAGCAGTATCCGACCATTGCCAAGCTGGCGAATCACCTATGTGAGACGCGAGCGCAAAAATCTTCCTGACGCCCAGCGCGGCGGATGGTCACCACCAGGTTACGTGATAAACGCAGCTCTCGGCGCCTTCCCTGCGACAAGGGCCGGGCGCATGCTCCACCACCGCGCGCGCTTCGAAGCGCCGCGCGAAGCCGAGCAAGATGCCCTGGTCCAAATCGCAGGGATATGGGTTCTCGCACTCCATGACGATGGAGTTCTCCGTGTCGAGCCGACCTCGATAGGTGTAATGACCAATGATATCCACCATGCGGCCGGACCGGATATCGAGCATTGCCTCGCCATTCTGGCGATGGTTCAAATGGTATGCGGCATCGATGGCGCGCATCATCCCGTGAATCTCGTGCACGTCGAGATCGGGCGGAAGAGGCACGTGCTGCGCTTTCTGCTTGCCGGTGTCGACCGCTTTGATGGGGCCGACCGCCGCCATGAGGGCGTGAATCACGAGAATGTAAGGCTCCATCGGCCACCACGGGCGCGTGTCGGGAATGAACCATCCCGTGTCCGCGAATTCGCCAAGGCCGTGGTCCGCGAGGATGCGGTTCGCGGTGGCCGTCATGGCGCCGAAAAATTTCGGCAGGTAGGCCTTCACCTCGATGTCCGGATGCACGAATCGCATCCATGGGCGAGGGGGACTCTTCGAGCGCGATTTCAATTCCTGCCGTGGCTGTTTGGCGTGGATGGGTTCCGTCCGCTGCGCCAGATCCATCGCAAACTTCGCACGCACGCGCGCGGTGATGGCCTCCATCGGCTCGTTCACGGCGCCCTCGAGACTCGCATGCAGCGCGGCACGCATCGCACGCGCCGAAGGCCATCGATCTTTGGGGTCCGACGAGAGTGCCTTGTCGACGAACCGCACGATGGACGGCGCCAAGTCCGACGCCACGTCGCCGAGTGAACGGGCCTGGCGGGTTGCCGCCGCCGCGAGCTGTCCGGCGCCGCTCTCGCTCTCGTGCACGAATTGACCCGACAAGAGCGTGAACATCGTGGCACCGGCCGACCAAATGTCGCTCGCAGGCCCGACGGCGTGGCGATCCCCGAGAGCCTGCTCGGGCGACATGAAGGCAGGCGAGCCAATCGTGTGGCCCGTCAAGGTCGCACTGCCGTCGCGCCCCGTACGCCGGGCAATTCCAAAATCGAGCACTCGAACTTCGCCATCCGCGACGATGAAGAGATTGTCCGGTTTGATATCGCGATGAACGATGCCGATGGCGTGTGCGCTCTCCAGCACGTCGAGTGTATCCGACACGATCACCCCGACGTCGGCGAGCGGCATGCGGTGGCCCCCGTACTCCCACCGCGAGCGAACCGTTTCGCCCTCGAGCAGCGGCATGATCAGAAAGGCGCAACCACTCTCGTCGACGCTGCAGTCGAGCACCGGCACGGCCGCGCGATGCGGCACCTGATTGGCCACATTGGCCTCCTGGCTAAAGAGCCGGACCATATGGGCGTCATCATGAAAGCGCTCCAGAAGAAACTTGATCGCCACGCGCTGACCATCGTCTCGGGTCGCCGCATAGACAACGGCCGTACCGCCGATTCCGATCAAGCGATCGATCCGGCATTGGTGGACCACCGTTCCGATGCGTGCGAACGCACGCTGCGAAGTCGACGAACGCGAAGACAACGGCACCACCCCTTCCGACCCGCCAAGCATGGGGCAAGCGCCGGCAGGCCGTCAAGGCTGTTTGCGACGGTGCAGCGCCAGAGTCGCCCTGGTCAGACGCACCTCCCCGCCGACAAGCGAGTAGGAGTCGTCAATACGAAATAGCATATTCGGCGAGCCGGCGCCGCGCTCCTCCACGCGCAAGGGAAGAGCGCAGCTGACAAGTTGTCTTGACAACTTCGTGGAACCTGGCATCCTCGGGGTGTGCTCGACCACGGATCTGCGTTGCCCCTCTACCATCAGCTCGCCGAAGAGCTCTTGGCCCAGATCACGGCGGGGGCCTACACGCCGGGTGCGCGCATTCCTTCCGAGCACGAGCTCGCGTCGACGTACGGCATTGGCCGGCCAACGGTGCGACAGGCGACCGATTCACTGATTCAGCGCGGCGTGCTCGTGCGCCGGCGCGGGAGCGGCACCTTCGTGAGGAGCGTCCCGGCTCGGGTCGAGCTGTTCTCGCTTGGTGGCACGCTTGCGTCGTTCCGTGAGGGCGGCGTCGTTCTCGCTCCGACTCTCCCCGAAAAGCCCGTGCGCCGGCGCGTCGAGGAGGAGGCGCATCCACTTTTCGACCGGGAGGTGGTTCGCATCGTCCGTGTGTCGAGCGTCCGGCGCGAGCCCGTGCTCCTGGAAGAGATGGACTTCGACGCAGAATACTTCGTCGACCTCGAGAAAGTTCCGTTGCGCGGCCAGTCCCTTTCCGAGGTCGTCGAGCAGCGCTATCGCATGCGTCCGGTCGCCGCGGACCAGACCTTTGGCGTCGAGCAGCTCGATCGCGTGCGCGCGCAGAGGCTCGGTCTCGAGGAGGGCACGGCCGTGCTTCGTGTGGAGCGCACACTTCACTTTGCCACGGCAGAGAGCGCAATCTTCTGCCGTCTCTTTTGCCCCGAGGGGCGTTTCGTGTTCACGCAGCGTATCGGAGGACGAACCCAATGATTGAGCGCGGCCATTACGGCCAATTCGGTGGCGCGTACATTCCCGAGATCCTCGTCGCCACGTTCGACCAACTCGAGGAGGCCTTTCGCGAAGCGAAGAGCGATCCCTCCTTTTACCGCGAGTACGAGACCCTCATGTCGAGGTATTCGTGCCGCCCAACACCGATCACCTTCGCCGAGAACCTCACGCGCCATTTCGGAGGCGCGCGCATCTTCATCAAGCGCGAGGATTTCAACCATACCGGCGCGCACAAAGCGAACAACGCCCTGGGCCAGGGCCTGCTGGTCAAGCGGATGGGAAAGAAGCGGGTCATCGCCGAGACGGGGGCCGGTCAGCATGGCATCGCCACGGCCACCATGGCGGCGAAGTTCGGCTTCGAGTGCACCATCTACATGGGCGAGGTCGACGTGGCCCGCCAAAGGCCGAATGTCTTCTGGATGGAGCGGCTCGGCGCGACCGTCGTTCCGGTGAAAGACGGCAGCCGCACCCTCAAGGAAGCCATCAACGAAGCCTTCCGCGACTGGCTGGCCAACATGGATACGACGCACTACGTGCTCGGCACCGCGTGCGGGCCTCACCCGTTTCCCGAAATGGTGACGTACTTCCAATCGATTGTCGGGCGCGAGGCGCGTGAGCAGATGCTCCGTCTGGAGGGCGTGCTGCCGAAGCGCGTGTATGCGTGCGTGGGCGGCGGTTCGAATGCGCTGGGCATCTTTTCCGGATTCCTCGAGGACCAGGGCATCGAGTTGGTGGGCGTGGAGGCGGGTGGCCACGGTCTCGACTCGGGGCAGCACGCGACGCGTCTCTCGTCCAAAGATGCGAGCATCGGCGTCGCCCAGGGCTACAAGACGTACTTCCTCCAAGGCCCCGACGGGCAGATGAACGAAACGCACAGTGTCGCGGCCGGGCTGGACTACGTGGGGGTCTCGCCCATCCTCGCCCACTACCGCGAGACGGGCCGCGTGCGGTTCGAGGCGGCCACCGATCGCGAAGCCGTGGATGCCCTCGCCCTCACCATCAAGAAAGAGGGAATCATTCCTGCGCTGGAGTCATCGCACGCGTTTGCACAGGCCTTCAAAGAGGCCAGCTCGCTCGATGCGAACGACGCCATTCTGATCAATCAATCCGGTCGCGGCGACAAGGACATCTTCACGATCGCCGACGCCTTCGACGATCCGTCGTGGCGGCAATTCATCATCGACAAGGCGGAGGTTTACCGTGCTCGAAGCTGAGATTCGTCGTAAACAAGCGGAGAAGGGCCTTCTGCTCATGACGCACGTCGTACTCGGCTACCCGAGCTTCGACGATACGCGGCGCCTCGTGGGCTCGATGGTCGAGGCAGGCGCCGACTTGATCGAGCTGCAGATTCCATTTTCGGAACCTCTCGCCGACGGCCCGGTGATCGCGCACGCCAATCAAAGGGCGCTCGCCGCAGGGTCCACGGTCGACCGCTGTTTCGAGCTGGCATCCGAACTCGCCCGTGAATATCCCATTCCGTTTCTCTTCATGACCTATTTCAACATCCCGTTCCGGCGCGGTGTCGAGCGCTTCGTGGGGGATGTGAAGGCGGCGGGCCTTCGCGGGGTCATCGTGGCGGACTTGCCGCCCGAAGAGGGAGACGCATTCTACGGCACGATGAACCGCGCAGGACTCTCCCCCGTATTCTTCTTTTCTCCGCGCTCGACCGACGCACGATTGGCCGAAGTTGCACCCCATGCTCGCGGGTTCGTCTATTGCGTCGCCCGCACGGGCGTGACCGGCGCGGTCACCGAATTTGCGTCCCTCGACGGCTACCTCGCCCGCTGCCGTCGTGCAACCTCGTTGCCGCTCGCGCTCGGATTCGGCGTGAAGTCCAAGGCCGACCTCGAGTCGCTGCGCGGCAAAATCGATATCGCCGTCGTCGGCTCGCAGGTGATTCGGTTGGTGGACGAGCAGGGGGTGGCGGCCGTGGGGCCGTTCATCCGATCGCTCCAGCCGTGATCTTCGCGCCCCGGGCGTCCGCATAGCACATTTCATCGCGTGCCCCGCTCATGCGCAGGCACCGCCACTCGTGGGATCGATCGCGCCGTCGTGGCGCACCGTCTCATCGCGATGGCGCTGGCGTGATCGTCATGAGACGCTGTCGTTGTTCGCCTAACGTCACCGTGAGAATTGAAAGTTCTTCGCGGCGGGAAACACTTTCTGGGGGGGCGGCGCGTAGACTGACAACTATCCATGAATCGCTTTCTTGCAACGACCTCACTCATCACCTTCATCGCTTCCTTTGCCTGCTCCAACAAAGAGAAGGCCACCCCGCAGATCTCGGTCGGTGAACTGCGCCCGGGACAGTCTTACGAACTCACGGCCACCGACCCGATTCGATGCGGGCAAATCCGCCCCGCCCCATTGAGCGACACGAAAATCGAGGCCAATGTCGTGGGGAAAGATCTTCGGATCAAACTCGACGCCTTCCGCGCAACGTGCGGCGCGGCACCGGCGTTTACCGCAGGTGGTGGAACCACGCTCCTGAACGAGCTTTTCGTCGGGTACTACCCAGAAGGTTCGCCCAATCTCGATTGTGTTTGCTCGGGTACGCTGCTCGTGAAGGGCCTTCCGGCCGGATCGCACATGCTGATGGTGCACGCGCCGGATCGTCAGGGCAAACGGACGGAGTTCAGCCAGTCCATCGAGATTCCCTGAAATCCTTGCTTACGCGGTCGATCTCCTTTACAGGGGGTGCGGACGTAGGAGACCAAAGCCGTGGCCGCCAAATTCGATGGTAAACACGCCCGCGCCAACCTGTGGGTGACCCACCAGAACCTGGCGCGCGCCAAGGGAGGCCGGCCGCAGTATCAGCCTCCGGTCCGCAAGGGCCCAAAGCCGCCGAAAGACACCGCCGCGCATACGGCGAATGCGGAGCCCGCCACAGCGGCCGCGCCCGCAATCGCCGAGGTGCCGGCCGGCGATGAGACCGGCGCTTAGGCCTTAGCCCTTAGCGGCCCTCCAGCATCGCGAGCAATTCGTCCTCCGAGAGCACCTTCAGCGGTGCCCCCTGCCCGATCAGCTTTTCGGCCGCCTTTTCCTTGGTGGACTTCGGACCGCTTTTGTCGGCGCCAACCACCAGATACGTCAGTTGCTTCGTCACGCTGCTGAGCACTGCACCACCCAGCGTGCGCACGCGCTTTTCAGCCTCGCTCCGAGAAAACGCGACCATCTTCCCGGTGAAGACGAACGAGAGGTTCGCGAGGGGCCCTTCGCCATCTCCTTCGTGGTGCGCCGGCGCCACGATGGTGACGTGCGCCCGCAAGGCGTCGATGAGCGGGCGTGCTTCGGCCAAGCCTGCAACGACGCTCTTGGCGATGGACGCGCCGATGCTGTGCGTCTCCAGGAGCCCCTCTTCGGTCACCTCGAGCACGGCGTCGAGCGTGCGGTAGCGGTCGGCCAGGATGGCCGAGACATGCTTCCCGAGCTCCGAGATGCCGAGGGCGCGCAGGAACGTCGCGAGCTCGAGGGAGCGTTTTTTATCGACCTCCGCGACTAGCTTTTTGGCGATTTTCTCGCCACTTCGCTCGAACTTGGCAATGTCCTCCCAGCGCAGCGCGTAGAAATCGACCGGGGAGCGAAGAATCGCCGCCTTGTAGCCGTGCTCCAAAATTGCATCGCCGAAGCCGAGCATGCCGATGGTGGCCGCATAATGGGCCAGCTGCCCGATGACCGCGCTCTTGCAGGTGCTCGGCGTGGTGCAAAAGATGAAATCGCGATCGCGTCGAACGGGGGAACCGCAACTCGGGCACTGCTCGGGAATCACGACGGGATCGGTCCCGGGGGTCGTCACGTTTTCCAAGTTGGGAATGACGCCGCCGCGGCGCACGAGCGTGACGTGCGCCCCCAATGTCAGACCCAGATTGCCAATGAATGCGACATTGTGAAGCGAGGCGCGGGTGACGGTGACCCCCGACAGGTTCACCGGATCGACGATGGCGACCGGCGTGATCGCCCCCGTGCGTGCCACCGACCATTCCACCTGGCGCAAAACGGAAATACCTGAATCGCCCTGGAATTTGTAAGCAATGGCAAATCGCGGATGGTGCGACGTCTGCCCGAGACGGCGCTGCTCTTTGATCGCATCGACCTTGTAAACGACGCCGTCGATCTCGTAATCCAATGTCGGGCGCCACTCGGTGAACTTCTCGAAGCCCTCCATCACGCGGTTGCGCTCGAGCACGAGGTAATCCACCTTGGCAAACCCGAATCGCGCGAGCTCCTCCAGCTCGGCGACTTGCGAATCGGCGCGCGTGCCGATGAGATCGTAGGCGGCGAAGGACAGTTCGTACGCGGCCGATTTCGCTTTGTCTTTCTGCTTGATGGCCCCCGCCGTCAGGTTGCGCGGGTTGGCCATCCCGGCCGCCTTGAACTTCGCAAAGACGGAGAGGCGCATGTAAATCTCACCGCGCACCTCGATGGTCTCTTTGGTCGGGATTTTCGCGGGAACGTCTTTGATTTCGAGCACGTTCACGGTGATGTCGTCGCCCACCGAGCCATCGCCGCGCGTGGCCGCGACCCGCAGGCGGCCGCCTTCGTAGTGGAGCGCGCAGGCGATGCCGTCGAATTTGGGCATGGCCACCACCCGGCCTTCGAAGGACGCGGCCCACTGTTCGAGCTCCGCCGGTTCGTAACACTTGTCGAGGGAGAGCATCGGTTCCTTGTGGCGGAACTCTTCCCCGAGAACGCGCTTACTGGGCCCCATTTCGGAGAGCACGGGGGAATCGGGCGCCAAATCCTTCAGGCGCCGAACGAGCTTGTCGTATTCGACGTCCGAGATTTCAGGGGCCGCCTGATCCCAATACAAGTGATTGTGGTGGCGGATCGCCCCTTCGAGGGATTCGATCTCGGGCTTTTCCTTGGTGCTCTTGCTCACGGGTTCTCCGGATCGTCTTCGGGTTCTGCAGATACGTCGCGCCGTTGCGCGCCAAACGGGTCGAGGTCGGCCTCGGTGGAGGGCTCGTCCGCGCCATGCTTCGTACGATGAAGTGCCTGCGCCAACCTGTCGAGCGCGGCGCTTTTTTCCACGCGCGCAATCCAGCTTGGATCGATCCCGGCCGTTCCAACCAGCGCGCCGGCGATGGATCCTGCAATGGTGGCGATCGAGTCGCTGTCGCCCGAGGAGTTTGCGCCGCGGAGCACGGCGTCGCGAAAATCGCCGCGTGCCCGTAGGACGCACCACAAGGCGGTCGCCACCGCTTCCTCGCCGATCCACGCGCCGCCGAGGAGCTTGCAAACGTCGTCGCTCTCTTGGTGCTGCGCCGCTTCGACGGCATCGAGCGCGGCGAGCATCTCGTGCGCGCCGATGGTTTCGGCCAGGGCCGGCGTGCATCCCATGTCCACGAGAAACGCCGCATCGAGCCGGGCCACGCACGCGCGGGTGAACGCGAGCATTCCCTCCGTCGTCCGCTCGCGGATCGCAAAGGCAACCGGCGCGGCCGCCGCCACCGAGCTGGCGATACCCGTGGGATGCCGATGCGTGAGCGAGCTCTGGGCCGCGGCCACGCGAACGAGCGCGTCGGTGTCCTCGGCGAAGTAGAGCCCGACCGGCGCAGCACGCATGGCGGCGCCGCACCCCTTCGAGTTGGCCACGCCGGCCTCGCGCCACGGGGCGCCTCGTTCCAGGTTGCTGCAGCCGCGCAAGCACGTGCCGCCCGGGGCTCGGTTGTTCTCGCGCGAGCGCGCCCACGCGACGAATTCCTCCCCGAGAACGCGCATCGTCGCGTCCAGATCGCCGTGACCGTTGCGGACCAGGGCGCGGGCCACCGCGATGCTCATCTGCGTATCGTCGGTGAAGGTTCCCGCCGGATGACCGCCGCTCGGTTCGAAATCGGTCACACCGCGTTCGCCCCAGCGGGCGCGGATGCCGGCGACGGAGCTCACGAACTCGGTCGGATGGCCGAGGGCATCCCCGATGGCCAGGCCGAGGATGCTGCCGCGAAAGCGTTCGAGTTCACCGACGTCGTTCATCGCGCCTCATTCCTGATTATTCCTGGTTCGCGCGCGCGAGGGCGCGTTCGAGCGCGGCGGAGAGCATCGGCCCTTTGGAGGGATCGACCATGCGCACGAAGGCCACGCGGCCGCGGAGATACGCGGCGAAGTTCGGATGGTTCTCTCGGTTCTGGGACATGAGGCCGTGCTTGCCCGCATTATGCAGGATCGCGCGGAGTTTGCGGAGCTCGTCGCGCGCCACGCCCATGCGATCGTTGACCACGATCGCGGTGACCTCCTGCCGCCGACCTCGCCGCATGATGCGCGTCTTCTTCGGGTGCTCGACGAACCCCTCGTCCGTGAGAATGCTCCGCACGCTGCGCAGAAGCCGGCCCACGGCGGCTCCGTTGTCGCCGGAGAAGGTGAGATCGTCGGCGTAGCGCGTGTATTGGAAGCCATGCCGCTGCGCGAGCCCGCGCAGCCTCCGATCGAGCTTGCGGCAGACCAGGTTGGTGATGGACGGACTCGTCGGGGCCCCTTGCGGAAGCACGCGCGCACCAATGGCCACATAACACCGGGCCCCATCGAGCATCACGGGAACACGCGGCGGCTCGGTGCAGAGGAGCGCCAGGCACGTCGCCACCTGCTCGCTGTATCCAAAGGAGGAGAACAGCCCCTTGGTTCGCCGATAGGTGATCGTGGGGAAGAAGTCGACGAGGTCCAAGTTGATGACCACGCGCTTTCCCACATGGGTTCGCGCGTTCGTCACGATCGATCGCTCGGGAACGAATCCGTGGGCCTCGGCCTCGACGGACGGCGCCGCCAAAAGCCGCGTATGGATCCAATCCTGCGCGTCCTTGAGGTCGCGCTTGGGCGCGCTGATGCTTCGAATGCCGCCGCTCTTCTTGGGAATTCCGTAGCGATGGTAGTGGACGAGGGCCGTGCCCGCGCGATGGTAGGTGAGAAAACGCAGGCGCGACAGGGTGATGCCGATGGCCGCCACCAGATCGTTGGCCGTGTGCAGCACCGGCAAGGAAAGCGCGCGCAGCTTCTCCTCGTCGCTGCGTGTATCCTGCAACCCCGCGCTGACGCCTTCGCCAGCATGGACGAGGTTCTTTCGCTTCGTTTCGCCCCATGCCGCGCGCCGCTCGGCCGCCGCGACCTCTCGCTGCTTCTTCTTCAGCGCGCGCCGCTTCTTGCTCTCTTCCCAGCGGCGCATTCGCTCTTCGTGCAGCGCCTTGTCCGTGGCGTGCGGACCTCCCGCGAGGCCCTTGGCGGCGAGCTCCGCGATCTCGCGATCGATGCGGCCGCGCTCGTCGACCTCCTCCTTTGGATCGGGCGGAAGCCCCTCCCCTTGGGGCCAAAAGCCGTGCACGCGCATCCGCTCGACCACGAGGTGGACGTTTGCCCCCGCGATGCGGCGAAACAGTTTGGCCTTTTCGTCGTCGTTCGCCATGAAACCCCGCGGAGACCGAGGGCACGAACCGAGAAGATGGAGGATGGGACGGATCTGGCTCTACGAACGCCCAGGGGACGTGCTCGTTCCACTAAAGGCGCCAACGTACCTGTCGAGACCGCGGGGCGCGGAGCGACCCATTCAGCAGCGGTCTGACAGGTGCGTTGGCGCCGAGTGATGAACGGGCGGGTGATGAATGACCGGCACGGAAGCCTGCACGGCGTAACGCCGCACGGTGGCTAGAACGCCCGATCCGTCCCATCCTGCATCCACTCTCATTCGGCTCCTCAGTTTCCTCCTTTCGCTTCATTGCCGTTATTGCCACCGTCCTCGTCGGTGAGGCGGGCCATGTGCGCAAGGCGCAGCGCGAGAAGGTGCTCGCACGGCCCCGTGGTGAGCCCGTGGCTCTTCCAATGGGCGCACGTGCACGTTCCCTCGACGATGCGCCCCTCGTGATCGACCGTGAGCAGCGGGCGCACGCGACCGCCACTCTCGCCGCGCGCACTCCCACTCAGTTTGAATCCGCCGGAGAACGGGCGCCGCATGATGATGCGCACGTCGTCGCCCGCGAAGATGGCTTGCGCCGCCTTGGCCTCCGGGGTCGATTGGCTCGCATGAGGAGCGGCCGGAGCGACCGCCTTCACTGCCTCCTTCAATGTAAATGGGTCCGCGAAAAGATCGCGGTGGCGGTAACGGCGGACGCTGAGATCGTACATGGCGCGTCCCACTTGGCAGAGATGCGATAGCACGCTGCGCGTTTTCTCGATACCCAATTTGGTACTCAGTGCAATCTGCGCTTCGTCGGCATGGCGCACGTGGCGAAGCGACTCGTAGACGAGCATCAACTCTTCGGGCGACGCCGAGACACGCCGCGTGAGAAGGTCGAACTTGGCCCCGCCGCTCCAATCGTTTTCCGTCCAGCCGGAGAGCGCCAAGGTGAAACTCACCTCGCCGAGATCCAACACGTAAATGGATGGGAGCCCGAACCCCGCAAGGTACACGTCCACGTGCTGAACGACCGGCAACAGCCGCGAGAGCACGCGCAATCGATCGCGGCCCCACGTGCGAATCGATTGCGGCTTGTCCCCCGAGTAAACCGCGGTCGCCGAAAGCTCGATGGCGTGCTCCCACGGTTCGAACACGACGCGGATGCGCTTTCCGGGAACGAGCTCGAAGCGCAGCGCACGCGGGGATTTCTTGGCCTTGTGAAGCCGCAAATAGCGGCACACGTTGAAGAGATCGATGGGGGCGATGCGCAGATGCGTTAGCCCCATGGTCATGGTGCTCTGCACCTGAAGGAACCCTTCGACCCAGGTCTCGGGCAGGGCGACTTTCTTTTCTTTGTGGGCCTCGCCGCCGCCGACGGTCACGGCCAGACCGGCCGGCGCAATGTCGAATTCCGTCTTTCGATAGGTGCGAATCCGGTCCAACTCGCGTGCCAGGCGCGCGCTGAAATCGATGTTCGTGGTGCCGCATTCGAAGGCCTCGATGCGCTCGAAAAGATCGTAGCGGGCCCCTACCCGTGCGTACGAACTTTCGTCCTGGCTGAAGGCCTCGAAAAAGACTTCGTCCGGGTGAACGGTGATGACCGGATCGAGGATGTAATTGAGCTCGTACTCGTGGTGAAAGACGTATTCGAAATAGTGTTTTCGTGCTTGGTAAAAGGGCTCGAGTCGCTTTTGCTTGCGGGCATCGAGCTCGCTCCTTCGCGCCTCCAGCTCCTCGATGCGAACGCGGGCCTTTTCCGTGCGCGCGCCCAGCTTCTCGAGAAAGAGGCGGTTCTGCTCGGCCAGCCATGCTTCGAACGCGAAGCGGTCGCGCGGACGAAACTTGAAGTCGCTGGTGACGACCGTGTAGAGCGCCGAGAGCGCCTCCCGAAGCAACAGCGGGCGCCCCAAGGTTCCCTTGAAATAGGCGGCCTCGCGCAGTGCGTTGGTGGCAAAGGCCATTTTGGCCGACGTGAGCCCCTGCACCACGGCACTCTGGCCTTTGTATTTGAAGTCGACGATCACGGGGCGTGGCCTTCCGCAGCGAGTTCGATGCCTCCGTCGACCCGAGGAAACGCTATCTTGATGTGGGTCATGGCGACGACCGTGCGTTCGAAATCGTCGCGGGTACGGCTGCGCGCGAGCTCACCGAGAAGGCGCAGCGCAATCTCCGCCTGATGCTCGTCGGCGAGGCCGCGTGCTGCGAGAAAGGCGATCGCCGCGCGCTTCGTCGGGCGATCGGGCATGACGTCGAGCAACACGGTGCGGAAGAACTCCTCGAGGGCGGCCAGGCGGATGAATCCCGGTTTGAGCTTTTCCGTGACCAGCCGCAAGGTGAATTTGCGCATGTTGCGGTGCGGATGCTGGGCGAGGCGCTCGATCAAATCATCGGCGGAGAGCGTGTCCATCCGGCGCTCGACGAGCTCCGTCCCCAAACGTTGCACGTCGACGTGGTGCGCGTCGCACAGGCCGACCAGCGCGTCGAGCGAGAGGCTCTCCACGTCGAGGGTGGTGCGCAGAAGGCCGGCGGCGAAGGAGCGCGCATCGAGCCACTCCGAATCGAGCAGGGCGTAAAGGGGCGATGGGTCCGCGGTGAGCGCGTCCGTGTTCCGGCCAAGGATCGCGTGCGCCGCCCGGCGAACGGCCGCGTGGGCGTCGACGGCCATGAGGGTGAGCCTCTCGCGACCAAGCACGGCCTCGGCATCCGCACGCGAAGCCAGCGCGAGTGCCGCGACCCCTTGGGCCGCGGGGGCGCCATCGGCGAGGAGTCCGAGGAGCAGGTCGATGGGCGCCATGGCCGCGATGTCGTCGACCAAGACGTGGGCGATCTGCGCGTGGGCATCGTGCGCGCCGCTCTCGGCTTCGGGCTGGGCGAGCACGTGAAGGAGCCCCTCCGCCAGCGCGCGACGCGTTTCCGGCGTCGCGCCGGCGGGTGCTGCCAGTGCTGCGAGCACGTGCGCCACCACGGCCGCCCGCACGGCGGCATCCGCGCTCTCGAGAAACGAGAGAACGACACGAGCGCTCGCGGTCCAGTGGCTCGTCGTGGTGCTGAGCCATTCGAGGCCCAGCTCGCGAGCCTGCGGCCGCGCATGGCCAAGAAGCGCGCGAAGCAAATCGACGTCGGGGTGCGCCGGATCGAAGCGGCGACGAAGCTCGGTGAGCGCCAGGTCGACCGTTGGCTCGTAGGGAGCGGCCAGCATGGCGGCGACGTCGGCATGCGATGCGCGCTCCAGCGCCTCGCGATGGGCGCGTTGGATCGCCGCGACGGCAAACGCATGCACGAGGGGAAGACGCGCCGCGCTCAGGAGGCGCACGTACCCTTCCGGGTGCAAATCCCACAGCGTTGGATGGGCCTCTTCGCGGATGCCCGCCTTGGCGTTGACCAAGTTGGCCTTCTTGATGCGCGTGCGAAGCGTGCGCCCGTCCACCGTGTGGCGGGCACTCGCGCCGAACAAAATTCGATTCAATAAGTATGAAGCCGAATAACCCCCATAAAGGCCGACCGGCACCTCTTGATCCTGTGGCGAATACGGAATGAGCGCCTCGGCCGCCGCAACGACGTAGAGCTCCGGGCGATGCTGCGCGAGTCTGCGCAGGTACCGCCATCCCGCACGCCGCACGTACTGGGTCGTGCTGGCGCCGAAGATGCGCATCTCTTTCATTTCGCCGTCGAACCCCGACTTGACCGTGGCCACGGTTCCCCCGGCGCCGCGCGCGGCGATCTCGATGCGGTGCATCAACGCGCCGAAGGTCTCGAAGTCGTGGCGGAGCATGGCCCGCTTGAGGACACTCTTGGCATAACGCCAAAGATGCGGGGCCCCGATGGCTTCACCCTCCAACAAGGTGCGCACGGCCGCCACCGTGGACGGGGTGTCCAATTCGTACAGCGTGTCGATGGCCACACCGCGCTGCTTGAGCGGAACGCCGCGAACGGCGTCCACCAGCGACCCGGCGGTGGCATCTGCGGCCGCGAGCGCAACCTGCACCGAGGATGGAAGGCGCTCGAGGGCGCGATTCTTCGCGTCCGCGAGCGCGCTTGGATCGCCCAGCTTGCGCAGCGCCTCGACACCGGACCGCCTTCGCGAAAGGAGCTTCTTTTCGGCGGCCGCGCGCACGACGGACAGGGCACGCACGTCGCCGATCTCGCCGAGGGCATCGATCACGACGGGGAGCTCTTCGTTCGCCTTGGCGGCCAGCGCGAGCAGCGGTTCGACCGCCGAGGGCTCGCGAAGCCATCCGAGGCGCACCACCGCCAGCGCCCGCACGCGGCGTCGTTTGCTCTCGAGCGCCGTGAGCAAATCGAAAAGGCCACTCTTGCGAAACCCCTGGGCGCGAAGCGCTTCGAGCTCCCGTTCGACGACGGCGGGGATCTCCGCGCGGGACAAAGGGCCGTACACGCGCGTGTCGAGCAACGCGGCGCGATTCGGCCCTTTGGCGACCTGCACGAGCATCCCCGTGCCGGACGACGCCGGCAACACGGAGACGAAGGCCAGGCGCTCGGGCCCCTTGGCGCGATAGAGACGGACGTTCATGTCGACTTACTCTTGGTCGTCGAAGTCCTCGTCCTCGTCCTCGTTCCCATCGTCGTCGTCGTCGTCCTCTTCCTCGTCGTCGAAGTCGCTCGTCGGCGCGGCCTTGATGCCGGGCGCCTTGACCACGTGCTTCTGCGGCTTGCCGACCACCGGCCCCAGATCGCCACCGAGCTCCTCCTCGAGGGCTTTCCGCAGATCGCCGAAGTCTTCGAATTCTTTGCGGCGGAACAAATCGTAGGCCGTCCACATCAAATCGGCGCAGATCTCGACGGGCACCTGGCCCGTGTTGGCGCCGAGGCCAGGAAGAGCAATGCTCCGAATGCTCCCGGGCAGACGAGCATTTTGCATATGCACGGCCTGAAAGGCCGCGGCGCATGCGAGAACGACGTTCATCGTGTCGCTGATATCTTCCGAGGACCGCGTCATGGTCGGCGTCGAGATGAGGTAACGCGGCATCGGGGAGCCTGTTTCCACGCACGTGGCATGGCCCACGGGCATACTGCCTTGATGGATGCGCCCAATCTCCTTTTGGACGGCGCTCTCGATCTTGGCCCCGAAGTGCTTTTTGAGGACGGCATCGAGCCCGCCATCCATACTACCCTTCGAGTTGGTGGGGCTCACGTAAGCCGATACCTGTTGATCCAGCATGGATCCTGCGACGACGTCCACCTCGAGGTTTTCTTCGAAGGTCGCTTTCCAGGCTGCGACCATCTTTGGATTGACGTCGACCAAAATAACGCGAACGAGCATCGATGGCTCCCAAGGTTACGCTGCGAACTCGACGAGGGCTTCGAGCCTTTGTTGATTGCTGCGATAAATCACGTATTCGTCGTCGGCAAATTGCGAGGGACTCGTCGGCGTATGGCGAACGCCATGGCAACTGTCGTACCCCGCCGGCGCTTCGTTGATGCCGTACGTAATCCTGTTGAACGTCTTCGACTTGCCAAGTGCCACCCGCGCAATGGCCATGAGCCGCGTTCCCTTGCGGCCGGGCGTCGTATAGAACGCGCTGGTGCAGGCTGCGTCCCCGAAATAGAGCCCATTGCCCAGCCACCCGGCGTCGGTGCGATGGATGCCCATGCTCGTGACGATTTTCGGCATCAAGATGCCGCGCGACAAGAGGCCGACCCAATTTTTGATGCGCGAGCCGTGAAAAAACTGACGCTCGTTGCCCACCTGGGTGTCGTAGACGTCCCATTCGTCGGGGCGCTTGAGGGTATAGATATTGTGGACTTTGATGGTCTTCGACTTGACCTGGCTCTCGAGCACGAAACGCTCGATCTCGCGGAAGGCGACGCTCCCCGCCTCCATCGCGAGGACATTGCATCGGAGCGCCTCGTATTGAGCATCGACCTTGGAGTCGAAAAGGACGCCGGCATCGCCGTTGACGGCAAGCATGTCCTTCATCAGTTGCAAGGTTTCCTGCTTTTGGTCGAAATCGGCCATCGAGTCGATGATCGCCTCCTCCACCGCCGCGCGCGTTCGACCAATGCGGTGCGGGATGCACGTGTAGAACTCACCGGAAAGTCGTTCCATCTCGCGCCGCGATTTGCGACCGCTCTGGAATAGCTGGTAAAGCTCCTGCAAATACGCTTCGCCGCGCTCGATCTGTCCGAGCGTCAACACGCCAAGCGGGGTTTCGATGCCCTGTGCTGTGATCTTGGCGGCCACGGTGGACGTCAGCGCGTTCGTGGCCTCGGCATAGATATACGAGATGAGGCCCTGCACCAGCGGATGTAGGTCGCTGACCTTTGGCTTGGGAGCATTTTTCTGCTGCTCGGCGACCTTCGCGATGGTCTTCGCGTCGATTTCGCCGGCGCTCGTCCCCCGGGCTTTGGACGAGCCGATTCGGCTGGAGGCCAGGGAGATCTCCTTGTAGCCCTTCTTGGCCGACGTCTTTTCCCGGTAGATCTGCTGGTAACACGCCATCGCGGGCGCCGTCTCGTCGAAGAACCGACACTCCTTGGCCCCCGCATCGGGATTGGTTTCGAGATCGTCGGTGCGCCCGTAATGGGTAAAGACCCGGAACGCCTCCTTGCCGCCGCCCCCCGCCCCTTTGTGGAGCTCGATGGCATAATACTTGTTTCGATTGGTCTTGATGTCCGTTACCTGCAAGACGGCTTTCTGCAGAACCTCGAAGTCCTCGGAAAAAGCCGGTGCCCCTGCCTCGCCAAGCCGGTACGCCTTCACGGTCGCCATGCCACGATCTCCCGGCAGAACCTACGGCTGAAGCTTCAGAAAGCTTCCCGCGGCGCTGAGCTGCCGTCGGCGGCGGAAGACCGGGATGTCTCCGATGACGCCACTTAGCGCGACGGGCATGGCGACCTCCCGTCGCGCGAAGATGATCCGCAGCACGATCGTGGCGCGCGTAGCAAGTCCTCGAGGTACACGATTCACTGGCAACTTCGCCCCGGGCGGTCGGTACGCGCGGGCAACGAAATCGCTCGGCCGCGGTGTACGGCGTCAAGTACTCCCCTCAAAAACGGCATTGCATAATCCGGAATTCGAAATAACTCGATGACCAAGATGTGAGCCAACGATCGAATAGAACGCACTGCGCCCATTCGGCGTCATACGGAGGGCAGGTACTTTTGGCCGACGCCGGACGTCGCAACGGATGGCTTTTCCTTTTTCACGAGCAAGCGGATCACCCCATGAGCACCACCGTCCAACTTCGTCGAATCGTTGCTATGGCAACCAGAAGCGACGGCGCGTGCCCGTGAACGAAGCAAGCTGATCATCGAGAGGGTTTCCGCGAACTGGATTGGAGCAGGCGTAACTCGATCACGAGTCATCACGGGGGGGACATGAGATTCGATAGAGCTGCCACTGGGCTGGCCTTGGTCGTGTTCGCTGCAGGCTGTAGCGCAGCGCTGAGCGAAGAAGCCGACGAGCAATCTGCCGCCGCTGCAAAGCTGTACGAGGATGTGACGCTCGATGCGATCGGCCGATCGTCGACCGTCTCACCGACTAAAATCGATCTCAGCTTCAGGAATCCGTTCTTTCGCGATTTCGGAACCAACGAACGCACCTGCGGCACGTGCCATCAAGAAGACCAGGGGTGGACTATCACACCCGACTTCGCGAAGAGCCTGCCAGCGGACGATGCGCTGTTCGTCTTCGATGGATCGGATTGTCTGCCTCCGGGTGCGCCGAACCCCGATCCCGAGGTGAACTCCACGGCCATGCTTTCGAAAGCCCTCGTCCGCGTCGATATTGGCATTCCGGCAACGGCCGACTTCACGCTCGAGGCGTACACCGATCCTTTCCATTGCCCCACGCCGCCGAGCGCCGCCGGTCTCCGCATGTATCGGCGCCCGCTGCCGTCGGCGAACACCGCGTTCCTGTCGACCGTCATGTGGGACGGGCGCGAAAACGTCAATCCGCCCAACAACACGGTTGGCCTGATCGAAGCCAACCTTAGCAACCAGTCGAACGACGCCACACGGGGTCACGCGCAAGCCACATCCGATCTGGATTCGTCCGCACGACAGCGCATCGTGGGGTTCGAGACGAACACCTTCAATGCTCAACGATCGGTCAACGGGTTGCAGCTAAATTCCCGACACGCCAACGGTGGCGCCGCATACCTCTACACCAACACGCTGCCGAACTTCTTCATCGGCATCAACGACGTGCTCAATTGTGCGGTCCCGAATTCGTGCGAGTCGGGTCGCAGTGCGACGTTCACCAACGTGGTCTTTACGTTGTTCGAGGAGTGGGAGAAGCACCCTCCGCAGGACCGTCGGGCCGCGGCGATCGCTCGCGGTGAGGCCATCTTCAACAACAAGTCATTCCCGATCGACAACGTGGCCGGCCTCAACGGTCCCAACGACGCACTCGGGGTGCCCTCGCCGCTCACCGGTTTCTGTGGCTCCTGCCATGATTCGCCGAACGTTGGAAATCATTCGACGTCGCTACCGATCGACATCGGCGTCGCGGCACCGTTCCCCGCGAGGGGGCTCGACGTACGAAACCTGCCCACGTACACGTTCAAGCATACGGCCAGCGGCCGGACGATCACCGTCACCGATCCCGGGCGCGCACTGATCAGTGGAAAATTCAACGACATTGGGAAGACGAAAGGCCCGATTCTTCGAGGCCTTGCAACGCGAGCGCCGTATTTCCACAACGGCTCGGCCAGGGACTTGCAGGCTGTCGTCGAGTTCTACGATAGGCGGTTTCACATCCACTTCACCGCCCAAGAGGTGGACGATCTCGTGGAATTTCTGCAAGCGCTTTGAGTGTGAAGCGGATTCGCGCACCCCTCTGGGTGTAGACGACGATTGCACACCGACAGGGTCATCGATCCCATTCATGGACTCCTAGATTTTTACGAATTGGATTCATCGGGTGCGCGGCGGTACGAAACTCATTGTCCGCGATGGACGAGAGGAGCCCGCCCCATGACCAGCGACGTGAAACGCCCCATCGACTTCAACAGGATCACGGCCAACGTCGACGCGGCGGATTACGAACGATTGTTCCCCGCCGAGCGCTACATCTCCAAGGAATGGCTCGCCCGCGAATACGAAGTGTTGTGGTCACGCGTCTGGCAATGGGCCTGCCGCGAGGAAGAGATTCCCAACCCGGGCGACTTCTACGAGTACCGCATCGGTGATCAATCCGTCTTGGTCGTCCGCGGCAACGAGGGGCATATCCACGCCTATCACAACAGCTGCATGCACCGGGGGACCCGGCTCGCGGAGGGCGGCACCCCGTTCGGCGGGCCCGGATCGTTCCGCACGCGCAGCCCGTTCGGTGGGCCCGGCTCGCTGCAGAAGAACAAGCACCTGTTCAAGGGCAAGATTCAGTGCGTCTTCCACGGCTGGGCGTGGGATCTCGAAGGCCAGATTGCGCACATGCCCGGCGCCAAAGACTTCGCCCCCGCGTGCATCCGCCGTGAAGAGGTCGCGCTGCGCAAGGTGCAGGTCGACACCTGGGCGGGATTCGTCTTCATCAACCTCGACCCGGATGCAGGGCCGCTGCACGAGTACCTCGACCCGGTGCCCCAGCGCCTCGCCAAGTTCGAAATCGGCCAAATGCGCATTTTGCGGCACTACACCACGATTTTGCCCTGCAATTGGAAGTATGGCGTCGACCAATTCCAAGAGGGTTACCACGTGTGGGCGACGCACGTGATGGACATGAACGAGGTCGGCGCGGTTTCCACGGGGCCGGGCGGACGCCGGGTCGGAGAGATGACCAAGGGGCCTCCGCCGGCGGACATCGTCGGCGCCATGACGGAATACGAGCAGCTCGGCCGCCACACGAATTTCTGGGAGCCCGATTGGGAATTGGGCACTGGTTTGCCCAAGGGCGTCAAGCTGCGCGATCTGGGCAACGATCCGCGCTCCTGGGTGCACCAGGCGATCGAGACCATGGTTCTCCAGGGGCGCGCCGCGCAGTACGAGCTCGACTACTTCGACGGTCTGGAAGCACTCCCCCTCGACATGGAGGGACCGCACTTCATGGCCCTGAACCGCCGCGATGCCTGCGCGGCGAAGGGGATCGACCTCTCGGCCCTCACCGACGAAGAGCTGTACGGCTTTCCCTGCGAACATCGCATTTTTCCCAACATGCTCGGCCCCGTTGCCGGAAACAGCTTTGGTCTGTTCCGCTCACGCCCCAATGGCAACGATCCCGACAGCTGCATTTGGGACATGTATTTCATGTTTCGCTATGCCGAAGGCGAAGCGCCGGAGCGGGACGTGCTCTACATTCCCGATTGGCGCAACCCGCCGCCGGGACGCATCACCCCATCGTTCATGCAGGATTGGCGTACGACCCCCTTGTTCCAGGCCGGAATGCACCAACGGAGCTTTCCCGGACACCGATTCAATCGGCAGGAGCAAAACATCATTCATACGCACAAGCTGCTCGATCGAATCATTGGCAAATAGGTACACCGATGCCTTCGCGCATTAAAGAGTCCGAAATATTGGACGGAATGGTCTGGGTTCATGGCGAACGGAGCATCGTTCGCTTCGACCGCCGCTACACGGTAACGCCCGAGCGTCTTTGGGAGGCCATCACGCAGCCCGAGCTGGTCGCGGGATGGCTCGGGGTCGTTGACAGGTACGATCTCCAGGTTGGCGGGGAAATCGCGCTTCTCCTTCATCCTGACAAGGGCGCATGGCTGCGGGGAACCATCCTCGACATCGAGGCGCCGCGCCTCGTCGAGTTCACCTGGACGGTGCCGGCCCATGGCACGGTGCCCGAGTTCACCGGCTCGAGCGTGCGGCTCGAGGTGTACCCCGACGCGTTGGGGTCGCGGTTGTCGTTCGTGCATTTCCTTCCCGATTCCCGACGCGTATTCGACATTCTCGCGGCATCGCATCTGAGGCTGAATCAATTGCCGCCCGCCAAGGGGCAACGGGCCCTGGTCGACCGCGAGCGGTTCTTGACCATGCGCGCACGCTACGAGGAGAAGACAGTATGCAAGCCATCGTAATTCGAGAAACGGGCGACCCTTCGGTGCTGAGACTCGAAGACGTCGCACGCCCCGAGCCGGGGCCTGGCGAGGTGCTGCTCCGGGTGGGGGCCGTATCGGTGAATCGCTCCTACGATCTCGCGGTGCGCGCCGGAACGTCGCCGTTTCAGCCGACGTTGCCCGTCACGCCGGGCGTCGATCCATCGGGCGAAATCGTGGAGACGGGCGCGGGGGTCGATCGTGCACGCATCGGCACGCGTGTGGCGGTCCTCGGCATGGTCCGATGTGGCGCGTGCCAGCCGTGTGCCTCGGGAAAGCGATGCACCTACAACAAGCCCATCGGCCTGCAGGCACCGGGCGGATGCGCCGAATACGTGGCCGTGCACGAGCTGCAAGTCCGGCCGATCCCCGATGCGCTCGGGTTTGCCGAGGCCACGGTGCTCTGCCGACATGGCGCGGCGGCCACCGCCGAAATCGCCACCGCGGCCCTGCGCGCCGGCGAGTGGGCCCTGGTGATGGGCGCAGCAGGTGGTCTCGGCAACGTGCTCGTGCAGCTCGCGAAGCTTGCAGGCGCAAAGGTCATCGCCGCCGCGGGAAGTGCCCCGCGCGTGAAGGCCGCACTCGAAAGCGGCGCCGACGCCGGCATCGACTACCGCGCGCAGGACCTCGCAGCCGAGGTGCACCGCATCACCGGCGGGCACGGTGCCGACGTGGTCTTCGAGAACATCGGCGACCCTTCGCTATGGACCGCGGCCTTCCAGAGCCTCACCACCGGCGGACGCCTGGTCACCATGGGATACCACGGTGGCGGCGTCGTCCCGCTCGACGTCAAGCAGCTTCACTTGAAGCGCCTGCGTGTGCTCTCGAGCGCTCCCGCCAAGGGCGACACAGATCTGATGCGCTGTTTCACGCTCGGCGCCGAAGGCAAACTGAAGGCGCTCATCGGCCGTCGTTTCCCCCTCGAGCAAACCGCGCTCGCACACGAGCTGGCCGAGAGCGGCAGCGTCATCGGCAAGATCATCATCGAGCCGGGACGCACCTCGGTTGAGTGATCCGCGTGCCGAAGCTCGTCGTTCGCGCGATGACTCGCTGCGCCCTCGGGATCAAGCGCTTCGAGCTGGTCCACCCCGAGGGCGCCGCGTTACCGGCATTCACCGCCGGCGCCCATGTCGATGTCACGACCCCGATTGGATTGGTTCGTCCCTTTTCATTGTGCAACGATCCCGCCGAGCGCCATCGTTACGTCTTGGCCGTATTGCGCGAATCGCAGGGCCGCGGCGGATCCAAGGCCATGCACGACAAGATTGCGCCCGGGCATACGCTGAGCGTGTCGGAGCCCAAAAACGATTTCCCCCTCGAGGAGGAAGGCGAACATTGGACATTGGTGGCGGGCGGAATCGGGGCTACGCCACTGGTGGCGATGGCCTATCGTCTGCACGCGCTCCGCCGCTGCTTCGATTTTCATTATTGCGCCCGCAGCAGGGAACATCTCCCCTTTCGCGCGGAGCTCGAGGCCCTCGTCGCGCCCGATCGGCTGCACATCCACGCCAACGAACGGGCGCCTCTGGCGCGCCTCCTCGCGAAGCCTTCGAAGAACGCGTTCGTCTATTGTTGCGGACCGCCGAGCCTCATGGGCGCCGTCCGGAGCGCCACGGCCGACTGGTCCGCGGATCGCGTCCGATTCGAAGCCTTCAAGGTCGACGTTCCGGAAGATGCCACCGCCTTCGAGGTGGAGCTGGCGCGGAGCGGGCAAATCGTTCCCGTCCGGGAGACCGAGAGCATCCTGGTCGCATTGTGGCGTGCCGGAATCACCCGGCCATTGTCCTGCGAAGTTGGCATTTGCGGCACGTGCCGCACCCCTTACCTCGAGGGCGAACCGGAGCACAAAGATACGCTGCTCACGCCCGAGGAACGCCAACGCGAACTCCTCGTGTGCATCTCCCGATGCAGAGGCCGCAAGCTCGTGCTCGATATCTAGCTGGTTAGCCCCCGGCGAGCGCCGCCTTGATCTGCGCTTGCAACCACCGCAAGGGTGGCTCGTTGGCGCGGGCGACGCTCATCAACATGTCCAGCGTCGTTGGCGGCGGTAGAATGGGCGGCTCGAACAGCGTCAGCGCGTGATGCGCCGCGAACAAGCGCGCCAGCCGCCGATCGACGATGGCCACGAGATCCGTCCGAGCCACGATGAGCGGTGCGGCCAGATAATGCGGCTCGACGACCACGATGCGCCGTTTCAACCCTCGCTCGGCCAGCTGCTCGTCGATGGGCTCGGCGCCGTCGGGCTGCGGAGAAATGACCAGGTGTTCGAGCGCGGCGAACCGCTCGACGGTGAGCTTCTTCGCGCCGATGGCCGGATGCCCGCGCCGGGCAATGCCCACGAAGTCCATCTTCATGACCGGAATGCGCGTCACCCGCGCAATGGGCGCGGAGAAGACCGATAATGCCATATCGATCTCCATCCGATCGAGCGCCGAAAGCAGGCTATCCCGGCTCGTCGCGCGAACGCGCACGTCGATGGCCGGCGCCTCGGCGCGTACGCGCTCCATGAGCGGCACCAGCACCGCGTTGATGGCGCCGTCCGTCCCGCCGATGGAAAACGTGTGCGGCCTCCCCGGCTCGAACGAGGGCGCACTGCTCAACACGGCCTGCGCGCTGTCGAGGATCGGCGAGATCTTCACGGCCAACTCCAGCGCACGCGGCGTCGGCTCGACCCCCTTGGGATGCCGCACGAAAAGCGGATCGCCGAGCGCCTCGCGCAACCGCACCAGCGAGTGGCTGACCGCGGACTGCGTCAAACCCAGGCGGCTGGCCGCGCGCCCCACGTGGCGCTCGGTCATGAGCACGTCGAAAACGAGTAGCAAGTTGAGATTCGTGCGCCGCAGATCGATTCGTTTCATCCAAGTCCTGTGTCGAGCATAACCGATGCAGCATTTTCATCGTCCATGTGATGACAATTCATTGGCTGCGGGCCCCGCGGACCTCTAGCATCGACACCAAGTCCCGCGAGGAGGAAGCCATGAGGGCGCAACACGAGGGCGTTCCATTCACGAGCGCGCGATCGGCTGGCATCGTCGCCGCGATCATCGCAGCAAGCTTGACGACCAGCCTCACGGTCCCCCCTATCCTGCCGCGGATGCTCGCGCACTTTGCCGGTGTGCCGGGCGTCACCCTGCTCGTGCCGCTGGTCGTGTCGCTTCCCTTGATGATCAGCACGGTCGCGGCGCCGATCACCGGCATTCTCAGTGATCGTTTCGGGCGGCGGCCGATCGTCCTCGGCGCGTCCGCGCTCAGCGCAATCCTCGGCATCTTGCCCTATTGGCTCGATTCGTTGATGGCCATTTTGGTCGCGCGCGCCCTCATGGGCCTGACCACCGGCGCTCTCCTCGCGTGCACCTCGGCGCTGATCGGCGATTTTTTCGCCGGACCTCGCCGTCGGGGCGTACTTGGCGCCAAATACGCCGCACTCGGCATCGCGCACATCGTCACGTTCATCGTCATCGGCCATCTGGCGGCCACCAACTGGCGCAACGCATTCTGGATCTTTCTATGGGGCTTGGTGGCGGCAGCGCTGGTCGCGGCGTTCATCCCGCGCCAAACCGAGTTCCGCGCGCGCCACGATGCGCCCTCCGCCATCGTCCCGTGGAGGAAGCTTGCCGCGGTCTTCCTCGGCGTCTACCTCGGCCACGCGACGTTCGACGTGGTGCTGAGCGGCGTTCCCTTCCTGCTCGAGCAACGCGGATTCGGCGGGACACGGGCGGCCAGCTACTTCTCCGCGGTCGCCGCCACGGGAATGCTCATCGGGGCGTCGTCGTATCCATTCCTCGGCCGCCGCATCTCGGGTCCCGTCCTCTGGTGCGTCACGTTTGGCTTCGCATCCGTCGGCTACGCGACGCTCGCGTCGGCGACGAGCCGCCCCGGGATCGTCCTCGGCACCCTGATCGCCACCATGGGTTGCGGCCTCGTTTCGCCCAACAGCCTGCACATGCTGTTCGACGCCGTCCCCCTTCATGCGCGCGGCCGCGTCTCCGGCGTGCACACGGTCTTCTTCTTTCTGGGCCTGGCCACCGGCCCGCTGGTCGGCATCGGCGGCGCCAAGCTGCTTGGCTCGTCCTCGCGGCTCTACACGTGCCTTTCCGCGGCCCTGTTGGCCATCCTCACCGTATACGCCGTACTAGCTCGGCGAGCCGCAAATCAGAGCGGGAGGAACAGCTGCACGAAAAAACGGTCGCCCTCCGCGCGATTCTCCGCCAAGACTTCGTGAATCCATTTCACATTGATGTTTCCAAAGCTGAATTCGCGCCGGAGCTGGGCGCCCAAACCGAGCACACGCCCTTGATTCCCGACGTCGCCAGGCACGGCGGGATCGGGGTTCACGTCGTCGGTCATCTGCTCGTAGAAGTACCCGCACGCGCCGCCCCAGAACGCGTCGAACCACTTGTGCTCGGCCACGTAGTCGATTTGGAACTCTTGCCCATTCACGTAGTGCGTTGCAGGATTCTTCGTATTGAACACGTACCCGATGGTGGTTCCCACGTTGAGCGTGGCGCTGAAATAGGTCAGCGCCACACTGGGCGCAAACGCCCAATGGTTCGTTCCCGGGCTAGCAATCGCGTTGGGCTCCGTGCGGTAGAGGCCCGTTGGAGTCACCACCTTCGAGAACGCCGCATAGGCAAAGCTGCCCGAGCCAACCTCGAAACGATTCGAGAGCCGAAGAGGAACGAATTGAATGTCCCCCATCCCCACCTGGTTGTCCGATCGCCCCGCCACGCGAATGTCCGCCCACGAGACGGGAATCAACATATCCGTCGAGATCGAATGCCCAAAGAGTTGCGGCTTCCAAACATGTTGAAGCCGGCCCCCTTGCACGAACAAGACGAGCCGAAAGCCGGGAACATCCACCCCATGGCGCTCACTGTGGCCCGCCAAGTAAAGCTGGGTAAAGCTACTAAAATACCATCCCGGCGGCGGCGTCCGCGCATGGACCATCGTATCCACGCCGAGAATGACGGAGTTTTCTCCATTTTCGGCCGCCTCCGCGGACTGACTCAACCCCGTGAGAAACACGATCGTTGCCACTCGAAACGACATGGACATAGTGATGGGCTCCTTTCGAAGATGAAGAATGAAACCGCCAGGACGCCAGGGTCGCCAGGGGTTCCGAGTGAAACGGCCATAAACCAAATAAGGGTTTATGGTTGGTTCACCTGGCGTCCCTGGCGTCCTGGCGGTTTCTTCTTCTCTTCGTGATTAGTCCCCGCGAAACAATGGTTTTCGCTTTTCGAAATGGGCGGCGACCGCCTCGGCGTGGCCGCCCGAGTGGTGGGCGAGGCCTTGGAAACGCCCCGCGAGGTCCAGCGCTTCGTCGAGGGTCGCGTTCTGGCCATGGTGCAGGAGCCGTTTGGCCCAACGCAGGGCCTGCGGAGGATTTTCGGCCATGCGATGCGCGAGGGACAGCGCCTCGTCCATCAGCGCCTCGGGCTCGACCACGCGCGAGACCAGCCCGATGTGGAAGGCCTCGTCCGCGTCGATCGTGGCGCCGGTGAAGATCAGTTCGGCCGCACGGGAGAGGCCGACGATCCGCGGCAGAAACCAGGCCCCGCCATCGCCAGGCACGATACCCAGCTTGACGAAGCTCTCGGCGAAGCGCGCGCTTCGTGAGGCGATGCGCACGTCGCACATGCACGCGAGATCGCAACCGGCGCCGATCGCAGGCCCGTTCACCGCGGCGACGATGGGCACCTCGAGCGAGGCGAAGGCCCGCGGGATCCGCTGGATGCCATGCCGATACCGTTCGGAGATTTCATCCGGAGAGCCGGCGAACATACCTTTTCGCTCGCGCATCTCGGCGATGTTCCCTCCCGAGCAAAACGCGGTGCCGGCGCCGGTCAGCACCGCGGCACGCACGCTTCGAGTGCCATTGAGCACCGCGAAAATGTCTTCGAAGGCCGCAAACATCTCCTCGCCGCTCAACGCATTGCGCGTTTTCGGTCGGTTGAGGGTCAACACCGCCACGTGTCCGTCTTGCTTCACCACGATGGGTTCATGCATCGTTTCCCGTCCTTTTCACACGCGCTCCAGCGCCATGGCCATGCCCTGCCCCACGCCAATGCACATGGCACACAGGGCACGGCGCGTCTTCGTCCGGTGGAGCTGATGGACCGCCGTCAGGGCCAGACGCACCCCGGACATGCCCAGCGGGTGGCCCAGGGCAATCGCTCCGCCATTTGGGTTGATCGATTCCCCATCATCGGGCAGCCCGAGCATGCGAAGTACCGCCAATGCCTGCGATGCAAATGCCTCATTGAGTTCGATGACATCGAAATCGTCGAGCCCCAGGCCCGTCCGGTCCAGCAACTTGCGCACGGCCGGAACCGGCCCCACGCCCATGATCCGCGGCAACACACCCGCCGTCGCCGTCGCCACCACCCGCGCGAGTGGCTCCAGGTTGCACCGCCGGACCGCATCGTCGCTCGCCACGAGCAGCGCCGCGGCCCCATCGTTGATGCCCGACGAATTGCCCGCCGTCACCGTGCCATCCGGCCGAAACGCCGGCGTGAGCCGTGCCAGGACCTCCGCGGTGGCGTCGGGTCGCGGGTGCTCGTCCTGGGTCACCGGCGCGGTTACGCCTCCTCCCTTTTTGCTCGTCGGAACGGCGACGATTTCGCGCTCGAAGAGCCCATCGCGCAGGGCACGCGCGGCGCGCTGCTGGCTGCGCAGGGCGAACGCGTCCTGATCCGCGCGGGAAATACCGTGTTCACGCGCCACGTTCTCGGCGGTCTCGCCCATGCTATCCACTCCGTACGACGAGACCATCCGCGGATTGACGAAGCGCCACCCCATGGTCGAATCGTGGATTTCCGCGTGCCGCGAGAACGCCGTCGCCGGTTTGGGCATGACCAGGGGCGCGCGGCTCATACTTTCCACGCCGCCCGCCATGGCCAAATCGATTTCCCCCGCGACGATGCCGCGCGCCGCACACGCAATGGCCTCCAGTCCCGATGCGCAAAGTCGATTCACGGTGGCGGCGGCCACGCTGGGTGGCAATCCGGCCAGCAACGCGGCCATGCGCGCGACATTGCGGTTGTCCTCCCCGGCCTGGTTGACGCAGCCGCAATACACTTCGTCGAGCCGCTCCCAATCGACGGCCGGTGAGCAATCCATCAGCGCGCGCAGAGGAATCGCCATGAGATCGTCGGTGCGCACCCCAGACAAGGCTCCCCCATAGCGACCGATGGGCGTGCGGACGCCGCTGCAAAGATAGGCGACCCCCATGATCACAAGCCCAGCACGCGCTCGGCGTTGCCGTGGAAGACCTTTTCCATCACGGTGTCGGAGTAGCCGAGCTCCGACCATTCGCGAAGAATGCGCTCGTACGGCAAACTCGGATAGTCGCTGCCGAACATGATTTTATCCTGCAAGCGACCACGGATATCCACCTTGAGGTTGCCCGGAAAGTGTTTTGGAGCCCAGCCCGACATTTCCCAGTACACATTGCCTTTGTGCAGGGCCACCGCGGTGGTTTCATCGACCCACGGCCACCCCGGGTGGGCCATGAGGATGTTCAACGTCGGGAAGTCGGCGGCCAGCGCATCGATCGCCGAAGGATGCGCATGGCGAAGCCGCGCGCCCATTCCGCCCGGCATCCCCGCGCCCATGCCCGTGGTGCCAACGTCGATCATCACGGCCGCGCCCAAGCTTTGAATTTCCTCGAACAGCGGATAGTACCGACGATCGTCCACGGAGAAGTGCTGCATGATGGGATGGAAGTGAAATCCCATGAACCCAAGCTCGGAAACGGCTCTTCTTGCCTGCCGTATGGCGATTTCCCCTTTTGCGGGCTCCACCGAGCCCCAACATTGAAGGATGCGATCCGGGTGGCGTTTCCAGATGCCGTGAACGTACTCGTTCGTGCAGGGCGGCGTCGCCACGGTGGTCTCCAGATCGAGCGCCACCAAACACGCCTCCACCCCCGCCCCGGCGAATTCGGCCATTACGTCGTCCTCGGCCTTGCCGACCCAACTTCGCTTCCAGTACGTCGCAAGCGCATCGACGTAAGGCCCCTGGGCGCGAATCCACTCGGGGGTACCGGGGTAACAATGCAGATCGATCATACGCATGAGGAGTCTCCCGTCATCCGTGCCACGACCATGGCACCGAGCTCTTTCTTCGAAATTTTGCCGAATGTAGACAGGGGGAATTCGCGGAACACTTCCAGCCGTTCCGGTAATTTGAACTTCGCAATCTCATGCCCCCGCAGAAACGCCGACAACCCCTCGAATGTCAGCGCTTCCCCCGGCTTCAACAGGACACACGCGCACATCTTTTCCCCGAGGGCTTCGTCGGGGATCGGCACGCAGGCCACGTTTTGCACGGCCGGGTGCATGAGAATCAGATTTTCTACCTCTTCGGCGCTAATCTTTTCGCCGCCGCGGTTGATGAGGTCCTTCTTCCGTCCTTCGACGATGTAATTCCCCGAGCGGTGCAAACGCAGTAGATCGCCGGAGAGATAATATCCATCCGCCGTGAAGCGTTGCGCATTGTACTCCGGCACACCGTAATAGCCGCGCAGGGTGTACGGCCCGCGGCACGCAAGCTCCCCCACCTCGCCTCGAGAAACCTCCCTTCCCTCGTCGTCGAGCAGCTTGACCTCGTCGTCCTCGCACACGGGACGCCCGCACGTTTCCAAGAGCACGTCCTCGGGGTCGTCCTTTCGCACGAACATCAGGAGTCCCTCGGACATTCCAAAGTTCTCCTGAACGAAGGCTTGGGGGAACGTTCGCCGCGCGCGCGCGCGCACCTCGGGCTGCATGCGCTGTCCGCCGCTCTGCACCAGCCGGACGGAGGATAGATCGAAGTTGCCGGCGGCCGGGTGATTCACCAGGCGTATCAGCAGCGCCGGAACCACCTTCAGGTGCGTGACCCGATGCTTCTCCACCAAGGCCAGAATCTCGTCCGGGCGCGTATTCCCATGCAGCACCACGCGCGCGCCGTGGAACATGAAGCCCTGAATGCCCGGGCAGGCCAGGGGCAAATTGTGGGCAATGGGAAGCACCAGCAGAAGAACCGAGTCTTCGTCGACCAACGTCACCTCGGCCGCCACCCGCGAGTTGTACGCGTAGTCCTCGTTGGTGCGTGGGATCAACTTTGGAATGCCGGTGGTGCCCCCCGATAGCTGGAAAATGCATGGATCGGTGGAATCGATGGAGAGCGCCTCCAGGACCGAGGGGCTCGTGGCCGCCGGCTCCTCGATGAGGCGGGTCAGCGAATGCTCCCCAGGACCGGGCTCGCCGAGGGCGATGCGCCACGAAAGGCTCGGCGCTTCGCGCGCAATCCGCTCCGCCACGGGGCCAAAGTGAAAGTCGCCGTGCGCGGCCGGGTACACACACGCGCGCGCCTGGGAAAGAACGACGAATTGGCGCAATTCCGCGTACCGATGCGTCACCAGCGCCGCAATGGGAATGCACCCTATCTTTTGCAGTGCCAAATACAGAATGACGAATTCGGCGGTGTTCGGCAGAGAAAGCACCACGCGATCCAGCGGCCGCAGCCCGAGGCCGAGCAAGTTGAGCGCGAGGTTGTCACTCAGCCGGTCGAGGTCCGCGTAGCGGTAGTGGCGCGCCCCGTCGATGAGCGCGGTGCGGTCGGAAAAGCGCTCGAGCGCCAGGGCGAACTCCTGGGCGAGTGTACGTCCGCGCCAGTAGCCGCGGTCGCGGTAGCGAGCGACCAACTCCGGAGGAAACGGAACGAAGCCTTCCAACATGCATGCCTCTCTTTCTCAGGTCCCGCTTAGGTCGAGCTGGAAAAACCGCCGTCGATGACCACGACCTCGCCGGTGACGAATCGATTCGACGTAAGGAGATTCACGATGGTCTCGGCCACGTCGTCGGGCACGAGGCATCGCCGGAGCGGCGTCATTTTCGCGCGCCGGCCCATGGCCTCGGTGTACTTGTCCCCGAGCATGCGCTGCATCCAATCGCCCTCCATCCAACCCGGCGCCACGGCATTGACGCGTATTTTCGGCCCCAAGTTCCAGGCCAACGTCCGCGTGAGGTTCACCACGGCGGCTTTGCTGGCCGCATAGGGCGGAGGTTGCTGCCCCGGCCGCAAGCCGACGATGCTGGCCATGTTGACGACGGAGGGATCGCAGCCTTTGGCCAGGAGCGGCACCGCCGCGCGGGTCACTTGGAACGTACCGCGGACATTGACCGCGAACGTGCGATCCCATTCCCCGAGGTCGAGCGTCTCGAGATCGCCTATTTTCCAGGATGCCGTCGTCCCTGCATTGTTCACCAGAGCGTCGAGCGATCCGAACTCCGCGCCGACGGCGGTGAGCATCTCGCGAACCCGGCGTTCGTCGCTCACGTCGCCCTGCAAAAGCAGGGTGCGCGCGTCGAGCGCCCGAGCCTGTTCGGCCGTAGCTTGCGCGTCCTCCTCGCTGGAGTTGTAGTTGAGGGCCACGTCATAGCCGGCGCGCGCCAAAGCGAGCACGGTGCTGCGGCCAATGCCCGTGGCGCCGCCGGTCACCAGCGCCTTCTTCCTGTCTGCCATGCCCATCAACGTAGGCAGGCGATGAGATACGGAAAAGATGGCAAAATTGTCCAAGTGATACCAAATATGAATCACACGGATGAAACTCGAACAGCTTCGCGAAATGCTGGCCATCGTCGAACACGGCAGCCTTCGGGCCGCCGCACGGAGACTCGGCATTCCGCAACCCGCGCTCACCCGCACCGTACACGCATTGGAGAGTGAATTGGGTGTGGCCCTCTTCGAGCGCGAAACCCGAGGAATGACGCTCACGGCGCGGGGCCGCCTCTTTCATCGACGCGCAACCGCGATGGTGAACGAGCTGCAGAAAGCCCGCGACGAGCTCTCGCAATCGGCCGGGCTCGACGAAGGCACGGTGGTGGTCGCGCTGTCGATCATGCCCCACCTCGCCATGCTGCCCCGGGCGCTCCCGTACTTTCGCAAGCGCTATCCAAAGGTGCGGCTGCACGTCATCGAGGGCCTTTTTCCCGACGTGGAAGGCCGCGTCCGCAGCGGCACCATCGATTTTTACGTCGGTGCCGCCCCGCGCGATCCGCCGGCCCCGGGCCTGGTCACGCGCATCCTCGTCGAGAACACGCGCGCGGTGGTCGGGAGAAAAGGCCATCCGCTGTCCACCACGGCGGGCCGCCCGCGGTCTCTCCGCGAGCTCGCGGGCACGCCGTGGGCGGTGACGGCACTCGACTACGACGCCGAAAGCGACTTTCGGCACTTGTTCGCGGCACACGGTCTTCCCGATCCCGTGATTGCCCTTCGGGTGCACTCGGCCATGTCCCTCATGGTCGCATTGGCCTCTACGGATCATCTGGCGATGCTTCCGGTCCAGTGGAAGGAATTTCCATTGACCCGAGACGCGCTGCAAATCATCCCCGTCAAGGAGCGCCTGCCCGCCCCGGCCATCATCCTCACGCGCCGGCCGGATCTTCCCCTGACCCCCGCCGCCGAGTTCTTTTGCGATGCGCTGCTGCGCTACCTCCCCGCGCAGCCTCGGTGAGGGTCGTCGCCTCCTCGACAAAGTAAACTGCACAGTGTAGTTTACTCCATCGAGGGACCAGCGTGAGCACGACCTTGTTGGGGTTCATCGGATTGGGCAACGTCGGCGAACCCATGGCGGCGAATCTGCTGGCCAAGGATTTCGACGTACTGGGTTACGACATTCGGGCAAATGCCAACTTCGTGGCCCGCGGCGGGCGCGCCGTGGCGCAGGTGGCGCATGTCGCCGCAGCCCCGGTCATCATCCAGAGCCTACCGACGGTGGCCGCACTGGAAGCGACCATCGAGGCTCTGCTGCCGGTTCTTCGCCCTCGGCAGGTCATCATCGAGATCAGCAGCTACCCCTTGGCCGCCAAGCGGGCGGCGGCCGAACGCGTCGCCGAACGCGGTGCGATCCTGCTCGATTGCGAGATCAGCGGGTTGCCCCCGCAGGTGGCCGAACGCAAAGCCGTCATCTTCAAATCGGGCGATGCCCGCGCCGTCGACGAATTGCACGGCGTCTTCGAGGCCATGGCCGAGCAGCACTTCTATCTCGGTGAGTTCGGTGCGGCCACCAAGATGAAACTCATCGCCAACACCATGGTCTGCGTCCACAACCTGATGGCGGCCGAAGCGCTCACCCTGGGCGCGCGTGCGGGGCTCGATCCACGGCGCATGGTCGAGGTCCTCGTCCCCAGCGCCGCGGGCTCGGCCACCTTTGCCAACAAGGCGCCCTTGATGCTCGCGCGAAGCTTCCGTCCCGGCCGCGGTCCATTCCGCCACATGTTCGGATACCTGGCACGAGCCCGCGAAATGGCCCGAGAATGCGGCGCATCGACGCCACTGCTGCACGCCGCATCGGAGGTATACCGTCGCGCGGAATCCGAAGGACGCCACGAGGAAGATATCGCGGCCGTCCTCGAGATCGTCGAAGCGTACGACTCGGAAAGGAGACGAGGCGATGATTGAGCGAAAGTCGTATTTCATCCTGCTGCGCAGCATCATCGATGCCACGTCGCTCCCGGCCGTGGTGGCCGAGCACCTCCAATGGGTGGCCGAGCACGCACGGGAAGGTCGCATCGTCGCCTCCGGTCCGTCGTTTCGCCCGGATGGAACGGGCGACGTCGGGCTGACGGTGTTCGACGTGGAGAGCTTCGAGGCCGCCGAAACGCTGGCGAAGGGCGATCCCTTTTTCCAAAAGAAGATTGCCACGTTCGAAATTCGTCGGTGGGACGTGCGCGACGGGATCGCGACGCGATGAAGCTGGTCACCATCGACAGCGTTCGCGGGGGTGCCCCCGGCGCGCTGCTCGCATCGGGCGAGGTGCTGCACCTGGGCAAGGCCGCGCGCGCGGAGGGGCTCGAAGCATGGCTTCCCTCCACGATGCGCGCCCTACTCGCCGGCGGCGTGGAAGGCGCCAACGTCGTTCGAAGGATTCTCTCGCGCGTGGACTCGGCGAGCGAGGACGAGAAGTGCGCCCTGCGCGCGCGTGGGATCATCACCGATGCACGAACGCCCTGCCTCGCCCCCGTGCCCGATCCGTCGTTGATCCTGGCCGCGGGGCTCTCCTATCGCTCGCACCTCCGCGAGATGCACGGTACGCCGGCGCCGCCGCATCCCACCGCGTTTCTCAAAGCGCCGTCCTCCGTGGCCGCGCCGGAATCCTCGTTGCGCCTGCCGCCGCAAGCGCCCAATTGCGTCGATTTCGAAGGCGAACTCGCCTGCATATTCGACCGCCCGTGCCACCACGTCTCACGCGAAGACGCCTTGTCGTACGTGGCCGGCTACACCGCCGCCAACGACATCTCGGCGCGCGATTGGGTGGGGGGCGTTTGGTCCGCCACGGAGCCTTGGCCGGCACGCCTCTCCTGGGAGGTGAACATCATGGGCAAGCAGATGCCCGGCTTCACACCGCTGGGGCCCGTGTTGACGACGGCCGACGAGATCCCCGACCCGCGAGACCTGCAGCTGGTCACACGGGTCAATGGAGTGATCATGCAATCCGCCCCCGTCTCGGACTTGCTTTTCGAGCTGGCCGAGATGATCGCTCACTTTTCCCATTGGTACACCTTCCAACCCGGCGATGTGCTCCTCACGGGAACGCCCGCGGGCGTCGGCGTGGGCCGAACCCCGCGCGCGTTTCTGCGGGCGGGCGACATCGTCGAGGTGGAAATCAGCCAAATTGGCATTCTGCGGACGCACATCGCTGCGTAGCGAACACTAGAATCAGCGGAGTGGCCAAGAAGGGTATTTCGAGACGCTCAACGCGATGGGCGGGTTAACGGCACCCCTGAACGAAACGTGCGATCCACCCATGGTCCACGTTCGGTCCAGGGGCCCTTCGTTCGTCTGACGTAACGATGGCGTCCGGATGGTTCCGCATCCGCCAAGTTGGGGCGCGATCTGCGGGCCCAAGGTACCTTTGCGCAAATAGGCAATACGTAGCGTTCGCCGTATGAACGTCCCCTCGGGTGATCCGATGTCTTTCAGCGCGCGTAAAATGTGGCGCTCGCGGAAATTACCGAACTCCAGCGCCGTGTTTTGGATTTTGGGCGTGCAAGGTAGGGGACGCACTTGCGCCTTCCGTATCTATCTAAACAGACAGCAGGTCATCACCGTGCAGCAGCAGTCACACGTAGTTCGAGAAGATAAATTAAATTTCCTCTCGAGATCGAAATGCTCGGAGCGAAGGTCGTTTGCATATCGACTCGAAGTCTTTGGAACGTTGGGCGCCGTTGCGTTCGCACGAGCGGCCGGAACGAAGCAACGGCAATTGCGAGCCACGACGTAATGCGTGGGGATGGCCAGGTCGAACAAGGACGATGGCCGTGTCGGGGTGCGGGCTCGAACCATGTCGAGCGACGCAAGTCAATTACAGAGGATACGACAAGGAATGGACATCAAACGGGCGTCTTTCGATTCGAGTTCTCCGTCGACACGAACGATGGACGAAGTCCGGCAATGGCTCGTCGCGCGCATCGCGGAAATCACCGGCGTCGAAGCCAGTCAAATCGATACGAGTGAACAGTTCGTCCTATACGGACTCGAGTCGAAACACGCGATCGGGCTCACCACGGAACTGGGGAGGTTCGTCGGCCGCCCTCTGAGTGCCACCGCCATGTGGGAGCATCCCACGGCCGATTCGCTCGCTCGCTACGCCGCGCTCGCCGGGACGAAGGGCCGCGGCGAGAAAGCGCCCAGGCCCGAGGGCCAACACACATCGAATGCGAGCGACGAGCCTCTGGCCATCGTGGGAATGTCCTGCCGCTTTCCCAAGGCGCCAAATCTTGGCGCCTTCTGGCAATTGCTCTCGAATGGAGTCGATGCTACCGACGAAATACCGGCCGCTCGATGGAACGCCGACGCGTATTATCACGCAGACCGGGAAATGCCCGGCAAAGCGGTCTCGCGGCGCGCCGCGCTCCTGGAGCACGTCGATACCTTCGACCCAATGGCCTTCGGCATTTCACCGCGCGAAGCCCACGAGCTCGATCCGAGTCAGCGGCTTGCGTTGGAATTGTCGTGGGAGGCCCTCGAGCACGCCGGCATTCCGCTGCACTCATTGAAGGATAGTGCCACCGGGGTCTTCTTCGGCTCCATGTGGCACGATTGGGCAGACCTCACGCACGAAGACGTCGAGGGAATGAGCGCCCACCGTGCAACGGGCCAGGCGCCCAACATGATTGCCAATCGCGTATCCTACGTATTCGGGCTGCGCGGTCCCAGCCTGGTCATCGATACCGCGTGCTCTTCCGCGCTCGTGGCCCTCCATTACGCGGGGCATAGCCTCCGGAGCGGAGAGGCCGCCACCGCCCTCGTCGGCGGGGTCAACATGCTCCTTTCCCCCGACAGCATGGTCTTCGTCTCCAAGTTCGGTGGCCTGGCGCCGGACGGACGCTGCAAGGCCTTTGGCGCCCACGCCGACGGGTTTGGCCGTGGCGAAGGTGGCGGCGTGCTCGTCGTCAAACTTCTCTCCCGGGCCCAGCAGGACGGAGATCGCATCCACGCCGTGATTCGGGCGACGGCCGTCAACAACGACGGGCCCAGCAACGGCCTGACGGCCCCCAACCCGAAGGCGCAAGAAGCCGTCCTGCGCGACGCGTATTCACGGGCTCGAGTCGAGGGCCATGAGGTCCACTACGTGGAGGCGCACGGCACGGGCACCATTCTCGGAGATCCCATCGAGGTAAAGGCCCTGGGTGAGGTTCTCGGCCACGAGCGAGCTCCGAGCAAGCCGCTGCTCGTTGGGTCCGTCAAAACGAACATTGCCCACACTGAGGGGGCCGCGGGAATCGCAGGCCTCATCAAAGTGGTGCTGGCCATGCAGCACCGGCAGGTTCCCCCAAGCCTCCACGCGGTGCCGGCAAACCCCTACATTCCGTTCGACGAGCTCGCGGTTCGCATCCCCACGGTCCTCGAGCCCTGGCCCGCGGACGAGGGCGAGCGCGCGCTCGCGGGGGTCAGCGCCTTCGGCTGGGGCGGGACCAATGCCCACGCCGTTCTCGAAGGGCCCCCAGCCGATGTGCGGCTGCTGCAGATTTCGGCCCCGACGGTTTCGGAACTCCGGGAGCGCGTGCGCGCGCTTCGCGATGGGTACCTGACCGGCGGTGGCGAAAAAGGCATTTCAACGACCTCGACGGAGACGGACTCGCATCGACTCGCCGCGGTCATCCGATCACCGAAGGAAGCGGCGCAGACCCTCGACACATGGCTGGACGCGGCTGCGGCGAATGCCGTTTACGTTTCGAGTGAACTTGTTTCGCAAAAGCGTGTCTTCGTGTTCTCGCCGCTGGGGTCCCAGTGGGTGGGCATGGGGCGACGGCTCATGGAGAGCGAGTCGGTATTCCGCGCTTCGCTGGAACGAAGTGACGCCGCGCTCGCGCCCCTTCTGAACCGGTCCATCCTCGCCGATCTCGTGCGTCCGGCCCCGTCGACCCGCTTCGACGACGTGGTTTTCGCGCAGCCGCTGCTTTTTGCCGTCCAAGCCGCCTTGGCGGAGACCTTGCGCGCGCACGGGGTCGAGCCCGACGCCATCGTCGGTCACAGCGCCGGAGAGGTCGCTGCGGCCTATGTCGCGGGCGCGCTCGATCTCGAGGATGCCGCGCGGGTCATTCATCATTACAGCCGTGTGCAGACTCCGACGTCGGGGCTCGGCGCCATGGGGGTGATCGATCTGCCGGCCGCCGAGGTGGAGCCGATGCTGGCCTCCCTTGCTGGCCGCGTCGAGATCGGTGCGACGAATGCGCCGAGGTCCACGGTCATCACGGGCGAGGCCGCGGCGGTGCATGCGCTGCTGGCCAAGTGCAAGGCGCGCGGGCTTACGACGAACGCGATCCGAGTGGACGTGGCGGGGCACAGCCCGCTGATGGCGCCCGCGCTGCTCGACGACCTGACGCGGTCCCTGGACGGGATCCGGCCGCGGCGTGCCACCGTGGCGTTCTATTCGACGGTGTCGGGCGGGTATGTGGACGGTACCGAACTGGATGGCGCCTATTGGGCGCGCAACCTGCGTAACCGCGTGCAGCTCGGGCCGGTCGTGGCGCGACTGCTCGACGAGCATCGCCTCCTCGTGGAAATCGGGCCGCATCCGGTGCTCGGCCCGGCGCTCGCCGAGAGTATCGCGGCGCGTGGCGTGCAGGCGAACGTGGTGGCGACGCTGCGGCGCTCCGAGGATGAACGCGTCTCCTTTTTGGAGGCGCGCGCGAAGCTTTTCGCGCTCGGTGCCACGCTCCCGCGGCCCCGCCCCACGCAGGGCACCGTGCTGGTGCCGCTTTCGGCGAAGGGGGATGCGGCGCTTCGGGCCCAGGCCGAGCGGCTGCACGCGCATCTGATCGCGCACCCCGAGCTCGCACTCGACGATGTGGCCCACTCGCTAACCACGACACGCTCGGAGTTCGAGCAGCGCGCGGTGTTCCTGGCAGGCGATCGGGCCGATCTCGTGAGCAGCTTGGCGGCGTTCGCCCAGGGCTCGCCCACGGCCCACACCGTGGTGGGCAACGCGGGGCCGTCCGGGAAGGTAGCATTCGTCTTTCCCGGACAAGGTTCCCAGTGGCGGGGCATGGCCTCGTCCCTTCTCGAAAGCTCGCCGGTCTTCCGCGCACAGATCGAAGCGTGCGAGCGCGCGTTCACGCCGCACGTGGACTGGTCGTTGCTCGACGTGCTGCGCGGTCCCGAAGAGTCGCTGGCCCGGGTCGACGTCGTGCAGCCCGTGCTGTTTGCCGTCATGGTCTCCCTGGCGGCCGTGTGGCGTTCGCTCGGAATCGAGCCCGACGCCGTGGTGGGTCACAGCCAGGGCGAAATGGCTGCGGCCTACGTCGCAGGCGTCTTGTCGCTCGAGGACGCGGCCAAGGTCGTCACTTTGCGCAGCGCCGCGCTCACCCAGCTCGCGGGCAAGGGCGCCATGGCGGCCGTGGACCTCGACGAGAACGAGCTAAAAGGCTACCTCGAGCCCTTCGGAGAGCGCCTCGCGATGGCAGCGGTCAATAGCCCGCGCGCCACGCTGGTTTCGGGTGATCCGGACGCCGTCGAGGCCTTGCTGGCGAAGCTCGCCGAGGAGCACCGTTTCGCGCGCAAGATCCGCGTGGATTACGCCTCGCACTGCGCGCACGTCGAGGCCGTCGAGCAGGAACTCCATCGCAAGCTTTCGGGCATCACGCCCCGGGCGTCGGCCGTCCCCCTCTACTCCACCGTGACCGGCGCGCGGATCGACGGCACCGAGCTCGATGCCGGCTATTGGTACCGAAACCTCCGGCAGACCGTGCGCTTCCGCGACGCGGCCGAGTGCCTTGCCTCCCAGGGCCATCGATTCTTCATCGAGATGAGCCCACACCCCGTCCTCTCGCTCGCGCTGAACGAGACGGTCCAAGGAGTCGTCGTCGGATCGCTTCGCCGCGACGAGGGGACCTACGAGCGGCTTCTTCTCGCGTTGGGCGAGCTCCATGTGCGCGGGCTGGGCCTCGACGGGTCTGCGCTCTTCGCCGGGCGCACGCCGCGCCGGGTCGAGCTTCCGACCTACACGTTCCAGCGCGAGCGCTTTTGGTTCGAGCCTCCCAAGACGCGCCACTCCAATGTGACCTCGGCAGGGCTTGGCTCGGCCGACCATCCGCTGCTCGGCGCCACCGTGGCACTTGCCGACTCGGACGCGTACCTGTTCACGGGACGCCTTTCCCTTTCGGACCATCCGTGGCTCGCGGACCACGCCGTCTTCGGCACGGTCATCCTGCCCGGAACCGCGTTCCTCGAATTGGCGATGGCCGCCGCGCAGCGTGTGAACCTCGCGCGCATCGAGGAGCTCACCTTGGAAGCGCCGCTCGCGCTGCCGTCGAGAGACGGTGTGCGGCTGCAGCTCGCGGTGGGGGTGCCGGACGAGGCGGGGCGTCGGACGCTCACCGTCCACGCGCGTCCTGCACACCCGGAGGATGCACAGTGGACGAGGCACGCCACCGGCACCCTCGCGCCGGAGGCGCCGTCCGCCGACGTGGCCGTCGATCTGCGAACCTGGCCCCCCACGGGAGCCCGTGCGCTCGATTTGGAGGGCCTGTACGAGCGGCTCGCGCGGGCAGGGCTCGGCTACGGTCCGCATTTCCAGGGGCTCGCGGCCGCCTGGAAACGCGGGAACGAGCTGTTCGCCGAGGTTCAGCTCCCCGATGCGGGTGACGCCGAGCGGTTCCTACTGCATCCGGCGCTGCTCGACGCGGCGCTCCATACGATCACGGTGGAGAGTATCCACGGGGCCTCCGACATCGAGCTGCCATTCGCGTGGAGCAACGTTTCGTTGCGCGCAACCGGTGCGTCGGTCCTGAGGGCACACTTTCGGTACTCTGAGGAGACGGGCAGCATCGCGCTGGCCATCGCGGACGGAGCTGGGGAAGCCGTGGCCTTCGCGGACGCCCTCGCGCTGCGGCCCGTGTCGCCCGAGCAGCTCCGGGGCATCTTCGCGCCCAAGGTCCATGACGCCCTGCTTCGCCTGGACTGGGCCCCCGTCGAAGTCCGTCCGATCGAGACGCGGCGACATTGGGTCGTCCTCGGCGCGCCCTCGCGCGATCTGGGCGGCGACGTGCCGCACTATGCCGATTTCCGTGCGCTGCAGGAGACGCTCGCGCAAGGCGTCCCCGGCGCGGTCGTCGTTTCATGCCGCGCCACCTCGCCGGACGTCGCGTCGGCGCATGAAGGCACGGAGCGCGCGCTGGCGTTGGTGAAGGCGTGGCTCGCCGACGATCGATTGGCCTCGTCGCGGCTGGTTCTGATCACGCACCGCGCGGTGGGCACGCACCCCGAGGAGGGCGTGGTCGATCTCGCGTGCGCCCCGCTTTGGGGCCTCGTTCGTGCCGCGCAGGCGGAGAACCCCGACCGGCCGATGGTGCTGCTCGACGTCGACGACCGCGAGGCTTCGCGCGATGCCCTGGCCGCGGCTCTGAATGCGGAAATCGCCGAACTGCAGCTCGCGCTTCGTGATGGGAAGCTCTTGGCACCGCGCTTGGTGCGCGCCAAAATCGACGCGCTGGTGGCGCCGCCCTCGAGCGATTGGCGCCTCGACATCCCCGTGAAGGGCACGCTGGAGAGCCTCGCGCTCGTCGCGCACCCCGAGATCGGAGCGCCTCTGTCCGAGGGGCAGGTTCGCATCGCCGTTCGCGCCGCGGGCCTCAACTTCCGCGACGTGCTCGATGCCCTCGGGATGCTGCCGCGCGACGTTGGGCCGCTGGGCGGCGAAGGCGCCGGTGTGGTGACCGAGATCGGTCCCGGGGTGCGAGACCTCGCGGTCGGCGATCGCGTGATGGGGCTCTTCTCCGGGGCGTTCGGCCCCGTGGTCGTGGCCGACGCTCGGATGGTCGCCCGCATGCCCGTGGGGTGGTCTTTCGCACAGGGAGCCTCGGTTCCCGTGGCGTTCCTCACCGCCTACCATGGCTTGGTCGACCTCGCCGGCCTGCGAAGCGGCGAGCGCGTGCTGATCCACGCGGCGGCCGGCGGCGTGGGCATGGCCGCCGTGCAGATCGCGCGGCACCTCGGGGCGGAGGTCTTCGGCACGGCCAGCCCCGGCAAGTGGGATACCCTGCGCGAGCTCGGGTTCGACGGCGAGCACCTGGCCTCGTCGCGCACCCTCGACTTCGAGGCAGCGTTTCTGCGCGTGACGCACGGCCGCGGCGTCGACGTGGTTCTCGACAGCCTCTCGCGCGAGTTCGTGGACGCGTCGCTTCGGCTGTTGCCGCACGGCGGTCGCTTCATCGAAATGGGGAAGATCGATGTACGGGATGCCGGCGCCGTGGCAGCGGCCCATCCCGGCGTCGCCTACCGGGCCTTCGACCTCATCGACGCCGCGGGACCCGAGCGAATTCGAGAGATGCTCGGCGAGCTGGTCGCGCTGTTCGAACGCGGCGTGCTACGCACTTCGCCGATCACCACGCGGGACGTACGGCGCGCCCCCCAGGCGTTCCGCGACTTTGCGCAGGCTCGCCACGTCGGCAAAGTCGTCCTGACCATTCCGCGCGCGCTCGATCGCGCGGGCACGGTCCTCATCACCGGTGGCACGGGCACCTTGGGTGCGCTCGTCGCCCGACACCTCGTGCAGGTCCACGGCGTGAAGCATCTCGTGCTCGCCTCGCGGCGCGGCGACGAAGCTCCGGGGGTCGACGCCTTGAAGCGCGACCTCGCGACGGCCGGCGCGCACGTGGCCATCGCCGCGTGCGATACGGCCGATCGCGCGGCACTGGAAGCGCTTCTCGCGTCGATTCCGGCCGAGCATCCGCTCACTGCAGTCGTCCATGCCGCCGGCGCCCTGGACGATGGACTCATCGGCGAGCTCACGCCGGAGCGGTTGCACGGCGTGCTGCACACCAAGCTCGACGCCGCGCTGCACCTGCACGAGCTCACGCAGGAGGCGGATCTTTCGGCCTTCGTGCTCTTCTCCTCGCTGGCCGGCGTCGTCGGTACTCCGGGGCAATCGAACTACGCAGCGGCGAACGCCTTCCTCGATGCGCTCGCGCACCACCGCAAGGCGTGTGGCCTCGAGGCTGTCTCCCTTGCCTGGGGCTACTGGGCGCGGCGAACCGGGCTGACCGCCCACCTCACCGACGTCGATCTGCAGCGCATGGCACGCGGCGGGCTGCTCGCCCTCTCCGACGAGGAGGGGCTCGCCCTCTTCGACGAGGCCCTGAACCGCATCGACGCGGCGCTGGTGCCAGCGCGCTTCGAACCGCGCACACCGCGGGCGGCGCTGCGCAAGGTCCAGACCGCGGCAGCTGCGATGTCGGGCTCCTCGCTGCAGCAACGGCTCTCCGCCATGGGCCGCGAGGACCGCGACCGTGCCCTGCTCGATCTCGTCCGCGGCGAGGTGGCCGTGGTGCTCGGGATGGCCTCGCCCGGTGCGCTGGACAACCTGCGCCCACTCCGTGAAATCGGGCTCGATTCGCTCATGGCGGTCGAACTTCGCAACCGACTCGCAACGGCAACCGGGTTGCGACTGCGTGCCACGTTGCTGTTCGACCACCCCGCGCCGGGTGCACTCGCTCGCTTTCTCGCGACGCAGCTCTTCGACGACGCGGCCGCTCCCGAGCCGCGGCGGGAAGAGCCGCCTGCCCCCTCGGCCAACGACGAGGCCATTGCCATCGTCGCCATGGGTTGCCGCTTTCCCGGCGGGGTTCGCACGCCGGAGGAGCTCTGGCAAATGCTCGCCGAGGGTCGCGATGCCATCGCCGCTTTCCCCGAAAACCGCGGATGGAAACTCGATGCGCTCTTCGATCCGGACCCCGATGTCCGCGGAAAGACGTATGCGCGTGAGGGCGGATTTCTCTACGATGCCGATCAGTTCGATCCGGCGTTCTTCGGCATCAGCCCGCGCGAGACGCTGGCCATCGACCCGCAGCAGCGCCTGCTCCTGGAGGTCTCCTGGGAGACCCTGGAGCGTGCAGGCATCGATGCGGCGACGTTGCACGGCACCTCGACGGGCGTCTTCGTCGGTGTGATCGACAACGGACACGGCGCGCGGATGCTCCACGCCCCCGAGGATCTCGAGGGCTACGTCGGCATGGACAACTTCGCCAGCCTAGCCTCCGGGCGCATCGCCTACACCTTCGGCTTCGAAGGGCCCGCCATCAGCATCGACACGGCGTGCAGCTCGTCACTGGTGGCCCTACACCTCGCCGCCCAAGCACTGCGCCAGGGCGAGTGCGAGCTCGCACTCGCCGGTGGCGTGTCCATCATGGCGACACCGGCCCCGTTCATCGTGTTCAGCCGCCAGCGCGGCATGGCACCCGACGGTCGATGCAAGGCCTTCTCCGCGGACGCCAATGGCGCCGGCTGGGGCGAGGGCGCGGGGATGCTGCTTCTCGAGAAGCTGTCGGACGCCCAGAAGAACGGGCACCCGGTGCTCGCCCTCCTTCGCAGTTCGGCCGTCAACCAGGATGGTAAGAGCCAGGGCCTCACCGCCCCGAGCGGGCCGGCCCAGGAGCGGGTCATTCGCCAGGCGCTCGAAAGCGGCGGCATCACCGCGCGCGACGTCGATGCCGTCGAGGCGCACGGGACCGGCACCACGTTGGGCGATCCCATCGAAGCCCACGCTCTGTTGGCAACGTACGGCGAAGCCCACTCGCCCGAGGAGCCGCTCTGGCTCGGGAGCTTCAAGTCCAACGTCGGCCACACCCAGGCGGCCGCCGGCGTGGGCGGCGTCATCAAGATGGTGCTCGCCATGCAGCACGGGCTCCTGCCCAAGACGCTGCATGCGACGAGCCGCTCACGGCACATCGATTGGTCGTCGGAGAGCGTCCAGCTCTTGAACGAGACCATCCCGTGGCCGGAAAATGGCCGTCCGCGGCGCGCCGCCGTCTCATCGTTCGGCGTGGCGGGCACCAACGCGCACGTCATTCTCGAGCAGGTCGTACCCCCGCCGTCGCCCGCGGCGCGGGCATCGTCCGGGTCACCGGCTCCCCTCCCCGTGGTCCTCTCCGGGAAGTCCGAAGAGGCGCTTTACGCACAAGCCGAACGGCTGCGCGAACACCTCGAGGCGCACCCGGAGCTGGCGATCGTCGACGTGGCGCATTCGCTGGCGACGACGCGATCGCACTTCGAGCACCGGGCGGCCGTGGTGGCCCACGATCGCGCGCAGCTCCTGGAAGATCTCGCAGCCCTCGGCCAGGGCGCGCCGGGTCCGAACGTCGCGCTGGGTCAGCGTGGCGACGAGGGCAAGGTGACGTTCGTCTTCCCCGGACAGGGATCTCAGTGGGCGGGAATGGCACAATCGCTGCTCGAGACCTCGGCGGTTTTCCGCGCGCAGATGGAAGCGTGCGATCGCGCGTTCGCCGCGCACGTCGATTGGTCGCTGCTCGAGGCGCTTCGCGGCGATCCGCTGGATCGCATCGATGTCGTGCAGCCCGTGCTTTTCTCGGTGATGGTCGCGCTGGCCGCTTCGTGGCGCGCATTGGGGGTCGAGCCCGAGGCCGTGGTGGGGCATAGCCAGGGCGAAATCGCGGCCGCCTTCGTCGCGGGCATTCTATCGCTGGAAGACGCCGCGCGCATCGTGGCGCTCCGCAGCCGAGCGCTCCGCCAGCTTGTTGGCAAAGGTGCGATGGCGGCGGTGGAGCTTCCGCGCGCGGAGTTGGAGGAGATCCTCGCCGGCTTCGGGCGTCGGGTGTCGGTGGCCGCGGTGAACAGCCCCTCGGCCACCACGGTGGCGGGCGAGCCCGATGCCATCGAGGCACTCCTTCGGGAGCTCGGGTCGCGGCAGATCTTCGCCCTCAGGTTGGGTGCGGACGTCGCCTCGCATTGCGCCCTCGTCGAGTCGTTGCGCGAGGGCTTGCTCGAGGATTTGAAGAGCATCCAGCCCGGTCCGGGTCACGTCCCGTTCTACTCGACGGTCACGGGGAAGCGGATCGACGGCACGGAGCTGGTCGCGAACTACTGGTACGAGAACCTGCTGCACACGGTGCGCTTCGCCGATGCCACGCAGGCGCTGCTCGCGGATGGGCATCGTTTCTTCGTCGAGGTGAGCCCGCATCCGGTGCTGATGCTTCCCTTGGAGGCGACGCTCGAGGCTTCGGGGCACGCGGCGGCGGCGGTGGGTTCGCTGTGGCAGGACGAGGGGGACCTTGGCCGTCTGACGCTTTCGTTGGGTGAGCTTCACGTCCGCGGGGGTCGCATCGATTGGTCCAAACCATTCGCAACACTCGAGCCTCGGCGTGTCGATTTGCCAACGTATGCCTTTCAGCGACAACGTTTCTGGCTCGCCAGCGTCGAAATGCAAAGTGCGGACGTCGCATCGATGGGCCTCGCGTCGGCGGATCACCCGCTGCTGGGCGCGGCGGTCGCATTGGCGGATACCGACGGTTACCTTTTCACCGCGCGGGTGTCGCTTTCGGAGCAACCGTGGCTCGCGGGCCACGAGGTGTTCGGCACGGCCATCGTGCCCGCCACGGCCTTCGTGGAGTGGGCCCTCGCCGCCGCGCACCGCGTGGGGCTCGAGGGCATCGAGGAGCTCACGCTGCACGCACCGCTGGCGCTCACGCGCGACGCGGCGACGGTGGTGCAGCTCTGGGTGGGTGGCCCCGAGGGCGAACGTCGTTCCGTAACGTTCTACGCGCGGCGCGAGGACGCGGAGCACGACGCACCTTGGACGCGGCATGCAGCAGGAACCCTTTGTGCGGACGCCGGTGCGCACGGGACGCCGTCCGCCGATCTGCGAGCCTGGCCGCCTGCGGGGGCCACCGAGCTTCCGGTGGACGATTTCTACGAGCGGCTGGCCGAGACCGGGATCGTCTACGGCCAGGAGTTCCAAGGGCTCCGCGCGGTGTGGAGCCGCGGTGACGAGCTGTTCGCCCACGTCGAGTTGCCCGAGACGGCGGCCACGGAGGCGGGGCGATTCGCGATGCACCCGGCGCTGCTCGATGCTGCGCTGCAGGCGAGCCATGTGTTCTCGACGGCGGGCGACGTGGCGCAGCCCTTCGCGTGGAGCAACGTCGCACTGCATGCCGTCGGCGCGTCCAAGTTGCGCGTTCGGCTCGCGCGGACGGTGGAAGCGAACACGCTGTCCCTCGTCCTGGCCGATGCGACCGGCGAGCCGGTGGCAAGCATCGGCGCGCTCACCACGCGAAGCGTGTCGCCCGAGCGGCTGCGTGACACGGTGGCCAAGCACGACGACGCGCTGCTGCGCGTCGAGTGGACCGCGGCCGCATTCGAGATGGAAGCGCCGGCCAAGACGCGGCACTGGGTTGCCCTCGGTGAGGACACGCTCGGGTTGCCAAACACCACGGGCTACAACGATCTCGGAGCACTGCAGCGCGCCCTCGACGAGGGGGCGCCCTTGCCCGAGGCCGTCCTGGTCGTTCGAACGGGCTCCACGCAGGACGGGCTCGCCGCGATCCACCGGGCCGCGGCGGATGGCCTGGCGCTGCTTCGGGCATGGCTTGCCGACGAACGTCTCGTGTCGTGTCCCCTTGCGTGGGTGACCCAAGGCGCCGTGGCGGCGCGGGCCGGCGACGATGTTCCGGACCTCGTTCATGCGCCGCTCTGGGGCCTGGTCCGCGGCGTTCAAGCGGAGAACCCGGACCTCCCGCTGTTCCTCGTCGACCTCGACGGGGGCGAGGCTTCACGGCGTCAGCTCGCATCACTTGCGTTCGACGCGCAGGCCTCCGACGAGACGCAGTTCGCGCTGCGCGAGGGTCAGGTGCTGGTGCCGCGGCTCGTGCGCGCGGCACCGGCGGCCAGCCAGGCCAACGTTCGCGCATTCGGATCCACCGTGCTGGTAACCGGCGGCACGGGGACGCTCGGTGCATTGGCCGCCCGGCACCTGGTGCGGCGCCATGGTGTGGAGCACCTCGTGCTCGCCTCGCGGCAAGGAGGCGATGCTCCGGGGGCCGCGGCTCTACGCAGGGAACTCGAGGACGCGGGCGCCCACGTTACCGTGGCGGCGTGCGACATCGCCGATCGCGGTGCCTTGGAGGCGCTGCTGGCGTCCGTCCCGAACCTCACGGGCATCGTTCACGCCGCCGGTGTGCTCGATGACGGCGTCGTGGCTTCGCTCACCGAGGAGCGGTTGCACGCGGTGCTGCGACCGAAGATCGATGCGGCGGTGCACCTGCACGAGCTGACCCGAGACCGCGCGCTGTCCGCGTTCGTCCTGTTCTCGTCGCTGTCCGGGATCATCGGCAGCCCGGGTCAGGCGAACTACACGGCGGCCAACGTCTTCCTCGACGCGCTCGCGCATCATCGCCGGGCACGGGGGCTCGCGGCGGTGTCCCTCGATTGGGGCTTCTGGGATCAAACGACGGGCTTCGCCGCGCACGTCACCGAGGCGGGCATGCGCCGGATGGCCCGGCTCGGCCTGCGCGCACTGGCCGCGGATGAGGGACTCGCGCTCCTGGATGCGGCCGTGGGCCACACCGAAGCATCGCTCGTCCCCGCGCGTTTCGACGTGTCGGCACTCGCCCGGCAGACCGGCCGCGGAAGCGCCATGCTGCGCGGCCTCGTTCGCACGAAGAAAGCTCGGCTCACGGCGTCCAACACGACGACCGCCTCGTCGCTGGAGCAGCGGCTGCTCGCCCTGCCCGAAGAGAACCGCGGCGCGGCGCTTCTGGAGGTGGTCCGCACCGAAGTGGCCCCCGTTTTGGGCCTCGCGCCGGCCGCGCTCGAGCCACGGCGTCCGCTGCAGGAGCTCGGGCTCGATTCGTTGATGGCGCTCGAGGTGCGAAATCGCCTCGCGGCCGCGACCGGCCGTAGGCTTCCGGCGACGCTGCTCTTCAACTACCCCACCCCGGCAGCCCTCACCGATCTATTGCTCGAGCAACTCGTTGGCGGCAAGGTGCAGGCCACCGCGGCACCTGCACCGCGCACGCATGCCGAGCGCGAAGGCATCGCCATCGTGGGGATGGCGTGCCGGTTCCCCGGTGCGGTTCACAACCCGGACGATCTGTGGAGGCTCCTGCGCGACGGCCAGGATGCCATCTCCCCCCTCCCGACGAACCGCGGTTGGAACCTCGATCCCGAGCACGAGCGCACGCTCGCCACCGATGGCAAAGCGCACCCGCGCGAGGGCGGCTTCCTCGAGGACGTCGATCTCTTCGACCCAGCGTTCTTTGGCATCAGCCCGCGCGAGACGGTGGCCATCGATCCGCAGCAACGGCTGCTCCTCGAAACGTCGTGGGAGGCCTTGGAGCATGCCGGCGTCGATCCGCATTCGCTGCATGGCTCGTCGACCGGGGTGTTCGTCGGCATCATTTACAATCAGTACGGCGCGCGCGCCCGGGCGGAGGAGCTGCGGAGCTACGTCGGCCTCGGGAGCATCCCGAGCGTGGCATCGGGCCGCATCGCGTACACCCTCGGACTGCAGGGACCGGCGATCAGTATCGATACGGCGTGCAGCTCGTCGCTGGTGGCCATTCACCTCGCATCCCAGGCGCTGCGCCATGGCGAGTGCGAGCTGGCGCTCGCGGGAGGCGTCAACGTCATGCCGTCCCGCGCCGTCTTCGATGGGCACAACTTCCTCGGTGCGGGTGCGCCCGATGGGCGGTGCAAGTCGTTCTCGGCCGAAGCCGATGGCTCCGCATGGTCGGAGGGCGCGGGCATGCTCCTCTTGGAGCGCGTGTCCGATGCGAAGCGGAATGGGCACACCATCCTGGCCGTGTTGCGCGGCTCGGCGGTCAACCAAGACGGAAAGAGCCAAGGCCTGACCGCCCCCAACGGCCCCGCGCAGGAGCGCGTGATCCGGCAAGCGCTCGAAAGCGCCGGCCTCGCACCGAGCGACATCGACGCGGTGGAAGCGCATGGGACCGGCACTTCGCTGGGCGATCCCATCGAGGCGCAAGCGCTGCTCGCGACGTATGGCCAGGCTCACTCGGAGGCTGCGCCTCTGTGGCTCGGCAGCCTCAAGTCGAACCTGGGCCACGCGCAGGCCGCGGCCGGTGTCGGTGGCGTCATCAAGATGGTGCTCGCCCTGCGGCACGGGCTTCTGCCGAAGACGCTCCACGCCGGACAGCCGTCGGCGCACGTCGATTGGTCGTCGGGGGCCATCCGGCTCTTGAACGAGGCCGTGCCGTGGCCTGCAACGGATCGTCCGCGACGCGCCGCCGTGTCTTCGTTCGGCGTATCCGGCACCAATGCACATGTCATTCTGGAGGAGATCGGGCCGATCGAGCCCGTGCCCGTGCCCGTGCCCCTGCCCGTGCCCGTGCCCGTGCCGGTGGTGCTCTCGGGGAAGTCGGATGCGGCGCTGCACGCGCAGGCCGCGCGGCTGCGGGAGCATTTGGAAAGCCGTCCCCACCTCCGACTCGAGGACGTGGCGTACTCTCTGGCGACCTCGCGGGCACACCTCGAGCATCGCGCCGCGTTCGTGGCGCGAGATCGCAATGAGTGGCTCGAGGCCCTCGAGGCTCTGGCCGAGGGAAGTCCGCTCCCGCGCGGCACCACCGCGCAGCAGAGCGGCGGTGGCAAGGTCGTCTTCGTCTTTCCGGGGCAAGGTTCGCAGTGGGCCGGGATGGCGCGCGCACTGCTCGAGAGCTCACCCGTCTTCCGTGACGAGATTTTCGCGTGCGCTCGCGCCTTTGCCCCCTTCGTCGATTGGAGCCTCCTCGACGTCTTGCGCGACGGCGACGAGGCGGCCCTCCAGCGCGTCGACGTCGTGCAGCCTGCACTCTTTGCCGTCATGGTCGCTCTTGCCGCTCTCTGGCGCTCGCTCGGCGTCCACCCCGACGCCGTCGTCGGGCATAGCCAGGGCGAAATTGCCGCCGCCTACGTCGCTGGCGCACTCTCCCTCCACGATGCCGCTCGCGTCGTCACACTCCGCAGCAAGACCCTCACACTCCTCGCAGGAAAGGGCGCCATGGCCGCCGTCCAGCTCGGAGAGCTCGACCTCCGACCTCACCTCGAGGCCTCCCAGCACATCGCGCTCGCCGCCGTCAACAGCCCCAACGCCTCCCTCCTCTCCGGCGACCCCGATGACATCGACGCTCTCTTGGCCTCCCTCGCCCACCACAAGGTCTTCGCCCGCAAGGTCCGCGTCGACTATGCCTCCCATTGCTCTCACGTCGATGCCGTCCGCGATTCGTTGCTCGAGCAACTGAGATCCATCTCCCCTCGCCCATCCACCATTCCACTCTATTCCACCGTCACGGGCGCTCCCATCGACGGCCAACTCCTCGACGCCGCGTATTGGTTCCAGAACCTCCGCCAAACCGTCCGCTTCGCCGACGCCTCCGAAAAACTCCGTCAAGACGGCCATCACTTCTTCGTCGAGATCAGCCCTCACCCCGTCCTCACCCTCGCACTCGCCGAAACCCTCCCAGCCGCCGCCGTCGTCGGCTCGTTGCGCCGCGACGACGGTGACCTCGATCGCTTCTTGCTCTCCTTCGCCGAGCTCCATACACGCGGTCTTTCCCTCGACTGGGAAGCCGTCTTCCAGCCCTCCCTCCCTCGCCGCGTCGACCTCCCCACCTACGCGTTCCAGCGCCAGCGCTTTTGGCTCGACGACGATGCGGCGGCGACGGCCGACGTCACCTCGGCTGGACTGGTGGCGGCCGATCATCCCCTGCTCGGCGCGGCTGTCCCGCTTGCGCATGCCGATGGGTTCTTGTTCACCGCCCGGTTGTCCCTCGCCGACCATCCCTGGCTCGCCGATCATCGTGTGCTCGATACGGTGATCCTGCCGGGCACCGGGTTCGTCGAGCTCGCGCTCGCGGCCGCGCACCGTGCGGGTTGCGAGCGGATCGAGGAGCTGACCTTGGAAGCCCCGCTCGTGCTGCCCGCGCGGGGTGCCGTGCTCCTGCAAATCTCCATCGAGGCACCGGACGGTGCCGGGCGCCGGACCTTCGCCGTTCACGCGCGTCCCGAATCGAGCGATGGCGCTTGGACGCGCCATGCAAGCGGCACCGTCGGAGCCGCGGCGGCCGAACTGGACTTCGACCTGCACAGCTGGCCCCCCCGCGGAGCCTCTCCCCTCGTTCTCGAGGATCCGTACCCGCGCCTCGCCGAGGCAGGCCTCTCCTATGGCCCGGCCTTCCGCGGCCTCCACGCCGTGTGGAGCCGCGGTGATGAGCTGTTTGCCGAGGTGCACCTCCCCGAGGCTCTGGCGCGTGACGCTTCTCGGTTTGCGCTGCATCCGGCACTGCTCGACGCGGCGCTGCAGGCGCTCACCTTCGAGTCGATTCACTCGACCGCCGATCTCGCGCTGCCCTTTGCCTGGAGCGACGTTTCTCTGCGCGCCGTCGGTGCGTCCACGTTGCGTGTGCGCTTCGTGCGCGCCAAGGGCCGCCCCGTTTCGCTCGACATCGCCGACGCGGCGGGCGAGCCGCTGGCACGCGTCCGCGGCCTCACGACCCGCGCCGTCGCGGCGGACCAACTCCGGCATACGCTGGCGTCGCGGTCGGAGGATCTGCTCCGGGTCGAGTGGAACCCGTTGCCGACGTCCACACGGGCACCCGCCGTCGAGCATTGGGTCGTCGTCGGTGCCGGCGATGTGTCGAACGTGTTGCCCCACGGCGTAAAGCTCGATGCGTACGGCGACCTCGCTTCGCTGCAGGCCGCGCTGGACCAAGGGGCACGCCGGCCCGACGTCGTGCTGGCCCCGTTCGTTGCCGAGGCCATGGACGACCTGATCGCGACCGCACACGGCGTGTGCGACCGCGTCCTCGCGCTGCTCCAGGGGTGGATGGCCGACGAGCGGCTCGCGCCCTCGCGCCTCGTCGTGCTCACCCGGCGCGCCATCGCAGCGGGCTCCGAGGACGTCGAGGACCTCGCCCACGCGGCCGTCTGGGGGCTCGTGCGCTCGGCCCAGTCCGAGTCGCCGCTCCACACCTTCGTGCTGCTCGACATCGACCGCGCCGAGTCATCGCGGCTGGCCCTCGTTCAGGCCTTTGCACCTGGGGAAAACCAGCTCGCACTCCGCGACGGGCAGTTCCTCGTCCCGCGCCTCGTGCCCCTCGCGCAGGCTTCGGCCACGACAACGCCGGCACTCGACCCGCGAGGTACGGTGCTCGTCACCGGCGGAACGGGCACGCTCGGCCAGCTCGTGGTCCGTCACCTGGTTGCAAACCATGGCGTTCGGAATCTGCTTTTGGCGTCCCGTCAGGGTGCGGCGGCGACGGGTGCGGAGGCGCTCGCCGCCGAGTTGCGCGCAACCGGTGCGGCCGTCACCTTCGCGGCATGCGACGTCTCCGATCGGGAGGCGTTGCGCGAACTCGTGACGAGCATTTCCCCCGAGCATCCCCTCACGGCCGTCGTGCACGTGGCGGGCCTGCTCGACGATGGCGTGGTCGGTTCCCTTACGCCAGAGCGGCTCCACCCCGTCTTGCGCGTGAAGCTCGACGCCGCACTCCACCTGCACGAGCTGACCGCATCGCTCGATGTCTCGGCGTTTATCCTCTTTTCGTCGCTGTCGGGCGTGCTGGGGAACGTGGGCCAGGCGAATTATGCCGCCGCCAACGCCTTCCTCGATGCACTCGCGCACCACCGCCGCGCGCAGGGCCTGCCCGCGCTTTCGCTCGATTGGGGGCATTGGGCGGACAAGAGCAGTCTCACGGCGCGCCTCACCGAGGCCGACCTCCAGCGCATGGCCCGCAGCGGCGTGCTTCCGTTCTCGTCGGAGGAAGGTCTCGCCCTGTTCGATGCGGCGCTCGCCCGGCAGGATGCCGCGCTCGTTCCCGCGCGCTTCGATCGGGCGACGCTCGCGAGGACGGAGACCGTGCCCGCGATGCTCCGCGGCCTGGTGCGCGTCACGTCGGCGCGCCCCGTCGCCACCAACGCGCTCACCGCATCTTCCATCGAAGAGCGGCTCGGGGGGTTGTCCTCCGCCGAGCGGGAAAGTGCATTGCTCGATCTCGTGCGCGGACATATCGCCACGGTGCTGGGCGTTACGTCACCGAGCACCCTCGAGCCGAATCGGCCCTTGCAGGAACTCGGTCTCGATTCGCTCATGGCACTCGAGCTCCGCAACCGGCTTTCGGCCGCCACGGGCCTGCGCCTCCACGCAACCCTGCTGTTCGACCACCCCACGCCGTACGCACTGGCGGAGCTGCTCGCGCAGAAGCTCGTTCCAAACGACGCCGAGCCCCGCCTCCCGGTTCTCGAGAAGCTCGATCGGCTTCTCGAGGGCGAGTTCGACGATGGCGCACGCGCCAAGGTCGTCGAGCATCTGCGCTCGCTGATCGCGCGGCTCGGTGCGGCCACGCGCGACGACGAAGCCCACCACGAACCACTGGAAAATTTCGAATCCGCGAGCGACGAGGAGCTCTTCGCATCCTTCGACAAGCGCCTCGCCGAGGTCAATCCATGAGTCAGAGGAACGAGACGGAGGAGAAGCTCCGCGCCTATCTCAAACAGGCGATGTCCGAGCTTCGTGAAACCGATCAGCGGCTCCGCGCCGCCGAAGAAAAGTCGCGCGAGCCGATTGCCATCGTGGCCATGGGCTGCCGCTACCCCGGCGGGGTGGACTCGCCGGAGTCGCTGTGGGAACTGCTCCTCGAGGGGCGCGACGTCATCTCCACGTTCCCCGAGAACCGCGGATGGGATCTCGACGGGCTCTACGATCCCGATCCCGACGTCACCGGCAAGACCTATGCGCGCCACGGCGGCTTTCTTTACGACGCCGATCGCTTCGATCCCGTATTTTTCGGTATCAGCCCGCGCGAGGCGCTGGCCATCGATCCGCAGCAGCGGCTGCTCCTCGAGACGTCGTGGGAAGCCTTCGAGCGCGCGGGCATCGATCCCGCGGCCCTCCAAGGCTCGCAGACCGGCGTCTTCGTGAGCGTCATCTACGACGACTACGCCGCGCGGTTGCTTCACGCGCCCGACGGCTACCCGAGCGATCTCGAAGGGTACGTGGGCATGGGCAGCTCGCCCAGCGTGGCCTCGGGCCGCATCGCGTACACCTTCGGGCTGCGCGGTCCCACGCTCACCGTCGACACGGCGTGCAGTTCGTCGCTCGTCGCCATCCACCTTGCCTGCCAGGCCTTGCGGGCCGGCGAGTGTTCCCTCGCCCTCGCCGGCGGGGCCACCGTCATGGCGTCACCCGCGGCGTTCGTAGCCTTCAGCCGGCAGCGGGGGCTTGCCCGCGATGGTCGCTGCAAGTCGTTCTCCGCCGACGCCGATGGTGCCGCGTGGTCCGAAGGCGCCGGCGTGCTCCTTCTCGAGCGCCTCTCCGATGCCCACCGCAACGGGCACACGATCCTCGCGGTCGTCCGCGGCTCCGCCGTCAATCAAGACGGCAAGAGCCAGGGCCTCACCGCCCCCAATGGGCCCGCCCAGGAGCGTGTCATTCTTCAGGCCCTCGACGCCGCGCGTCTTTCCCCCAAGGACATCGACGCCGTCGAGGCTCATGGTACCGGCACCTCCCTGGGTGATCCCATCGAGGCCCACGCGCTGCTCGCCACGTACGGCAAGGCCCACGCCGAAGACGCGCCCCTCTGGCTCGGGAGCCTCAAGTCCAACCTCGGGCACACGCAGGCGGCCGCCGGCATCGCGGGCGTCATCAAGATGGTTCTCGCGCTCCAGCATGGTCTGCTGCCGAAGACGCTGCATGCGGAGAGGCCATCGTCGCACATCGATTGGTCCTCGGGGACCGTGCGGCTGTTGAATGAGGCCGTACCGTGGCCGATGGCCGATCGGGCGCGGCGTGCAGGGGTTTCGTCGTTTGGGGCCAGTGGGACCAATGCGCACGTCGTTTTGGAGGAGAGGCCCGCGCCCATGCCCGTGCCCGTGCCCGAACACGAGCACGGGTATGTGCCGGTGGTGTTGTCGGCGAAGTCCGAGACGGCGTTGCGGGCGCAGGCCGGGAGGTTGCGGGAGCATCTGGAGAACCATCCCGAGCTGCGGCTCGAGGATGTTGGGTACTCGTTGGCGACGTCGCGCACGCATTTCGAGCATCGTGCCGGCGTCGTGGCCCAGGACCGCGAGGCGCTGGTCGCGTCCCTGAGGTTGCTCGCCGATGGGGAGGATGCGCCGGGTGCGGTCGTTCAGCAGCGGTCCGGATCCGGAAAGGTCGTTTTCGTCTTTCCGGGGCAAGGCTCGCAGTGGCCCGAGATGGCGCGTGCACTGCTCGAGACGTCTCCCGTTTTCCGCAAGCAGATCGATGCGTGTGCGCATGCGTTCGCGGCGCACCTCGACTGGTCGCTGCTCGGAGCTCTCCGCGATGGGACGCCGTCGCTCGATCGCATCGACGTGGTGCAACCGGTGCTCTTCGCGGTCATGGTCTCGCTCGCGGCCGTCTGGCGCGCGATGGGCGTCGAACCCGACGCGGTCGTCGGCCATAGCCAGGGTGAAATCGCGGCGGCCCACGTCGCGGGCGCGCTCTCCCTGGACGATGCGGCGACGATCGTGGCGTTGCGCAGCCGTGAGCTGACCCGCTTCGTGGGCCTCGGGAGCATGGCCGCCGTCGAGCTGCCGCGGGCCGATCTCGAAAGCGTCCTTGCGACCATCCCTGCCCTGGGCGAGCGCGTGTCCGTGGCCGCGGTCAACAGCCCCAACGCCACCACCATCGCCGGCGCGCCCGAAGACGTCGATGCGCTGCTGGGTGAGTTCGCGTCGCGGCAGATTTTCGCGCTCAAGCTCCGTGCGGACGTGGCCTCGCACTGCGTGCAGATCGACTCGATGCGCGACGGGCTTCTCGCCGCGCTCTCCCATGTGAAGCCGCAGAGCGCGAACGTCGCCTTCTACTCCACCGTGCGCGGTCGGAAGATCGACGGCCGCGAGCTCGATGCCGCGTACTGGTTCGACAACATCCGCCACGCGGTGCTCTTCATGGAGACGACGCACGCGCTGCTGGCCGATGGGCACCAGTTCTTCGTCGAGGTGAGTCCGCATCCCGTGTTGATGCTTCCCCTGCACGAGACGCTCGAGACGGCCGGTGTGCCGTCGTGCGTCGTGGGCTCGCTCTGGCAAGACGAGGGCGGTCTCGAGCGCATGCACCTGTCCCTCGCCGAGCTTCATGCCCATGGCTTCGCCGTCGATTGGGCGACGTTCTTCGAACCGTACGCCCCCCGACGCGTGGACGTGCCGACCTACGCCTTTCAGCGCGAACGCTTTTGGCTCGAGACCGCAAAAGGGCAGCGTGCCGATGTCGCCTCCGCGGGACTGAGCTCGGCGGAGCACCCGCTGCTCGGAGCCGCCGTGCGCCTGGCCGACTCCGACGGCGCCTTGTTCACGGGCCGGCTGTCGCGCGCCGAGCATCCCTGGCTCGAGGGACACCAAGTGTTCGACACGGTCATCGTGCCCGGCACGGCCTTCATCGAGCTCGCACTCGTGGCCGCGCACCACACGGGCCTCGAGCGCGTCGAGGAGCTCACGGTCGAGAATCCGCTGGAAATCCCCGCGCGCGGGGCCGTGCGCGTGCAGGTGTCCGTCGGAGCACCCGACGAAGCGGGGCGTCGACCGTTCACCGTGTACGGGCAACCCGAAGCGCCTGACGCAGGCTGGACGCGGCATGCCGGCGGAACGCTGGCGGCGGAACCTGCAGTCTTCGATTTCGACCTGCGTGCATGGCCGCCGCCGGGCGCGACGGAGGTGGAGATCGAGGGGCTCTACGAGCGACTGGCTGCGATGGGCGTGGCCTATGGTCCCGACTTCCAGGGACTGCGCGCCGCGTACCAACGTGGGAACGAGTGGTTCGCGGAGGCCGAGCTTCCCGCGGGCCTTGCGGAAGAGGCCGGGCGCTTCGGCGTGCACCCCGCGCTGCTCGATGCGGCCTTGCACGTACTCACCCTCGACGGCCCCGCGCACGACGGCGTCGTCCTGCCGTTCTCGTGGGGTGACCTTTCGCTGCGGGCCGTGGGAGCCTCCGCCCTGCGGGTGCGCGTTCGACGCCCCGATGGCGGGGACGTGGTCGCGCTGGACATCGCCGATGCGGCGGGGGAGCCCGTCGCACGCATCGAGGCGCTCGCCACCCGCCCCGTGGCACCCGAGCAACTGCGCCGCGCGCTGGGATCGGGTCAGAAGGATCTCCTGCGCGTCGAATGGATCCCGCTGCCCGGCGGCACGCCGGCGCGCCCGCCGTCGTCCGAGCACTGGGTTCTTCTCGGGGGCGACACTTCGGAGATCTTGCCCGAGGGCCTGCGGCTCGATGCGTACGCGGACCTCGCGGCGCTGCAAGCTGCGCTGCCGCAAGGAGCCCGCGGCCCCGATGTCGTGCTGGTGCCCTTCCTCGCGGCCAGCGAAGGACCTTCGAACCTCGCCGCGGCGGCGCACGATGCCACGGAACGCGCCCTGTTGCTGCTTCAGTCCTGGCTCGCCGACGAGCGCCTTGCGTCGTGCCGACTGGTGTTCGTCACCCGCGGAGCGGTGGCCGCCTCCGATGGGATCGATTTGGTGCACGCCCCGCTCTGGGGGCTGGTGCGCTCCGCGCAGTCGGAGTCGCCCTTGCACGCCATCGTGCTGCTCGACGTCGACGGTACGGCCGCCTCGCGCGCCGCACTCGTCCACGCGCTGGATCCCGCGGAGAATCAGCTCGCCCTTCGCGAGGGCCGCGTTCTCGTGCCGCGGCTTGCGCCCATTGCCGAGGCGGGCGCGGCCCTGACGTTTGCCCCGCACGGCACGGTCCTCATCACCGGCGGAACGGGAACCTTGGGCGGCCTCGTGGCACGCCATCTCGTGCAGAAGCATGGGGTCACACACCTCGTGCTCGCCTCCCGCCAGGGCCCGCGCGCGGCAGGCGCCGAGGTCCTCGCCACCGAGCTACGAGCCGCGGGCGCACACGTCCGACTCGCGGCGTGCGATGCCTCCGATCGCGAGGCGCTTCGCCAGCTCCTGGAGAGCATTCCCGGCGAGCAGCCGCTCACCGGCATCGTCCACGCCGCGGGTTTGCTGGACGACGGCGTTCTGGGTTCGCTGAGCCCGGAGCGGCTTCACCCCGTGTTGCAGGTCAAGCTCGATGCGGCGCTCCATTTGCACGAGCTCACGGCGTCCGTCGAAGGGTGCATCTTCGTCCTTTTCTCGTCGCTGTCCGGGGTTCTCGGTGGGCCGGGGCAGGCCAACTACGCCGCGGCCAATGCCTTCCTCGATGCCTTGGCGCACGACCGCCGGGCGCGCGGCCTTCACGCGCTTTCGCTCGACTGGGGGCACTGGGCGACGAAGAGCGCCCTGACGGCGCACCTCACCGACGCCGATCTGCAGCGCATGGCCCGAGGCGGGGCGCGCTCGCTCTCGGCCGAGGAGTCGCTCGCCCTTCTGGACGCGGCACTGGCGCAGCCAGACGCCGCGATCGCACCGGTGCGCTTCGATCTCGCGGCCATCGGCAGGTCCAGTGCGGTGCCGTCGTTGTTTCGCGGCCTCGTTCGGACCAAGGCGGCGCGGCTTCGTGCGAACAACGGCACCAGCGCCTCCTCCCTTCAACAGCGTCTCGGAGCACTGGGCGTCGAGGAGCGCGAGGGCGCGTTGCTCGAGATGGTGCGGACGGAGGTCACGACGGTGCTGGGGCTCGGCTCGCGCGAGGCGCTCGAGCCGAATCGCCCCCTCCAGGAACTAGGCCTCGACTCGCTCATGGCCCTCGAGCTGCGCAATCGGCTCTCGGCCGCAACGAGCCTGCGCCTGCACGCGACCTTGCTCTTCAACTACCCAACCTCGCTGGCCGTGGCGCGGCACCTTGCGAAGGAGCTGTTTCCCGAGGCGGCGGAGCCCTCTCCGGCCGAGGTTCCGGCGAGCGAGGCGGCACTGGAAGGGGATCCGGTCGCCATCGTGGCCATGAGCTGCCGCCTGCCCGGTGGTGTGCGCTCGCCGGAGGATCTCTGGGAGCTGCTGCTCGAAGGCCGCGACGTCATTTCCACCTTCCCCGAGAACCGTGGCTGGGATCTCGATGGGCTCTACGATCCCGATCCCGACGCCCGCGGCAAGACGTACACGAACCAGGGCGGTTTTCTCTACGACGCCGATCACTTCGACCCCGCGTTTTTCGGCATCAGCCCCCGCGAGGCGCTGGCCATCGATCCTCAGCAGCGTCTGCTCCTCGAAACGTCGTGGGAAGCCTTCGAGCGCGCGGGCATCGATCCCACGTCCCTTCAAGGGTCGCAGACCGGCGTCTTCGCCGGCATCATGTACAACGATTACGGTACGCGGCTGCTGCAGGCCCCCGACGATCTGGAGGGCTATGTAAGCATGGGCAGCTCGGCGAGCGTGGCCTCCGGGCGCATTGCGTACACCTTCGGGTTGCACGGGCCTACGCTCACCGTCGATACGGCGTGCAGCTCCTCGCTCGTGGCCATTCACCTCGCCTGCCAGGCTTTGCGGGCCGGCGAATGCTCCCTCGCCCTCGCGGGCGGGGTCACCGTCATGGCCACGCCGGGACCGTTCACCACCTTCAGCCGGCAGCGGGGGCTTGCCCGCGATGGTCGCTGCAAGTCGTTCTCCGCCGATGCCGATGGCGCCGCGTGGTCCGAAGGCGCCGGCATGCTCCTTCTCGAGCGCCTCTCCGATGCCCGCCGCAACGAGCGCACCGTTCTCGCGGTGATCCGCGGCTCCGCGGTCAATCAGGACGGCAAGAGCCAAGGCCTCACCGCCCCCAACGGGCCGGCCCAGGAGCGCGTCATCCTTCAAGCGCTCCACTCCGCCCGCCTTTCCCCCAAGGACATCGACGCCGTCGAGGCCCATGGCACCGGCACCTCCCTCGGCGATCCCATCGAGGCCCACGCGCTGCTCGCCACGTACGGCAAGGCCCGCGCCGAAGACGCGCCCCTCTGGCTCGGGAGCCTCAAATCCAACCTCGGGCACACGCAGGCGGCGGCGGGCGTCGCAGGGATCATCAAGATGGTCCTCGCGCTCCAGCATGGCGTGCTGCCGAAAACGCTGCATGCGGGGAATCCGTCGCCTCACATCGATTGGTCCTCGGGAACCGTGCGGCTCTTGAATGAGGCCGTGCCGTGGCCGACGGCCGATCGGGCGCGGCGGGCGGCGATTTCCTCGTTCGGTGCGAGCGGGACCAATGCTCACGTGATTTTGGAGAGCGTCGCGCCCGTCCTCGTGAACGAACGCGAGACAGAGAACGGGTACGTGCCGGTGGTGCTCTCGGGGAAATCCGCGGCCGCTCTGCGCGAGCAGGCCTCCCGCCTTCGCGATCATCTCGAATCGCGTCCGGAGCTGCGACTCGAGGACGTTGGGTACTCGCTGGCCACGTCGCGCACGCACTTCGAGCATCGTGCGGCCGTCGTGGCCCAAGACCGCGAGACGCTGTTCGCGGCGCTGGCCTCGCTGGCCGAAGGGGCGGTCGCGCCGAACGCCGTTGCCGCCAAGACCACGCCGCGCGGCAAGGTCGTCTTCGTCTTTCCGGGGCAAGGGTCTCAGTGGCCCGAGATGGCGCGCGCACTCCTCGAGAGCTCCCCCGTCTTCCGTGACGAAATTTTCGCGTGCGCTCACGCCTTCGCCCCCTTCGTCGATTGGAACCTCCTCGACGTCTTGCGCGACGGCGACAGCGACGCACTCCAACGCGTCGACGTCGTGCAGCCTGCACTCTTTGCCGTCATGGTCGCTCTTGCCGCTCTCTGGCGCTCGCTCGGCGTCCACCCCGACGCCGTCGTCGGGCATAGCCAGGGCGAAATTGCCGCCGCCTACGTTGCTGGCGCACTCTCCCTCCACGATGCCGCTCGCGTCGTCACACTCCGCAGCAAGACCCTCACACTCCTCGCCGGAAACGGCGCCATGGCCGCCGTCCAGCTCGGAGAGCTCGACCTCCGACCCCACCTCGAGGCCTCCCACCGCATCGCACTCGCCGCCGTCAACAGCCCCAACGCCTCCCTCCTCTCCGGCGATCCCGATGACATCGACGCTCTCTTGGCCTCCCTCGCCCACCACAAGGTCTTCGCCCGCAAGGTCCGCGTCGACTATGCCTCCCATTGCTCTCACGTCGATGCCGTCCGCGATTCGTTGCTCGAGCAACTGAGATCCATCTCCCCTCGCCCGTCCACCATTCCACTCTATTCCACCGTCACGGGCGCTCCCATCGACGGCCAACTCCTCGACGCCGCGTATTGGTTCCAGAACCTCCGACAAACCGTCCGCTTCGCCGACGCTGCCGAAAAGCTCCGACTGGACAGCCATCACTTCTTCGTCGAGATCAGCCCTCACCCCGTCCTCACACTCGCACTCGCCGAGACCCTCCCAGGATCCGCCGTCGTTGGCTCTTTGCGCCGCGACGAGGGAGACCTCGATCGCTTCCTCCTCTCCTTCGCCGAGCTCCACACGCGCGGTCTTTCCCTCGACTGGGAAGCCTTCTTCCGGCACTCCCTCCCTCGCCGCGTCGACCTCCCCACTTACGCGTTCCAGCGCCAGCGCTTTTGGCTCGACGGCGATGCCCCCCGAGCGGTGGCCACGCCGCTCGGGCCCGAGCCCGAGGTTGCCGAGGAACGGCCGCCCGTCGGGCCGCGCATCGCCGCGCTGCCCGCGAACGAGCGCGAAGCTGCGGTCCTCGAGATGGTGCGCGAAGAGATTGCCGCGGTGCTGCGCATCGCGTCGCCGAAGAGCATCGAACCCGATCAGCCGGTGCGCGACCTCGGTCTCGACTCGCTCATGGGGCTACAGCTTCGCAATCGCCTCGCGGCGGTCAGTGGCTTGTCGCTCGAGTCGACGCTGCTCTTCGACCATCCGACCCCCGCGGGGCTGACGTCCGTGCTCCTCACGAGGCTCGTGCCCGACGAAGCCGCAGCTCGGGGCTCCGTCGTCGCGGAGCTTGGCAAGGTCGAAAGCGCACTGGCAGCGCTTCATGCCAACGAGGACGCGCGGGGGGCCCTCACCGCCCTGCTGCAGAGGCTCTTGGGCACGTGGACGCAAGCCGGCACCGCCGAAAGCGACACGGCGTTCACGGCCACGGTCGATGCCGCCAATGTCGACGAGCTGCTTCACATCCTCGACCAGAAGTTCGGAGAAAACGTCCATGTCATCGACCCGTGAAGAGAAGCTCGCCGACTACCTGAAACGACTCACCCACGAGCTCCACGCCAGCGAAACGCGGGTGCGCAAGCTCGAGGGCAAGTCGCGCGAGCCCATCGCCATCGTGGCCATCGGCTGCCGCTACCCGGGCGGCGTGCGATCGCCGGAGGACCTCTGGGAACTGCTGCGCGAGGGGCGCGACGTCATCTCCACCTTTCCCGAGAACCGCGGCTGGAACGTGGACGCACTCTACGATCCGGACCCCGACACGCGCGGCAAAAGCTACACGCGGCAAGGCGGCTTCCTGCACGATGCGGATCTCTTCGATGCCGGCTTCTTCGGCATCAGCCCGCGCGAGGCGCTCACCACCGATCCGCAGCAGCGACTCCTGCTCGAGACGTCCTGGGAGGCCTTCGAGCGCGCGGGCATCGACCCGGTGTCGCTCCGCGCCTCGCAGACCGGTGTCTTCGTCGGTGCCATGTACAACGAGTACGGCGCGCGCGTGCTGCAGGCGGCCGACGATCTGGAAGGGCACATCGTCATCGGCACCTCGCCCAGCGTCGCATCAGGGCGCATCGCCTACACCTTCGGGTTGCACGGCCCGACGGTAACCGTCGATACGGCCTGCAGCTCCTCGATGGTGGCCATCCACCTCGCTTGCCAAGCATTGCGGCAAGACGAGTGCGCGCTCGCGCTCGCCGGCGGCGTCACCGTCATGGCCACACCAGGTGGGTTCGTCGCGTTCAGTCGGCAGCGCGCCCTCGCCCCCGATGGCCGTTGCAAGTCGTTCGCCGCGGAGGCCGACGGTGCCGCATGGTCCGAGGGCGCCGGCATGCTTCTCCTCGAGCGCCTCTCCGATGCCCAGCGCCAGGGACATCCGGTGCTCGCGGTGATCCGCGGCTCGGCGGTCAATCAAGATGGCAAGAGCCAGGGCCTCACCGCCCCCAACGGCCCCGCGCAAGAACGGGTCATCCTGCAGGCGCTCCAAAACGCGGGCCTCTCGGCCAAGGACGTGGGCGCCGTCGAGGCTCATGGAACGGGGACCACCTTGGGCGATCCCATCGAGGCCCACGCGCTCTTGGCGACCTACGGCAAGGCGCACTCCGACGATGCCCCGCTCTGGCTGGGGAGCCTCAAGTCCAACCTCGGGCATCCGCAAGCGGCGGCCGGGGTCGGCGGCGTCATCAAGATGGTGCTCGCCTTGCAACATGGCCTATTGCCCAAAACGCTGCACGCCGGGAATGCCTCGCCCCACATCGACTGGTCGCGCGGTGCCGTCCGGCTCTTGACCGAGGCCAGGCCCTGGGAGCCCATGGGCCAGAGCCGGCGCGCGGGCATCTCGTCGTTCGGCATGTCCGGGACGAACGTCCACGTCATCGTGGAGGAGGCGCCGCGCGTTTCCTCGCCCGCCGACCCCGAGCTCGCCAGCGTGCCGGCGCTGGTGCCGGTGTTGCTCTCGGCCAAGAGCGAGCGAGCGCTGCTCGCGCAGGCGGTGCGTCTTCGCGAACACCTCGTGGCGCATTCCGAGCTCGCGTTGGTCGACGTGGCCTACTCGCTGGCCACGACGCGCGCGCATTTCGAACATCGCGCCGTCGTGCTCGTTCGCGACCGCGCGGAGCTCCTCGCAGCGCTCGAGTCGGTGACGGACCATCCGAACACCGTCGTCGGCCGAAGCCGTACGGGACGCAAGCTCGGGGTGCTCTTCACCGGCCAGGGCAGCCAGCAGGCTGGCATGGGGCGGGCGCTCTACGAGGCATTCCCCAGCTTCCGCGACGCGCTCGATGCGGTCTTCGCGCACATCGATCCGCATCTCGAGCGGCCGCTCCGCGAGATCCTGTTCGCCGCGCAAGGCTCCCGCGATGCGGCGCTGATCGACGAGACCCGCTATACGCAGCCGGCGCTGTTTGCCTTGGAGGTGGCGCTGTTTCGGTTGCTCGAAGCGTGGGGCGTCGAGCCCAAGCTGCTCCTCGGGCATTCCATCGGCGAGCTCGCGGCAGCGCACGTCTCCGGGGTGCTGAACCTCCCCGACGCGTGCACCCTCGTGGCCGCACGCGCGCGGCTGATGCAGGCGCTGCCGGGAAACGGCGCCATGGTCGTCGTGCAGGCCACGGAAAGCGAGGTCGAGGAAGTGCTCGCCCGTCTCGGGGAGGGCACCGCGGTCATCGCCGCGCTCAATGCGCCGTCCGCCACGGTCCTCTCCGGCGACGAGGACGCCGTTCTGGAAGTTGCCGCGGAGTTTTCCGCGCTCGGGCGCATGACCCGCCGCTTGCGCGTGAGCCACGCGTTTCACTCGCCGCACATGGACGGCATGCTCGAGCCCTTCGAGCGCATGGCCCAGGGGCTCGACTTTCAGCCCGCGCGCATCCCCGTCGTGTCGAACCTCACGGGTGCGCGCGCGACGGACGAGGAGCTCGGCTCGCCCGCGTACTGGGTGCGGCACGTGCGGCATGCGGTGCGCTTCGTCGATGGCCTGCGCACCCTGCTGGCCGAAGACATCTCCGTCTTTCTCGAGCTCGGCCCGCACGGCGTGCTCTCGGCCCTCGGGCAAGATGCCGTCGCCAAAGACGATCTCGGCCGCGTGTTTCTTCCGGCGCTGCGCCGAGGCCGCGACGACGCCGCCTCGTGGCTCGGGGCGCTGGGCGGACTGCACGCGAACGGCATTCACGTCGATTGGAATGCCTTCTTCGCCCCATACGCACCGCGGCGCGTTTCGTTGCCGACGTACGCCTTTCAGCGCGAGCACTTTTGGCTCCACATGCCCGCCACGCCGGACGAGGCACCGCCCGTGCGCGACTTCTGGACGGCCATCGAGGACGCGAACCTCGATGCGGTCGCCCGCGCCTTGAACCTCGACGACGCCGCCGCACGCGCTTCGCTGGAGGCGCTTCTTCCGGCGCTCGCCACCTTCTCGCGCGCCGCGCGCCCGCGTCCTGCGGCCATCGTGACCGACGTCGCCAGCCCCGCCGCGGAGGTGGAGCAACCCACCTTGCAGCTCCATGCTCGCCCGCCTCTGGCGACGCCGTACGTGGCACCGGCCGGCGAGATCGAGTGCGTGCTCGCCGAAGCGTGGGGGCAGATTCTCGGCATCCGCGAGGTCGGCGTCGAGGACGACTTCTTCGACCTGGGCGGCAATTCGCTCATCGCGGGGCAAGTGCTCGCGAGGCTCAAGGAAGCCTTCCCCGTGCAGATTCGTTTCGACCTCTTTTTCGCCAACCGCACCATCGCCGCACTGGCTCCCCGGGTCGAGGAGCTCCTCATCGCGGCACTCGACGAGCTCCCGGACGCCGAAGTGGAACGGCTCCTGGCGTCCTGAACCACTTGCCACGGAAGACATCGAAGGAACCCATGTCCAATCAAGATCCCACCGCGACGCGTCTCAACGAAATGTCCCCCGCGAAACGCGCGCTTCTCGAACGATGGAAGCGCGGTGGAACGGAGCCCTCGGCCCGCGCGACCATCGCGCGCACGGACGCTGCGGTCACGGGTGCGCCGCGGGAGGCCCCGGTCTCTTCGACGCAACTCCGCTCCTGGTACCTCGACCAAGTCGTCCCAGGCAGCCCCGCGTACAACGCCTCGTTCGCCTTCCGCTTCGTGGGAAGCTTGGACCGCACGGCACTCGCGCGCGCGCTGACGGAGATCGTCCGAAGGCACGAGACGTTGCGGACGACGTTTCCGTCGGTGGGCGGGCGCACCAAGCAGGTGATCGGCGTGCCCTTCCAGGTGGACGTTCCGTTCGAAGATTTGGCCGCGATCGATGCGCCCCAACGGGCCGCCCGCATGGCGCAAGCCAAAGAGGCGGAGGCGCGTCGGATCCTCTCACTCGAGCGGGGCCCGTTGTTCGCCACCCGCCTCTTGCGCCTGGCGCAGGACGAGCACGTCTTTCTTTTCACCATCCACCACATCATGTTCGATGGCTGGTCCTTCGGTGTCTTGAACCGCGAGCTCGTCGCGCTGTATGGCGCCTATGCGGAGGGCAAGCCGAGCGCCCTGCCCGAGCTGCCCATCCAGTACGCCGACTTCGCCACCTGGCAGCAGAAGAAAATCGCCGACCGTGGTTACCAGGCCGATCTCGATTTCTGGAAGCGGGAACTCGAGGGACTCCCGACGCTGTCGCTCCCCACCGATCGCCCGCGTCCCGCGGTGCAGACCTTCCGCGGCGCCCGCATGGAAATCGCCGTGCCCAAGCTCCTGGTCGTCGCCGTTCGCGAGGCGTGCCAGCGCGAGGACGTCACCCCGTACATGTTCTTCCTGGGCGCCTTCACCGCGCTGCTATCGCGCTACTCGGGGCAGGACGACGTCGTGGTGGGCTCGCCCATCGCCAACCGCTCGCCGGTCGAAACGGAAGGCCTCATCGGCTTCTTCGCCAACACCGTCGCATCCCGAACGGATCTCTCCGGCGATCCCTCGTTCCGCGCGCTCCTGGGGCGCATTCGCCCGCGCACCCTTGAGGCACTGCAACATCAGGGCCTTCCCTTCGAGCAGCTCGTCAACGAGCTGTCGCCCGAACGGGACTTGAGCCGCAATCCGCTCTTTCAGGTCATGATGGTGCTGCAGCACGCGGGCCTGGGGCTGCTCCCGCTGCGGGGGCTCGCGTGCTCGGTGGAAGAACTCCACTCGCGCACGGCGAAGTTCGACATCTGGCTGCAGCTGCTCCTGCTCGGCGACACCTGGACCGCCACCTTCGAGTACAGCACCGATCTCTTCGACGAGGTGACCATCGCACGCATGGCGCGGCACCTGCTCAAGGTGCTCGAGTCGGTGACGGAGAATCCCGAGCTGTGCTTGTCGGCCATCCCGCTCCTCGACGAGGAAGAGCGCCGCCGCGTCGTCGTCGAATTCAACGACACCGCGAAAGACTACGGGCCCGATCGGCTCCTCCACGAGCACATCGAGGCGCAGGTCGCGCGAACGCCAGACGCCGTGGCCGTGTCGTTCGAGGGTCAGACGCTGACGTACGCCCAGCTCGATGCGCGCGCCAATCAGCTCGCGCACTTGCTCGTCGCGGCGGGGGTGACGCCCGACACGCTCGTCGGGGTCTACGCCGAGCGCTCGGCGAATCTGGTGGTGGCGCTGCTGGCCGTGCTGAAGAGCGGTGGGGCCTACGTTCCCGTCGACCCCACCTACCCGGCCGACCGGGTCGAGCACATGCTCCGCGATGCCAACCCCGCGGTGCTGCTCACCGATCGCGGGTTGCCGTTGGAGCTCGGCGCGCGCTTCGAGGGGCTGCGTCAGGTCCGCGTGGACGACGCGCTGGAGGGTTACCCGACCCATCGCCCCGACGTGGCCATGCCGCCTTCGCGATTGGCCTACATGATTTACACATCGGGTTCGACCGGCTTGCCCAAAGGTGCCATGAACTCGCACCGGGGCATTTGCAATCGACTCCTCTGGATGCAAGACGCCTACGGATTGACGCCGAACGACCGCGTCCTGCAGAAGACGCCTTTCAGCTTCGACGTCTCCGTGTGGGAGTTCTTCTGGCCTCTGATGACGGGCGCGCGCCTGGTCATGGCCCGCCCCGAGGGCCACAAGGATCCGGCCTACCTCACCGAGACGATCGTGCGGGAAGGCATCACCACGATCCACTTCGTGCCGTCGATGCTCCAGGCCATCCTGGACCATCCAGACATGACGGAGTGCACGTCGCTCGTGCGCGTCATCTGCAGCGGCGAGGCGCTGCCCGCGGAGTACCGCGATCGATTCTTCGGCAAGCTGCCCTCCGCCGAGCTGCACAATCTGTACGGCCCCACCGAGGCGGCGGTCGACGTCACGTTCTGGCAGTGCAAACGAGAGGACACCTCGCCGACGGTTCCCATCGGCAGGCCCATCGCCAACACGCAGATCTACATCCTCGATACGCACGGCCAGCCGACGCCGGTCGGGGTTCCCGGGGAGCTCACCATCGGCGGTACGAACGTGGGGCGCGGGTATCTCAATCGACCCGAGCTCGATGCCGAGCGGTTCGTGCGCGATCCCTTCCGCGCGGACGCGGCGAAGATGTACCGGACCGGCGATCGCGCGCGCTTCCGAGGTGACGGCGTCATCGAGTTTCTCGGGCGCCTGGACGACCAAGTCAAGATTCGCGGCTTCCGCATCGAGCTCGGCGAGATCGAGTCGGCCCTGCGGCGCCAGCCCACGATCAAGGATGCCGTCGTCACGGGGCGCGAGGAAGACGGCGGTCGCAAGCGGCTCGTGGCGTACGTCGTGCCCGAGGACGATGCCGCCGCGTCGGCCGGCGTGCAGCTCGAACACGTGAGCACGTGGGAGACCGTCTACGACGACACGTACCGCCCGCCGGGCGCCGGGCGCGCCGCGAACATCGACGAAGACTTCAGCGGCTGGAACAGCAGCTTCACGGGCAAGCAACTGCCCGCAGAGGCCATGCAGGAATGGGTCGACACCACCGTCGCCCGGATCCGGGCGCTGAACCCCGCGCGCATCCTCGAGCTGGGCGCAGGAACGGGGTTGTTTCTCTTCCGCCTCGCCCCCCACTGCGAGGCGTACCACGCGACCGACATCTCGAAGGTCGCCATCGAGGAGCTCCGCCAGGAGGTCTCGGCCCGCGGGCTGTCGCACGTAGCGCTCGAGCAGAAGGAGGCCATCGAGCTCGATGGGCCGCCGGGCGCCTACGATGTCATCGTGCTGAACTCCGTCGTTCAGTATTTCCCGAGCCTCCAGTACCTCTCCGGCGTGCTGGAACGCGCCCAGCGCCTGCTCCGACCGGGCGGCGCGATCTTCATCGGCGACGTGCGCAGCCTACCGCTTCTCGAGCTGTTCCACACGTCGCTCGAGCTCACCAAGGCTCCGGCAAAGCGGCCATGCGACCAGCTGCGACGCCGCGTTCGGCACGCGATGTTGACGGAGAACGAGCTCGTGATCCATCCGGCGTTCTTCCGGACCTCGAACGCGGACGGCCCGCTGGTGTGCGAGCGCATCCTGTCCAAGCGCGGGCGCTACCAGAACGAGTTGAACCAGTTCCGTTACGACGTCATCCTGCGCCACGCCCCCGCCGGCGCCGATCCGCTGGCCTGGCAAAAGGACGCCGCGCCGGACACCGTGCCGACCTTGGAGGACGTGCGCCGCCACCTCACGTCGGAGCGCCCGTCCGAGCTCGTGCTGCGCCATCTGCGGGACGCTCGCCTCGTGCGCGAAGTACGCGCCCTGGAGCTCGTCGCGGATGCCAGCGAGGGCACCACGGCGGGACAGCTGCGCAAGGCGCTCGCGGAGGACGGCCCGGGGCACACCGGCGTGGCCCCCGAGTCGGTCTTCGCGCTCGGTGACGAGTTGGGCTACGACGTCGACGTCACGCCGTGCGACGAGGCGCCGGGCTTCTTCGACGCGCGATTCCTTCGGCCGGACGAGCCCCGAACGACCCGCACGAACGCGGCGGAGACGCGGCGGCCGGGCGAGGAGCTGTCGACGCAGCCCCTTCGCCAGCGGCTCTCGGCGGCGTTGGTCCCCGTGTGGCGCCAAGCCCTCAAACAGGGCTTGCCCGACTTCATGATCCCGTCGGCCTTCGTTCTGCTGGACGCCATTCCCATAGGCGCCCACGGAAAGGTCCATCGTGCCGTGCTGCCGGCCCCGGCCCCGACGCTCTCCGAGATCGAAGTTCCCTACGTCGCGCCCCGCACCAAGGTGGAGGAAACGCTGGCGGGCATCTGGGCCGAGGTCCTGGGGCTGGAGTCCGTGGGCATGAACAACAACTTCTTCGCCCTGGGAGGCGACTCCATTCACAGCATCCAGGCGATCGCTCGGGCGCGCAAACACGGCTTGAACCTCACGGTGGAGCAACTTTTTCGGAACCAAACCATCACCGAACTCGCGGCCGTGCTGAATGCCGACCTCGACGCGGAGCCGCCCAAGTCGATCCCCGTGCCCGAGTCGCGCAGGGCGCCAAAAGATCTCGCGGAGAGCGTCGACCTGCCGGACACCACCGACGCGGTCGATGTCTACCCCGTCGCGCCCATGCAGGCGTACATGATCGACCAGCTCGTGAACCATCCCCAGGTGGGTCTCTACGTACTCTTCACCATCTTCCCGATGCGCGGAACGCTCGACGTTCCCGCGCTGGGGCGCGCGTGGCAATCGGTCATCGATCGCCATCCTGGACTGCGCACGTCGTTCTCCAAGTCGCACTCCGGACGGTACGTACAGGTCGTCCACGAGCAGGCGCGGCTCGAGATGGAGGCGCACGATTGGCGCCAGATCCCCGAGGGCGAGCTCGAATCCAGCCTCCGCAGCTACATTCAGGCGACGCGCGCGCGCGGCTTCGCCCTGGACGAATGCCCGCAGATGCGCGCCGCCGTCTTCCGCACCGACGACGAGCACCACTGGTGCGTCTTCGCCTTCAATTATCTCCAGCGCGACGGCTGGAGCACGGTGGTCGTCTTCCGCGAGCTCATGGCCTTCTACCACGCGTATTCCACCGGCAGCGCGGTGCCGGTGCTGGAGAATCCCCCTCCCCCGCGCGCGCACATCGAGCGGGTACGCGCGCACGATGCGCGCGCAACGGAGGCCTTTTGGCGAAGCAAGCTTTCGGGTATCGTCCGCCCGACACCCCTCGTCGAATCGATCGGCGGCGTCGAACCCGGGACCGAGCCCGAACCGGCCTTCTCGCGGCAGCATGTGGTGTTCGGCCGTGCCATCACCGAACGTCTCGACGCCCTGTCGCGCGAGGAGAGGCTCACGCTCAGTACGTTCATCCACGGCGCCTGGTCCCTTTTGCTGGCCCACTACACGAAGACGCAAGACGTCCTTTACGGCGCCATCGTTTCGGCCCGCTCCGCGGAAATCTCCGGGGTCGAAGACATGGTCGGCTTGTTCAACAACGTCCTCGCGATCCGCCCGCCGTCGGCCGCACGATTCGAGACGTTGCGCGATTGGCTGCACACCGCGCAGGAAGATTTTCTCGAGCTCCGACGCTATGAGCACACCTGCCTCTCCGATACGAAACAGTGGAGTGAGCTTCCCAAAGAAGAGGCACGCCTGTTCCAGAGCTACATTGCCATCGAGAACATTCCGGGTTTCGCCGCCATGGTCGCCGAGATGGATCTGCGTCCCTCGCCGACGACCGAGATGCTGGCTCGAATCGCGGCCATCCAGCTCGATTTTCCGCTCCGCGTGGAGGTGTTCCCGGGCCAGCAGCTCGTGATCGTGCTCCACTACTATCGCCGCTACTTCCGCGATGACGTCATCACGGGAATCCTGCGCGATCTCGAACGCGCCATCGCATTCATGCTGGACGGGTTGGACCAACCACCGCGTTTCCCGCACCACTGACCCGCTCACCTGGCGAGGATTCCCATGAAGCAGTCACGTCTCATTTTCGATTGGAACGAGCTGGAGACGAAGGACCGGCGCGCTCCGGCGGGGCTGTCGATCTTCGACGAAACGCTCCGGGACGGGATGCAAAACCCATCGGTGACGTCGCCGAGCATCGAGGAGAAGCTGAAGATTCTCCATGCGATGAACGATATCGGCGTCGACGAAGCCGATATCGGATTACCGGCAAGCTCGCCGCGCGCATTCGACGATTGCCTGCGCATATGCCAAGAAGTGGCCCACTGCCGATTGCCCATCAAGGTTGCCTGCGCGGGCCGCACGGTGGTCGGCGACATCACGCCGATGATCGAGCTTTCGCAGCGCGCAGGCATTCCCGTGGAGGTTTACGCCTTCATCGGCTCGAGCCCCATTCGACAATACGCGGAAGATTGGGACGTCGCGCTGATTGCCAAACGCAGCGTCGAGGCCATCGACGCGGCCGTCGCGGCGGGCCTTCCCGTGGCGTACGTGACCGAGGATACGACACGGTCGCGCCCCGAGACGCTGACGACGTTGTTTCGCGCGGCCATCGACCACGGCGCCTCCCGCATCTGCCTCGCGGACACCGTGGGTCACTCGACCCCCGACGGCGTGAGGAATCTGCTTCGATTCACCCGCGCGCTACTTTCCGAAATGGGAGCCACGCACGTGGGCATCGATTGGCACGGCCACAACGATCGTGGTCTGGCCTTGGAAAATGCCATTCGGGCCATCGAGTGCGGCGCCGACCGCATTCACGCCACCGCGCTCGGCGTGGGCGAGCGCGCAGGAAATGTGCCGATGGAGCTTTTGCTGATGAACATGAAGCTGCTCGGCCTGCTCGACCGGGACGTGGCCCAATTGGTCGACTACGTAGAGACCGTGGCCTCGGCCATCGGGTGGATCATTCCGCCTAGCTATCCACTGGTGGGGCGCGACGCATTCCGCACGGCGACGGGGGTTCACGCCGCCGCGATCATCAAGGCCATGTCCCGCGGGGATTCGTGGCTGGCCGACCGCATTTACAGCGGGGTTCCGGCTGGCTCGTTCGGGCTCGCCCAGGAGATTTGCATTGGATTCATGAGTGGCGCATCCAATGTCGTTCATTGGCTGCGCCAGCGCGGAATTCCTGCTTCCGAATTTCTGGTGGGCGAAATTCTAAAGGCCGCCAAATCGCAAGATCACATCATGACCGACGACGAGGTGCTCCGCGTCGTGGCTCGCGTCGACGCGCAAGCCCACACCCTTTCGATGGGGCACGAGGAAAGAGAAACAGCATGACGACGACATCCGAAACGATCCACTCGAAAACTCGTGCGAACCAGGCCCAAACGACGGCGGCCTCCCTTTCGTTCATGTTCCCCGGGCTGGGCGACCACTACGTCGGTATGGGGCTCGAGCTCTATCGCACGCTGCCCGTCTTTCGCGAGCAGGTGGACCGTTGCGCGGCGCTGCTCCAGCCCGAGCTCGGCCTGGACATTCGCACGGTCATGCACCCGGAGGACGCGTCGGCTCCGGCGGCGCCTCCCGCGGAAAAGCTCGACTTGCGCAGAATGCTCGGCCGCGATGGCCGCACGGCCACGCCGAACGAGAGCCGGCTCAACCGAACGCGCCATGCGCAACCGGCCCTTTTCGTCATCGAGTATGCGCTCGCCAAGCAATGGCAGGCGTGGGGCGTGCACCCGCAGACGATGATTGGCTACAGCCTCGGCGAGTACGTCGCCGCGTGCTTGGCCGGCGTGCTCTCGATCGAAGATTCGCTCACCCTGGTCGCCCGCCGCGCGCAGCTGATCGAGACGCTCCCTGCGGGGGCGATGCTCGCGGTGACGCTGCCCGAACGCGAAATCGCACCTCTCCTCGGCGAGCATCTGTCGCTGTGCGCGGTGAACGGTCCGGAGTTTTGCGTCATCGGCGGCCCCCCCGACGAGGTGACCGCGTTCGAGCGGCACCTTCGCGAACGGGGTGTGGCCTTCCGGCGCGTGCAATCGACGCATGCGTTCCACTCCAAGATGATGGATCCGATTGCCGAGCGCGTGACGCAGCTGGCTCGAGGTTTCACCCTTCGCGCACCGCAGATCCCCTACGTGTCGAACGTCACCGGCGCGCTCATCACCGCCGCGGAGGCCACCGATCCCAGCTATTGGGCCAAGCACCTTTGCCGGCCGGTGCGGTTCGCCGACGGCCTCGCGGCGCTGTCCTCGCGTGCCCCGCATGCGTTCCTCGAGGTGGGTCCGGGGCAGACCTTGAGCAGCCTGGTCACACCGGCACACGACCGCGTCGTGGTGCCGTCGATGCGCCATGGCCTCGATCCGGAGTCCGATACGTCGGTGCTATCGAGGGCCGCGGGCCAGCTCCGGCTCACCGGTACCCGCGTGGAATGGGATCTCGCGGCATCGAACGAAGCGGCCGCCGCGCCGGCACGGCCTCTTGGCAAAACGGAGCAGGAGCTGGCCGCGATGTGGCAGGCGCTCTTGAAGTGCGATGCCCCCGCCGCCGATGCGAACTTTTTCCGGCTCGGGGGCAATTCACTCATCGCCACGCGCCTCATCGACCGCGTCGCCCGCTCGCTCCGCGTGAAGCTGCCGCTCCGGCGCGTGTACGAATCGCCGACGCTCGAAGCCATGGCCAGCGTCCTCGACGAACTGCGCCCCGGCGGCAGCCGGCCGAAATCCGCACCGGCGAAGCCCGTGACGCCCCCCAAGCCGCAGGCCGCGCAGAAGCCGCTCTTCCGCCTACCCAACGGCATTTCGGTGGCGCACCAAAACGAAGCCGAAACGAAGCACTTCTATGACGATATCTTCGCGCATCGCTCGTACGTCAAACACGGCATCGTCATTCCGGACGGTGGTTGCGTGCTCGACGTCGGCGGCAACATCGGACTGTTCACGGTGTTCGCGCACACCGAAGCCAAGAATGTCCGCATCTTCACCTTCGAACCGGCCCCTCCCCTGTTCGAGATCATCCAGCGCAACGTCGGTCTGCATGGCATTCGGGCCACCGTCCTCAACGTCGGTCTGTCGAACGCCGAGCGTCAGGCGCCGTTCACGTTTTACCCTCACAGCGCGGGCATGTCGTCGTTTCACCCGGACGAGGCGGAGGAGAGGCACAACCTCAAGACCATCATCGAGAACCAGCGCCGCGGGGGAGACGAGCACGCCGGTCAGATGGATCCGTACGCCGAAGAGCTCCTCGACGTGCGCTTCGAAGCGGTCCACTTCACCGCAAAACTGCGCCGCCTGAGCGACGTCATTCGCGAGCAGAAGATCGAGCGCATCGATCTGATGAAGGTGGACGTGCAGAAGTGCGAGCTGGAGGTCATCGAAGGCATCGACGACGCGGACTGGCCCAAATTCTCGCAGATCGTCTTGGAGGCGCACGACGTCGACGGAAGGGTCCAAGCGCTCACCGACGTGTTCGAGCGCCATGGCTTCTCGGTCATTGCGCAACAGGACGAGCTGTACGTCGGAACGAACATTTTCAACATCTACGCCATTCGTAAAGGACAGTGATGGACTCGACACGCAAGTTGGAATTCACCTCCGTCGGCGTCGTGGGCGCTGGCGTCATGGGGGTCGGCGTCGCGCAAGACCTCGCACAGACTGGACACCACGTGGTGCTGGTCGACATTTCCGAGCAGGTGCTCGATCGCGCCCGCAAGGAAATACGCAATGGGGTGCGTGCGTTCGCGCTCTTTGGCAAGTCGGCGCAAAAGGTCGACGTGAAGGAAGTGCTGGAGCGCATCACCTTCACCACCGATTATGCGCGATTGTCGAATGTCGACTTCGTCATCGAAAACGTGACGGAAAAGTGGCCCATCAAAAAAGAGGTCTACGAGCGCATCGACCCCATCTGCCGGCCGGAGGTGGTCTTTGCGGTCGATACGTCGGCCATCTCCATCACGCGGGTCGGTTCGGTCACCAAGCGCCCGTCGCAGGTGCTGGGCATGCACTTCATGAATCCGGTGCCGCTCAAGCCCATGGTGGAGGTCATTCGTGGCTTTCACACGACCCCACAGACCATCGACACGGGCAAGCGGCTGCTCGCCGAGATGAACAAAGCCGCCGTGGTCGTGGAAGACGTCCCCGGGTTCGTGTCCAATCGCGTGCTGATGCTGACCATCAACGAGGCCGTTTTCCTCGTGCAGGACCAAGTGGCCAGCGCGGCCGACGTCGACAAGATCTTCAAGGGCTGCTTCGAGCACAAAATGGGGCCCTTGGAGACGGCCGATCTCATCGGGCTCGATACGATTCTCTATTCGATCGAGGTTCTCTACGAGAGCTTCAACGACGACAAATACCGTCCTTGTCCGCTTCTCAAGAAGATGGTGGACGCCGGCCTTCACGGCCGAAAATCGGGGCGCGGCTTTTACGATTACTCCTGAGGAAAACCATGACGTCGGAAGATAGCAACAAGACGATTCGCAATTATTTGACCAAATTCTTCCCCGGCCACGAGCTCTCGGACGAAGACGACATCTTCAGTTTGGGATTCGTCAATTCGATGTTCGCCATTCAGCTGGTCAACTTCGTCGAGCACCAGTTCGGCCTCGAAATCGAAAACGAGGACATGGAACTCGACAATTTCCGTTCGGTTCGTGCCCTGGTCGAGCTCGTACGGCGAAAGACGCAAAAATCATGACGAGCGTCGTGGCGGAGAAGGCAGAAGGCGCGCAGCCGCGCAAAGACGAGAAGAAAAACATCAAGTGCGTCGTATGGGACCTCGACAACACCGTCTGGGACGGCATCCTGCTCGAGGATCCCCAAGTTCGGCTGCGCGAGGAGGTGGTGGCCACCCTCCGCACGCTCGACGAGCGCGGTATTCTTCACTCCATCGCGAGCCGGAACGAGCCTGAGCTCGCAATGGCCAAACTTCGCGAATTTGGAATCGACGAATACTTCCTTTACCCTCAGATCCACTGGGGCAACAAATCGGCCTCCATCGAGGCCGTCGCCAAGTCACTGAACTTCGGTATCGATGCGATTGCCTTCGTGGACGATCAGCCCTTCGAGCGGGACGAGGTTCGGTTTGCGCACCCGAAGGTGCTCTGCATCGATGCCGCCGAGGCACACCGCATGGTGGAGCTCCCCGAGCTGAATCCGCGATTCATCACCGACGACTCGCGGGTGCGGCGCAGGATGTACCAGGCGGACATCGAGCGAAAAACCGTGGAGGATGCTCACCAGGGCAGCCCGGACGAATTCCTCGCGTCGCTGGGCATGCAATTCGTCATCTCCCGCGCCCAGGAGGAGGACTTGAAGCGCGCGGAGGAGCTCACCGTACGCACGAACCAGCTCAATGCCACCGGCTACACGTACTCGTACGACGAGCTGGCCGCGTTCCGGCAATCACCGAATCACGATTTGCTCATCGCTGGATTGAACGACAAATACGGCACATATGGAAAGATCGGACTCGCTCTCGTGGAGCGCACGGCCGACGTGTGGACGCTGAAGCTACTCTTGATGTCCTGCCGGGTGATGTCACGCGGCGTGGGCACGGTTCTATTGAACTACATTCTGCAGCGCGCCCGCGATGCCGGCGCCCGCTTTCGCGCGGAATTCGTGTCGACGGATCGGAACCGCCAGATGTACATCACGTACAAATTCGCAGGCTTCCGCGAGGTGGAACGGCTCGGGGCAACGTCCGTCCTGGAGAACGACTATTCGAACGTCCAGAACTTCCCGCCGTACATCGACGTGCAAATCGACGTTTGAGCGCATTTCCGTGAGTTCGGCGGCTCACGGCTCACGATTTGGAAAGAGTGCAAACATCAGCAACGTCCCCACGGGTGCCAACAGCCCCGCCGCCGTCAGAATGGGGGTGTATCCGAAGTGATCGACGACCCAGCCCGTGAGAAGCAAGAACATCATGCTGCCAATGCCTGCGCCGGTTCCCCCGAGGCCCGCGACCGAGGCCACCGTTTTGCTCGAGAACCAGTCACTCGGCAGCGTCTGCACGTTGTTGATCCACACTTGAAATCCGAACAGCACCAGGCCGATCAAGGCGAGCGCGGAGAACGGGCTCTCGCTCCTCGCGGCGAGAATGCCCGCCGGCATGAGAAGTGCGCCAAAAGCGATGGTCGCCCGACGCGCGTTCTGGACGCGCCAGCCGCGCTTCACCAGATAACCGGACGCGAGCCCTCCGACCAAGCTCCCGGCATCGGCGGCGAGGTACGGGACCCAGGCAAACAGCCCGATCTTCTTCAGATCGAACCCGTGGACTTTGTAAAGGAACAGCGGGAGCCAGCTAATGTAGAGCCACCATACGGGGTCGACCAAAACGCGACCCAACACGATGGCCCAAACTTCCTTCTTCCGAAGGAGCGCGAGCCATTTTGGCGCCTCTTCGTCGGATTTCGACGGCACAACCCCCGCCTTCACCGGCGCGGCCACCGGCGACTCGTTCGGGCGGTACAACGCCCACCAGGCCATGAGCCAGCAGAAGCCGAGGCCTCCGGTAACCAAGAACGCGCCCTGCCAACCGTAGGTCAATTGCAACCATACGATGAGCGGCGGCGCGACAATCGAGCCGATCGCGGCGCCGCTATTGAAGATGGCCATGGCAAACGCCCGCTCGCGAACGGGGAACCACTCGGCGACGACCTTTGCTGCGCCCGGCCAGTTACCTGCCTCGCCCAGGCCAAGGCAGAATCGCAGAACACTCAGGCCACCGAGCCCTCGAACGAACGCGTGGGCCATGGCGGAGAGTGACCAAACGACGACCGACAACGTGAAGCCACGGCGAATCCCCATTCGATCGTAAATGCGCCCCGACAGGCTCTGGCTGAGGGTGTACGCCAGCAGAAACCAGGTAGCGAGGCTGGCATATTGTAGATTCGAAAGCTTCATGGCTTCCGTGATGACCGGAGCGAGCACCGAAACGGTCAACCGGTCGAGGTAGTTGATCAGCGTCACCACGAAGATCAGGCCGATGACCAACCAGCGCCTGCGAGACGGCCTGGCCATCGCCTCGCGCGCAACAGTGCCCGGCATGGCTGGCGTGCCCGGCGACACGTCGATCTCCATTTTTTCGGATTGAATGGCCATGTGATAACGTTATCATTCACTACGTCGGACACATCTGCGCTTCACTCCCGGGCTTCGATCTTGAGCCTGGTCACCAGGCGCACGTGCGCTTTCTTGGTCGCGGAGGAAATTTCCAATCGTTCGCCCCGCGGTTCTTTGGGGCCTTGATCGATGCGCCCGGGCGGACCGGGCGAGGCCACGATGTTCGGAACGATGGCCGCCTTGAATGGCTCCGCGCCCGGCATGGTGATGCTCAATTGGGCGGAGGGTGCCTTGATGAGGAATCCGGTCGTGCCGGTCGTCTCCACCTTTTCATCGGCATGAACCAGGGCCGTGAACTCCGCCTCGTGGTTCGCGGCCACGTCGTCGGTCACCACGAATTCCTCCGGTGCCGAATCGGAGATTTCGAACTCTCGAATGAACTTGGTCAGCCCCAGCTCCGGCTCGTAGGCGGATGCCGCGTTGCCGCGCACGTAGGCTCGACCGGACTCGATCTTCACTTCCTCGATGCGGATGCCATCGAGCCGCTCGTTCGGCACCCCCTCGAACGCCTCATGACCGTTCCCCTCGCGGGCTTGTCCCTTGCCATCGACGAGCAAGGTGTTGTTGTGCGCGGTCAGAGGAATGCCGGCATACCCCGAGGCGCCGGTGAGATACGCCTTGCCCCCGTAGAGGATGAAGCTGTTGGCATCCGGATGGGCATGGCCGTTCGAGGAGACCCAGTCGCGGAATGCTTCGTATTGCCCCTTGGCGTGATGACCTTCCGGCGGACCGCACTTGAAGGCGAAGGCCTTTGCGTTGGGCGTCCAGTCGCTTCGCCAGTACACCACGTCATGATCGGGAAAGTAGTGCCACCGTGGCTGCTGCTCGATCGGAACCACTGGAACCGTTGGATCGTACCAGAAAAGGGACCAATAGTTCTCGGCGTTGAAATGATTCAGACTCTCCATCCAAGCGGCCACCCCCTGCGCCTCGCCACTGCGGAAGCGGGAGGCCAAGCGGTACAGGATGTTGTAATTCGTATGAAATCGACCCCCTGGGTGGGAGCGCTCGTACTCGGGCCCCGTTTTCAATCGCGTTGCCGGCCCGTCCATGATGTCGCCAAAATCGAAGACCCATTGCCCGTCGGGCAACACGGAATGCGCAATGTATTCGTGCGACCGCCGAAATCCCGGCTGATCGTACAAATCTTCGCCGGTCGCGTGCAGGTGCGCGTCGAGATAATGAACGAGCCACGGCGTGGAGAAGACCCAGTACTCGTGCCCCTCGTAGTAATAGCCATCTTGAGAATACGTCTGCAGCACGCGTTCGTAGATCGCGCGCGCGAGCTTGGCCCACTCCGGCGCGTCGGCCACTTCGTCGTACAGTGCGTAGGCGGCGACGCCTAGCCCGGCGATCGGAATGAACGTGTGATTCTGGCTGTAGGGATACTGTTTCCCTGGCGTGGGCTTGTAATAATCGAAGAGCAACCGAGCCTGGAGGGTCAGCTTGTCGCGATACCGCGTGCGCTCGGCGTCCGTGAGGTCGTCGTAGAGAAGATCGTAGCCCCACCCCATTCCATACAGCAGGTGGCCCGCGGCCAGGTCGACGTTGGGTTTGTTGTTGTAATACCCCCACACGTCGTAACTGGCGGCCGCGTCGAGGTATTGTTTGGCTGCGACCAAGTATTTCGGGTCGCCTTCGATTTTGTACGCCAGCGCGGCTTCGGCGATGCCGAGCCCCACTTCATTCTGGGAGCGCCGTTCCTGCGAAGGTGGCGGCGGCGGGGGCACCCTCACCGCGCGAACTTGATCGAGCGCATACTGCCAGACCTTTTGATGCGAGCCGTGCGCGCGTTCGCGCAGCTGCGATAGTTCGGCGACGGTGGCATAGACGCGTGGATGCTTTCCCATCAGCTCTGGGCGCAGCGACGACCGGAGTTGACCCATGAAGCGGGAGATGGGGTGACCATCCGTATTGAGGGCCGGCGCGTTCGCCGCGTCGTCGCTGCACGATACGGCCACCGGCAATAGGGCGACCAAAATGAGCCTAGCGATGGAACATTTCGTTGCGGCTCTTCGTGCGTGCAGCTCCATGAGTGCCTCCCTCTCTGCGTCGCGCCCCGGGCGATATGTTAACGTTCCCATACTGACATGACGAGGGTGCTTGTCCAGGACCTTGTAGGTCACTCGGCGAGGTATCGCGTAAGCCTCAGGGAACCGTCGTACGTCAATGCGACGACCGCTTTTCCGTCGGACTGCACGGCCACACTGCGCGACCCGGAGGATCCCTGTGGACCCAAGATCACGAAGCCCTTGCGGCCGAAGTGCGGATCGAGCCCCTCGGGGCCGACCCGCGTGAGGACGTCGACGGGTGGACCGGACAATCGGTGCGCGACACCGAGGGCCAGAATCGATCCATTCGGCTGGGCTCCGAGTGCCCGGATGGAGGTGAGGTACGGGTCTTCGTTCGAGACGATGACGGTGGGAAACGCAAAGATCCCCTGGTCCCAACGGGATGAATCCAGGTGACCGTCGCGTGTGATGCGTGCCAGCACGGCGCGGCTCACGCCTCGCACGCCACCCATGACGTAGCCCCCATCGTCCTCGAGAAGCACCGTGGGGGAAAGCTCGCTGGACGATCCCATTCCGCCGTCGACGCCAAAGTTGGTGTCTGCATGGCCGTCCGCACGGAATCCTAGCCACACCGTAGGGGACGTCTGGCCGGAAGCCAGGACGACGATGCCGCCGTTGTCGCGCGCGCTGGCCCCCACCACGATGGGCTCCCAGGAATAGGTACTCGCGACCGTCCCATTCGTGCCGAACCGCGGATCGGGCCCACCGTCCAGAAGCATCGCGCGTTGACGAAGCTCGCCACCACCATCCGGGAGATCGCTGCTGCGCACGAGAAGGATGCGCAACGGTCGTTCGATGGGGACCAACTCGCCGGAGGAAGAGTTCGGGGAGGATTGCTCACGCATGAGCGTCTCGACCCCGCCGTCGCGTGCGACGCGGAGCAGGTACCTCACGACTTGGTAATTGGGGGCGTCGGCGCTCGCATGGACGAGGATGGCATTTCCGCCTGGCTCCCTCACGGCAAAGCCGCCAATGCCCGCTCCCTTCATGACCACCGTCGGGGGCGAAGCATGGCACACTCCGTCGCGGGAACAGCGCACGAGCATCAGGTCGCCGTCCCCGGCGGCGAAGAGGACCACGAGCTCGTCGCCATCGGAGAGCACCGACGCGCCGCCGACGGACAGCGGTACCCGTATCTCCACGACGCCGCCGTCTCCGAACGAAAGGTCCAGCGACCCGGCCGCCGCGTCGGGGCCAGGAGAATCCGCATGCGCATCGCCGGCATCCAACCCGCGGGTGAGCCCGGGGAGGTCGTCCACCCCCAACAGCGTGGTGCACGCCACGCCGAAGCTGGCCGCGAAAAGTGCAAATAGGCTTGCGCGCAGCGCCTTCATTGGACCCAAAAGCGCGCGAGTTTCACCACGTGCTCGGCCGAAAGCCACGTCACCACGGCTTTTCCATCGGGCTGAATGACCATGCTGGCCCGTCCGCCGATCTCCCCTTCCTCGATGTACGCATATCCATTTTGCGCAAATGAGGTATCGAGCCCGCTCCGAGAAACCCGTGAGAGGGTGACGACGCCGGTCTCCGTCGCCGAGGTGCTCCCGAATGCAAGCACGCTGCCGCCGGCTCCGAGCGCCATCGCCCCCACGAGCGCCAACGGCGGTCTCAGACCGTCCGCGCTGATCTCGAATCGATACATTCCGCCGTTCCAGTACGACGGGTCGATGCGGCCGTCGCGGTCCAGCCGGAGCAAGACTCCACGGGGCGTGTCCGAATGCGAGCCGCCTGCGATGTAGCCACCATCGTCCAGGACGATCTCTCGTATTTCCGAGGCGAGGTTCGAGGTGCCCACGCCATCCTTCGTTCCAAACGAGGTATCCACGGCGCCATTCTTCTCGAACCGCATCCACATGACCGCTTCGGCCATTCCCGCAACCACGATCCGACCATCGTCGTGAAGGAGGACATCGTTCGGAACGAAGTACGGCACCGGCAAGGCTCTGGCCACGAGTCCTCCCTGGCCAAAGAGCATATCGGGGCTGCCGTCCTGCAGAAATGCGCGGACGTTCACCCGCCCTGCCCCTCTCGGTCCCCCATTGTTGACCCCCACGCTTCGAAGGGGGCTCGTCGCAAAGGCAATTTCGAGCTGGGTGGTCGGTGCGGTCAGCGTTTCCTGGGCGAGGTGTTCGGCACCGCCATCGCGCGTCGAACGCCACAGGTGCGCGATGTTCTCGTATTCGCGCTCAGGGTCGGCGGACTGCAATCCGTAGAAGAGCCCCACACCACCGCCCAGATCGCGAACGGGAACGACGCGGCTGACCGAAGATGGCTCGGGCTTCATCGGATGCGACGTATCGCAGACGCCCGATTTGGAACATCGAACGATCGCCAGACCGGGCTTGCTTGCGGTCAGCACGAGCAGAATGTCTTCGCCGTCCAGCATCAGCGACGGAGGCACGGTCAGGGTGGGCCACTCCAGCGTGGTGAATCCCTGATCGCCAAAGGTCCGATCCAAGGTTCCCGCGGGATGGATCGCATCGAGCGATCCATCCACGCCGCGTGGGGGCGCGCCGTCGGCTCCTCCATCGGGCCCGTGTGACCGTTCGGGAAGGTCCTCGTGGCCGATGAGTACGCCGCATGCGCTGGCGGAAAGCACGGCAAGGGCGCCGAGGACGAGGGGGAGCATCGCGACGAAACCGACCGGGATTCGTCGATGGAAATGGCCACGGCCCTCGTTCAGACGCACGGGGCGACGAGTCTAGTGGGGCGTCCACCCCGTGGCAATCGACGCCACCTCATGGCGCGCCACTGCCCGGCGCACCTGATTTTGTTGAACCTCGAAGGGCGGGTTCGGTCACTCTACAGGTGCGGTGCGCACCTCGTACGCAGATCCCCAAGACTCCAAGTCGGCCCGGACACCGCCCACCTCCGGCTTCGGACCGCGGATCGTGTCGAACGACGAGCGCATGATCGCGGGCCTCTGCGCCGGCGACGTGGATGCCCGCGCGCGATTCTTCGATCTGTACGCGGGGGACGTGCGGCGAATCCTGCTGCGTGTCCTCGGGTCGGATGTCGAGCTCGCCGATCTGGTGCAGGAGGTCTTTCTGCGCGCGATGACCGGCATCGAGCGGCTGGACGATCCGTCGACCCTGCGATCGTGGCTCACGGGGATCGCCGTCTTTACGGCGCGCGAGTGCATTCGCCGGCGGCAACGAAGGCGCTGGCTCGTGTTCCTGCCCAACGAGAGCCTTCCCGAGCCGGAACCTGGACCGGCCGGGGACGCGGACGCCAGTGAAGCGCTCACGGCCACTTACCGCATTCTCGCGCGGATGGGGGTCGACGAACGCATCGCGTTCACGTTGCGCTTCATCGACGGCATGGAGCTCACGCAGGTGGCCGAGGCGTGCGACACGTCGGTGAGCACCATCAAGCGACGGCTCGCTGCAGCCGAAAAGCGTTTTCTGGCGCATGCCCGGCAGCACCCCGCGCTCGCAGAGTGGATCCGCCGTGGCCGATGGAGCGACGAATGAAGCGGTCCTCTTCATCGGCTTCGCTCAAGCGCCTCGGGGCGAAACTGGCCGAGGTGCAAGACGAGCGCGTGCTCGACGACGACACGCTGGAACGTGCGCGTGAAGCGTTCCTCGCACCGGAGGCGGCGCTCCGCCGGAAAAAGCGTGGCGTGGAGGCCCTTTCGCGATGGGCGATGGTGGCCGCGCTGATGGTGTCGGCGTTGGTGGGCGTAGGCGCCCATGCGCTGGTGGTGTCGACGAGAACGGCGCCGGCCCCTGCCACCCAGGCCGTGCCGCCACTTGCCTTCGAGGTCCAAGGCGAAGCCCACGTGCCGAGCCACGCGCTGCAGGTGGGCGATTGGATCGCGGCACCGAAGACGGGCTCGTTGCCCATTCATTTTTCGGACGGGACGGAGTTGCTGCTCGCGGCGTCTTCCCGCGCGCGGGTGGTGGATGTGGGAAGCCTCGGCGCCCGCGTGGTCCTGGAGCGGGGCGAGACCCACGCCCGCGTCGTTCATGGCGAGAGCAGCAGCTGGTACTTTGCCGCGGGCCCCTTCGAGGTGCACGTCACGGGAACACAGTTCCAAGTGGGGTGGCAGCCTGCGGAGGGCACGTTCACGTTGCAGCTCGAGGAGGGTTCCGTCGTGGTGACCGGCTGCGGGCTGGCGCGCGAGCGGGCTGTCCGCAGCGGGCAGTCGCTGCGCCTGATCTGCGATGAAGAGCACATGGTCGCCACCGAGGAGCCCGTTCCGGCCCGCGCGCCTTCGCCCGCACCTTCGCCCGCTCCATCCGCACCGACGAACGCGGTGAGGCCGAGCGCCCCGGCCACCCCGCCCCGCCGCGTGTCCTCGCTCCCCGAGATGCCCAAGCCGGAAGCGACGGTGGAGCCCCCTGCCCCCGTTGCCGCGCAGCCTTCGCCGCCGCCGGCACCGGAATGGCGGATCATGTTCGGCGCCGACCGCTTCCACGAGGCGTACGCTGCGGCCCATCGTGCGGGGTGGGCGCGACTCTGTGAAGAGGGCGACGTTTCGGATCTCGCGGCCCTGGCCGACATGGCGCGCTTCACCGGGCACTTCGACGAGGCCGAGCAGGCGCTTCTCGCCATCCGGCGTCGCTTTCCTGCCGACGAACGGGCCCCTTGGGCGGCGTTTCAGCTCGGTCGATTGTGCTTCGATCAACGCAGCCTGCCGCGCGACGCGGCCAACTGGTTCGGGACGGCCTTTCGCGAGCGTCCCTCGGGTCCGCTCGCCCGGGAGGTCTTGGGCCGCTTGATGGAGGCACGCGAACGCGCCGGCGAGATGGACGCCGCACGCGAGGCCGCACGCCGGTACATGGCGAAGTACCCGTCCGGGCCGCACGCGGATCGGGCCCTCGAGCTCCTCGAGCACCGATGACGGGGCGAGGCCTTCGCCACGCACTCGTCCTGGGGATCGCCATTCTCGTCGCCTGCGCATCGAACGCGGCCGCGGAGGAACCGCCGGCGGCGCCGGTGCGGGTCGTGCTCTTGGGTCGCCCGAACGCGAGCGCGCTCACCCGCATGCGGGCCGAACTCGAGACGCTCGGGTGGCAAGTGTTCGCGCCGCGTCCACGGGCCCCCGCCCCGCGCCCGGGTGGAAGCACCGATGCGCTCGCCCCGTCGCGCGAAGAGCTCGAGGGCACCGCGCGTGAGTTCCACGCGACCGCCCTCGTGGAAGTCGACGACGAGGGCGCTCTTCATGTGTGGGTCGTCGACGCCGCGGGCCACGTGCAACCCGTCGAAGTGGTGCACATGGCCACCGAGGACGTCACCACCCTCCGCTCCGCCGAGGTCGTCCGCGTGGCCGTCGAATACCGACTTCGCTCCCGCGAGGCCGCCGCGTCGAACCGCCCGGAGCAAGCCGCCGACCACCCGGAGGAATCGCGGGAGCCCTCGGAGGCCGGGCCATCCGCGCCCCCGAAATTCAGGGTGTCCGCGGGCCTCTCCGCCATGACGATGCCGTACGGCGGCATGAGGCCGGGGTGGAACCTTCGGCTGGGCGCGAGCTACCACTTCCAGCGGCACGTGGGCATTGCCCTCTTTGCAGGGGTGCCGCTCGTGCCCAACACGTGGGAGCCAAAAGGATCCTCGACCGACATTCGCGCCTGGCTCCTCGGAATCGGTCCCGTGTTCACGTGGGAGTCCAAACAGCGGCTCTGGGCGGTCACGGCCGGTGGAGGCATCGCGGGCGCCGCCATGGAATACTCCGGCGGTGCGTTGAACGCGCACGCCCACGAGATCGATCGCAAGGGACCGATGGCCATTCCGTTTCTGGAGTTCGGCGTGGGCGTGCGCATCTTTTCGGAGTCGCGCCTCACGTTCGCCGCATTGGTCGGGCAGGCCCTGCCACGCACCACCGTGTCGCTCGTCCAACATGACAATAGCGCGGTATGGGGACAGCCGTTGACCATGCTTTCGCTGACCCTCGACGCGGGCTTTTAGAAGCGCACGCCCGCGCGCCGAGCTGAAGCTCGCGGGATGAAAAAGACACCGCAGCCGGCGAATCCTGAACCGCAGCGCCAGCGGGAGGACACTGTCTCGTAGGCCTCGTACACGTCATATACGAATAGTGCCCATCTGGATTGGATCCCTTTGGGGCCTTATTACATCGAAACGAAGTGCGAACATGGATAAACCCGTGAGCACCGCCACGCGTCGAAGTCTCTTGCTGGGGATGTTGGGCTCCGTTTCGGCCTGCGCGGCCGCACCGACGGCGAAGTCGCGTCCGGCAGTCGCCGTGTCAGGTACGTCGGCCTCGGCCACCTCCGCCGCGCAGGCACCGAAGCCCGTACGGGTGCCGGCCCCCGGTGCGAGACGGTCGGTCGTCTGCATCTGCGCGCACCCCGACGACGCCGAATCGGGCTGCGGCGGCACCTTGATCCGCCTCGCCAAGGAAGGCTACCGGGTACAGATCATCTACACCTTTTCAGGTGCGGTCCCCGGAAAGAGCCTCGAAGAAGCGCTGCCCACTCGGCGTGAGGAAGCGCGGCGCGCATGCCGCATCCTCGGCGCCGATCCCTATTTTACCTACGACAACCGCGGGGTTTCCGTGCTCGATCCCGCGGGCCTCGTCAAGGTCACGGCGATGCTCAACCAATTCGCCCCCGACATGGTCTTTGCCCACTGGCCGCTCGATGCGCACGAGGACCATCAAATCGCAGCGCTCCTGGGCCTGCGCGCCGTGGCCGCATTGGATCCCGCGCCGGAGCTCTATTTCTTCGAGGTGGAACGCGGCAGCCAAACCATGGCCTTTTCGCCCTCGGTGTACGTGGACATTACCGCGGTGCGCGAACAGAAGGTCCGCGCATTGACGGAGCACGAGAGCCAAGATCCCTGGCGACTCTACGAGCGTGACCACGAGCCCATGGAGCTCTTTCGCGGGCGCGAGGCCGGCGTCAAAGCCGCCGAAGCCTTCGTCCCATTGAAGGGGGGCTCCGGACGGCTCCTGCACGTACTCGCATGAGCCGAGCGCAAAGGCCCGAGTGAACGGCTGAGTACGAATACGTATTGCTTCGCCCGAGAAGAAGTGCTCGTATGACGGCGTTGTTTGCATGCGTCGAGCCCCGGTGAACGTGTGTTTCAAAAACGCATGAGCTGAGGTGGTGAGGGCAGCAACGGTGGTTTGCAGTGGGAGTCCGACCGCGAGCCTGCGCTCCTGATCGCGTTCCTGTGCCCACGGGTTTCCCTCCGTCGCACGCGGCAAAGGCCAATCGGTCGAAATGCCCATGAGGGGTTCTTCGATATCGATTTCGCCGCGCTCCCCTTCTCTGGAGGTTTCCGCCATGAAGCTCAGAGCTCAGCTGAAGCAACGTTGCAATTTAGTTGCATACGCATCCCTCTTGCTGTTGGCCTGTTCGCCCCTCGCGTGCGTGAGCAGCGCCGACGAGATCACCGAACCCGACACCGACTCGACCAGCGATCCGATCATCGGCGGGCGCAATGCCACGGAGGTGTACCCGTTCATGGTGGCCCTCTCCAACGGCTGCGGGGGCAGCCTGGTGGCCCCGCAATGGATCGTCACCGCGACGCATTGCGGCTCCGCGTCATCGGGCCGCATTGGATCGACGCAGAAAAGCTCGGGGGGCGAGGTCATTTCCATCGACCGCCGCATCAACCGCCGGGGGACGGATCTCACGTTGATGCATCTTTCGCGTGCGTCGACCAAGACGCCCATCGCGATGGCCGAAACGGCGCCCACCCCGGGCATTCGGGCCAGGCTCATTGGCTTCGGTTGTATGAGCTGGCCCTCCTGCCGCAATGCCACGACGCTGCAAGAGATCGATCTCACCGTACTTCGTCCGAGCTCCTGCTACGCGGGAGGAGGCACCGCCAACGACGTCTGCATCTCCGGCGACGCCACGCACTCCGCCTGCCATGGCGACTCCGGCGGCCCGGCCATCACCGGCTCCAGCGGCAACTGGACCCTCGTGGGTGAGACCCACGGTCCGGGCGACAACAACGGCGAATGCGCCACGAGCACGCTCTATACGGGCATCGCGGCGAATGTCACCTGGATCAAGCAGCAGATTGGTTCGCCCTGACATTTGACGATTCATGGCAGACGGTCGGGCGCTGGCGCGAATGATGCGGTTTCCAGCGCCGGAACCGTCTTCGAATGCGAGACGTGCGACACCTTTGGCCCTGCGACGCAATCGTCGCACGCTGAAGAGCGAAAAATCGGCGCTTCCGTTTTGGCGCGAGGCTTGCGATAAACGCCGCGCCCACGCCGCAGCAAACCATTCGTCGAGGTGATCCTCTGGAATAGGAGCCAACATGCGCACCAAGGTCGTGGCAGTCTTTGCAGCGTCGTTTTTCGTCGTAGCTTGTGGGCAGGCATCGGATTCGGATTCCGATTCGGACCAAACAATCGGTGTATCCAACTCGGAATTGACCGCGGCCGACGAGAACTCCGCGGCGCGGGACGCGAGCGAAACCTACGAAAACGCGGCGCGCCGGCACGACGAGCGCTACCGCCGCAATCACCCCGAGGTCAAAAGCACATTCGCGCTCTCCGCGAAGGACAGCCAAGTTCCCGTGGAGCAAGCCGACATGTCGCAGGTCCCCACGTGGTCGGATGCCGATATCACAGCGCACTTCGAGCGATCCCGCGACCTGCGCTTCATGACCACGTCCAATCGCCCCAACTTCCAGCGGCGCATCTCGTGGCTCTACCCCGACGACGCGTGCTTCGCGCGCGCCGAGTTGGTGAACGCCAAGGCCGAGGAATGGGGCAAGGGCCGGCCTTACCATCTCTTTTCGTTCGGCAACCTGACGGTCCGCACGAACAACCACCCCAATGGGAGCGTAAGCTGGTGGTACCACACGGTGCCCATCGTGAAGAGCGCGTCGAGCGGCGAGGTACTGGTCCTCGATGCGGCCCTCGATGCAAGCAAGCCCATTCCCTGGAAGCAATGGCTGCTCATGCAAGTGTCGAACTTGAACAACGTGAAGGTCTCGGTCTGCGATGGCAAGGCCTATGGTCCGAGCAACGCATGCTTTGGCTCGTCGACGGCAACATCGTCGGCGCTGAGCGCGGAGCAGGGCACCTACCTGCAAAAGGAGTGGGATCGCCAGACCTCGCTCGGCCGCGATCCGAACGCCGTGCTGGGAGATAGCCCTCCGTGGGGCGGCGGCGGCTCGGACTGCACGGGCACCGCCTTCACCGGCAGCCTGGCCGCCGGTGCGCAGGCCTTCCAACCCGGCGACACCGGCTACGAGAGCTCCATCTCGGGCACGCACGGCGCAAAGTTGCTCGGCCCGAGCAACTCCGACTTCGATCTCTACTTGGAAAAGTGGAGCGGCTCCTCCTGGGCCCAAGTGAGCAAATCCGACAGCCCCGCCGCCAGCGAATCCGTCTCCTATCCTGGCTCCGCCGGCAAGTACCGCTGGCGCATCCAGGCCTACGCGGGAAGCGGGAATTACTCGCTCTGCACCCAGCGTCCTTGAATCGATGAAAACGTGATTGGGGCCTCCGCCGCCGTCGAACGCCTCGGCGGCAAGGCCCCATGGTCGCGGTTTCAAAGGATCGAGCCCGTGCCCATGCCCGACGACGAGCACGAGCACGGGGGACGTGCACGCCATCGGAAGCAGCGAAACGCTCTGGGCCGATATGAAGCGACAGCTACGAACGCTCGCTCTCAACATCGAATCCGAGCCCCTTCAAGCCGTCCGTCGACTCCGAGCCTCAACTCCGGTCGCTAAAATCGCGGGCTGGTTTCGCCATTCCATTGCTGAGGCTCAGAACAACTGATCACGGTGTTAGCCCTCGTGCCGCCCGCCCCGGCGGGGCGCGATGCACATGCCTGTTCGGGACGGCTTCCCTACTCGTCGAGCATTTCACTGTTGCCTTTGACGCCAATATCCGTCTCGGCCGCCGCGATGAAAAAAGGATCCTGGATCTCGATGTTGGGCAGTAAAGAAAGTTTCAGTCCTTCGACATGCCCTTTCTCCAGGTTTGGCCTGGCGCACTATTGGCCCTTTTCAAGATTCTTGCGATGCCGACTTACGCCGAACTCGCGGCACCGGGGGGCGATCCACGTCGTGACGGGCTCCCGCTTCTCGTGCCTGAATGAGGATGCCGTGCGCGTTGACGAAGCGTCCGCGTCTTCGATTCTCGGCTGATTTGGCGGCGACGAATTGCGGCGATGAATTGCGGTAACGAATCTTGCAAATGGCTTGTTTCGTCATTCAAAAGACTTAGCTTCCTTCAAGATGAAGCACGCAGTGAAGCCGCTGCAGCTCGAGTTGCCGCCCGGCCGCTCGTGGGGCGGACGGAGAAAGGGAGCGGGCAGAAAGCGCAATCCAAAGTCCGGGGTGCCTCATCGCGCACGCCCCGTTCACAACGCCGCGCATCCTGTTCACGCGACATTGCGAACCAGGGACGACGTGCACGGCCTCCGAGCGGCCCGCGTATTCGAGTTGCTCGTACGAAGTATCAAGGAGGCATCTCGCACGGAGTTCCGTATCGTGCAGTTCTCGGTCCAGCATGATCACATCCACCTCATCGTGGAAGCGTGCGACAAAGTAAGCTTGTCACGCGGGATGCGCGGACTCTCGATTCGGCTGGCGCGCGCCATCAATCGAGCGCTCGTTCGCCGCGGCTCGGTCTGGAAAGAGCGCTATCACGCCCATGCCCTCAAACAACCCCGGGAGGTTCGGAACGCGCTTCTCTACGTACTCATGAACCACAGAAAGCACGGAGCATCCCCGGCCTGGCTCGACCCACGTTCGTCCGCCGCATGGTTCGACGGATGGCGCAAGGACGCTCTTTTCGAGCACGCCCTTCGCGACCTTGCCCGACTCACGGACCTCGCCCCGCCCGTCCAGCCCGCGCGAACCTGGCTCGCTCGAGAAGGTTGGCGCCGCCACCGCTTGCTTGGCATCGACGAAGGCCCCGGGCTTCCGCATCCATCTTCGACGCCCGCTCCTCCCGGACGAACGCGAACATCACGTCGACTCCTTCACGAAGGTGAGTAGCAGGCGGGAATCCTTGTGGATAACCGTCGCGACGTCGCGACAATCGCGGTCCCCGCTGGTTCGTGGTGGCCCCCCATTCCGGCCATCGGCTAATTCCACGTGCTCACCGGAGCAATCGACTTGTAACGATGAAAAGCGTTGCAGTCCCCTAACAATCAGCGCAGATGCGCAGACAGTATTCTAGGTATCCGTCATATCCGTCGTTCGCGTTCAACGACGAGGTCAAGGGAGAGACAGAACACGTGGCTGAAGCGAATTGGGTAAGTAAAATGCGCTCTCTTCTCGGCGTTGATCGCATGGTGCCCGCCGCAATCTTGGTCTCAGTTCTGCTTGCGTGCTCGAACGATTCAACAGGGGCCGGTGCCAATCTCCCGGGGATCGTTCAAATCCCGGGAGAGAACCTCGCCGTCGGGCAGCGTGTCTTGCTGGATCCACACGGGGATGCCCTAAGCGGGTGCAACGAGCGGAGCCTCACCAACGTATTGGCTCACGCGTCTGCCGTGAGTCCAGGGTCGGTCCAATGTCGGAGAAAATCCTTTCTGGCTCCGCAGATTTGGTAATCGGTTAGCGCAATCGCCATTACCCTTGGACGACCTTCAACGGATCCTCCGGATACGGCTCCAGTGAATCCGCGGGTTGCGCGGTTTGGACCAGTTGGAGGGCGGCGTCGGTCTTGGTCGATGGGTCGAGCCACGTGGCCAAATGGGGGGCGGTGACCAAGACCGGCATGCGATCGTGGATCTCCACCAAGGGGCCCGCGGCGGGCTGTGTGACGATGGTGCAGCTCTCGCGCACCTCGCCGTCGGAGGTGACGGTGCGCTTGCAGAGGGCGGCGAGGGCGAGGATGCGACCGTCCTTGGGGCGAACGGCGTAGGGCTTGCGCTTCGTTCCCTTCTCGCCCTGCCACTCGTAGAACTTCGTGAACATCACCAGCCCGCGGGTGCGGCTCGCCAGCGAACCCCGGGCGACCGTCTCCGCGCGGACGAGCAAGATGGGTCGCTTCGACGCTGCGCGCTCGTCGCGCGTGCCCCACACCATGCCGTCAAGCCTCAAATGGCCGTCTTCGCAGTGCACCACGGGCACCGGATCGGTCGGCGACACGTTGTGGCGGGGGGAGGACAGATCGAAGTGCACGTCGAGCTCGCCCAGGTCCGCGAACGCTTCGCGTATCTTTTTTTCGCTGTAGTCCACATCTCCTCGACCGCACATGCGCGATTGTTTTGCCATTCCTGATTTGGCGCGCAACCGCGGAATACTTTTTCAATGTCGATACATGGATCCCCCGCAGATGGATCGCATTTGTTCCATTGTGTTCCGCTGCCTCCCGGCTAGCGTGAGGTCAATAAGCTCGGGAAGGGAGCACCTCATGAGACGAATCGGCGTGTCGATGGCCGCGATTGGGATCACCGTGGGCTTGCTAGGCTGTTCCGGCAGTCCGGAGGCGCCGGATGAAGCCGGAACGCCCGTTTTGGAGCGAAAAATCGATCCGGCGCTTCGTATCGAGCGGGACAAAACTCAGGTGCAGGGGCAGCTGACCGACAACGGCATCGACGTGCAATTCTCCAGCGTCGAGTCCGCCCAGGAAACCTTGGTGAAGGTCAGCCTCGACGGCATGGTCCTCACGGCCCGCTACACGGGCGACCAAGAGATCCTCGACGGCGTCAGCGCCGACGGCTCCCCCACCCTGCTCACCGAGATCGATCGCGCGGCCATCCGGCGGCTGCTCGCGGCGCTGGAGGCCACGTTCTACCCGCCCGTCGACCACGTGGAGAGCAAGGAAGACTACGATCGCGCGCGCCAGGTCACCAAGGCCGAGGAGCGGCTGTTCCGCGTGGTGGATGCGCAGTGGTCGCGGTGGCCGTCGGCGCTTCCCCTGGGCAAAACCATCACCGGCGAGGCCGCACGCAGCTGGACGAGCTGGCGCCGCTACGCCGCCACCAACACCACGGTGACGGGCTGCCACGACTGCAACAAATGCTCGTGGTCCGGTGACTGCTGCGACACCGGCAAAAAACTGGGCGAAAACTTCAACGGCTCCAACTACGGCAACTGCGGCACCAGCAGCACGGGCACGCAGTTCACCAAGGACTGCACGAACCACGATCAGTGCGTGCGCACGACCAAGCACGGTGGCCACGCGCTGGCCAGCGCTTACTGCGACGACCAATTTGCCTCGTGCGTCGACGACGAGGCGAGCGCCCCCTCGTGCGCCTACGACTGGCGCGGGACCAGCCGCAAGGGCAACTGCCCCACGTCGTGGAAGGGCGACGGCAAATGCGATTGCTTTTGCCAATTCCAAGATACCGACTGCTAATCCTCTTATGTCCTCTGGCGTGCACCAATGGCGGGATTGGCAGCGAGCCGGCCGGCCGGTGTGCGACGGAGGAGACGACGACGGATCGAAGCGCTCAGGCCATTGTTAACGGGCAAGACGACGAGGAGGATGCAGCAGTGGTGGCCGTCAACACGTTGAATGTCGAGTGCATGCGCGCGGGGGCACCCATGTGCACCGGCGCGCTCGTGCGCCCGCAGGTCGTGTTGACCGCCGCCCATTGCGTCCACGATGCCGCCCCGTCGTCGTTGGCCGTCGTGTTCGGCCCGCAGGCTGATTTGGGGGGACGCGGAGAGCCCGGCGCAGGACTGGAAGGCCGTTTTTTCCGCGTCGCGGGCATCCGCATCCACCCCGACTATCGTGCGGCCGGTTTGGACAACGATGTCGCAGTGCTCGATCTGGAGCAACCCGCCACGACCGCGCCGCTCCCCATCGCGGGCTCCCAAGGCGAGAACACCGAGACGGCGCTTCTTGGGACGTCGCGTGCCGTCGGCTATGGCATGGCGCGCAAGCGGACCGGCAACGTCAACGTGTCCGAGGTTCGCGCGCGCGAATTCACGTATGTCCCGCAGCCCGCGATGACATGTGCCGGCGATTCGGGCGGTCCCATGCTTCGCATGCGCAGCGACGGCCGCGGCGAAGAGATCATCGGCGTCACCAGCCGCGGCGACACCGCCTGCCGCGACTACGGCATCGCCATGCGCACCGACGCGCTCCCCACCGACTTCATCGAGCGAAAGGGCGCACCGGCACCATGATCGCGCGCCGCTTCGTCCTTGCAACGGCTGTCGCCTTGGTCGCGTTTCCCGCGCTGGCCGGATGCCGCAAGCCGCCCGCTCCCCAGGACGAGGCGACGCCGCAACCCGCGGTGGCGGACGCGCGCCTCGCGGCCGCCGTCATCACCATCGCCCACGGCGGGGTCGAGCACTACGCCTCCGCGCGCCCCAAGCCCACGCGCACCAAGCCCGAGGCCCTCGCCCTGGCCACGGAGCTCGCCGCCACCGCCAAGAAATCCCCCGCGCAATTCCGAGACCTCGCCGCGCAGCGCTCGGAAGATCCCTTCGCCGCCGAGGGCGGCGAGCTTCGCGCGTGGACGAAGGGCGAAAACGCGGAACTCGACGCCGTCGTCGCGCCCCTCGCCGTGGGCGCCATCTCGGATCCCGTCGACACCGAGTACGGCTACCGCATCTTCGTGCGCCTGCAGCCCTTGCCCGTCGAGCGCATCGCCGCCCGCCACCTCGTCGTCGCGTGGTCCGGCGCCACGCGCGCGCCGCGAAGCATCACCCGCAGCAAGACCGAGGCCCTCGAGCGCGCCCGCGAGCTCTCCGCCCGCGCACGCCGCGACCCCAACGCCCTCGAGGCCCTCGTCCAAGCGGAATCGGACGGATGGGACAAAGCCCAAGGCGGCGGCATGGGTCAATGGAACATGGATGGCGGCCGCTACCCCGTCTCGTTCGATCGAGCCATCGCAGCCCTCTCGCTTTCCCAAGGGGCGGCCATCTCGGAGCCCATCGAGTCGGAGTTCGGCTACCAAATCTTCCAGCGCCTCCCGCTCACCGCCGAAGCGGACACCCTCGCCGGTGCCCACATCGTGATCAGCTTCCGCGGCGCCAAAAAAGCGGCCGCCACCGTCGAGCGCTCCCGCGCCGAGGCCGAGGAAAAGGCCCAGGGCATCGCCCGCGAGGCCCGGGCCAACCCCGAGCGGTTCGGCCAACTCGCCGTGGCCAACTCCGACGACCCGAGCGGACGTGCCGGCGGAGATCTCGGCGTTTGGAAGAAGGGAGCCATGCCGGTTGTTATCGACGACAAGCTGGCCAGCCTGAAAGCGGGCGAGATCTCCGACCCCGTGTTGACGCCCTTTGGCTATCACGTCCTTTTGCGCCGCGAGGCACCCACCGACAAAGCTTACGTGGTGAAATGATGTTGCGCACAGCCACATGGATCGGAGTCGTCTGCGCCGTGGCCACGGCATCGTGGCTATGGCTCCCATCCCGCTCGGAGTCCGCGGCCGTGCGCAGCGTCGTCCGAGAGCCCCGTTCGGAGTTCCACTCCACCGATTCGAGGCTCGCCTCCCGCTCACCGCTTTCGCAGGCATCTCCCGCCACACAAACGACGGATCCCGCCATCGTGGCGGAGGAACCGACCATCGACATCCCCGCCGAGCCCGCGCCCGCGCTCTTCGGGGACGAACGAAGCCGCTCGGGCCTTCCGCCCGCGCTCTACGACAAGCGCGCCGAGTTCCAATCCCGCGGCCCCACCTCCGAGCGGCTCGCCGCCGTGGCCAGCCACGCGCAAAATGCCCCCACCGAGGCCGCCCTCGAGCGCGTGCGGGCGTCGTTCCGAAAGCGTGACGAAGAGGCCGCCCTCGCCGTAGGCCGGTACCGTATGGGAACGATATCAGAAACGGAGGCGCTGGCCCTCGTCGCACGCGCCCAAGACGATTACCGCCGCGAGACCATCACGGCACTGGACATCTCGCCCCGCGAATACAGCGCCATCTTCGAGCACGATTGAGCCCCGCCGTTCGAGCCTTCCTCCTCCTGCCGGCGCTCTTCTCCGCGGCCGACTACTACATGGAGGCTTCGCGCGTGGTTCGTCCTCTAGGGTTCGACGAGTGCACCTTGATTGGCACCGTGCGCGGTTTCGGCATCGACATCGATGCAGCCTTCGCGTCGACGATCCGCTCGGGCACCATCGTCGCCTGCTGGCGAGGCACGTGCCGCACGGCCCCGCTGGACTTCATGTTGGACCGCCGATTCGCCATCGTCGAGATGCTCGATCTCCCCGCCGAACCCGTGCAGGTGGCACTTCATTTCACCGACAACGACGGCTCCCCCCTGCCCGCGCGCACCATCACGGTCGTCCCCAGAATGGTCTACCCCAATGGCCCTCGCTGCGGCGCCGACGGTCCCCAACAGAACCTTCGCATCGATGCGGAGGGCCATCTCCTCCCTGCCCGCTTTGCGCGCTGATCAGGCTCCCTCGAACTCGAGGTGCTTCGGCGACAGTGCACGCAGGAAATCCGCCGCGTCGAAGATCGCACCGGCGGCCACGACGCCGCTCGTGCGCGTGCGCCCGTCGAGCACGCGCTCCATCGCTTCGACGAGGATCGGCGCCGAGACGGCATAGATATCCCTTCCGCGCACCACCGCCCGTCGCTCCTCCCCGCCTCGGCGCACGACGGCCTCGACGACGAACGTTTGCGACGATCGCCCTCGATCGTCCGTCGCAACAGGGGCTGGCGTCGCTGGATTGCGAAGATCGACCAGGGGCGCAAGGTTCATGAACGTGCGGATCTCCCGCGCCCGCAGATGGCGCGACATGGTCACGACGTCCACCGTGGAGAGCGGCACCACGTCTTGCGGGCCAATCGGCGCAGGAAAATTCCAGGTCGATTTCTCCTGCGGATCGGAGCCAACTTCCAGCCGGTTGTTCGAAAAGAAGACCCGACGTCCGGCCGTGCGTTGCCCCGTGATGCGCGTACCGTTCGTTGGGTGCCATCCGTCGAGCGCAAAGCCCACCCGGATTTCATCCGCGGGCGCGTCATCGTCCCCCATGGCTACGGTCGCCAAAAGATCGCCCAGCCCGCCATAAAAGCCCATGGCAGGAAGAATGACCGTGCCCCGCGCGCGGGCCGCATATTGCTCGAACGTCGTCATGGTCACGACGCCCTCCGCCGACGGGTCGAGGTAAGGGATCCCCGCCCGCAGCGCAGCCTCTACGACGGGCGCCGACGTGTCGGCAAATGGCCCCGCACAAAGAATCACCGCCGCGGAGCCCGCAAGCGCGCGATCGAGCGAGGCCGCATCGTCCACCGACGCAGGCCGCACATCGAGGCGCCGATCCAATGACTTCAATTTGTCCGCATCGCGCCCTGATACAATGGGGTTCCACCCGCGCGCGAGCAATTCCGCCACGACGAAGCGCCCCGTATGGCCATAGGCTCCGTACACTGTCACATTCCGATTCGACGTCATGCGCAACAAGGTAGGGAGCGCACGCGGAGCGGACTTGGAGAAAATTGATCTTGCGCAAAGCTACATCCAGCGCCCCCCTTGGTCGTCGGAGCTTGCGTCCCCCCACGGAGTTCTCTAAGGGATTTTCGCAACCAAGACCAAGAATGGGGATGGCGACGTGATGCACCGTTTGAAGCTCTTCTGGAAGTTCGCGCTTCTCGCGTCGATGATCCCTGTCACCGTGGCCACCATGGCGGCCGTAGCGCGCCGCGGCACCAGCGACTTGAAATACCAAGTCGACAATATGTACGCCTTCATGCTCATCCCCATCATGGGCATTGAAGAAGGAAATCTCCGGCGCGACCAACTCGCCACCGAATTGGCCTTCCTCAAGAGATTGGATCTCTCGGCGGAGGAGCGTGGGGACCACATCGCGCGCGTGCGCAAGTACGACACGGACATGGCGCAGGTGATGGCCAAATACCGCGCCGAATGGTGGACCGCGGTGAGCCCCGAGTTCACGCACACGCTGGAAGCGGCGGGGCAAAAGCAGCTTCAAATCGACGAGACCGATCGGCTCCTTCAATACGAAAAAGCGTACGCAACCTATGCGACGCACCGCGAGATGTTCCTCGCCGGCAAGAGCGGGGAGTTCGACGCGATCGTGCCGCAGCTGGAGGTGATGAACCAAGCTCTCACCGATCTCGTGCACATCAATGCGACCTTCGCCGAACTTTCCAACAAGGACGCGCAGGTCACCGTCGAGCGCACGCGGTCGCGGCTATGGGTCGCCGGCGCGGCCTTGGCGTTGGCCGCACTCGCGGTGGCGTGGTGGCTCTCGCGCTTGGTCGTCGTGTCGGTGACGGTGTTGCGCAATGCCACCATGCGGCTCGCCAAAGGCGATCTCGACGTCGACCTGGGCAACGAGGACGACATGCGCGCGAACTCCGACGAGGTCGCGCAGATGACCCTGCAGTTCAAACGGTTCGTCGGTGTCTTGCGCACGCTCATCGGCAGCGTCCAAGCGGGGGCCGATGCCCTGGCCGTCGCGGCCGCGCAGGTCTCCTCGTCGTCGCTGCTCTTGTCCCAAGGCACGAGCACGCAGGCCGTGAGCGTGCGCGAGACGAGCGCTGTGCTCGAGCGCATGGGCACGTCGATCGCGCAGACCGCCCGGAGCAGCCGCAAGGTCGAAGAGATCGCGCGTCACGGCGTGGTCGCCGCCGAAGAAGGGTGCAAGTCGGTGCAGGAGAGCGTCACCTCGATCGAGGCCATCGCCTCCAAGATGTACATCGTGCAGGACATTGCCTACCAAACGAACCTCTTGGCCCTCAACGCGGCCCTCGAGGCCGCGCGCGCCGGCGAGCATGGCCGCGGCTTCGCCGTCATTGCGGACGAAGTTCGCAAGCTCGCCGAGCGCACGCAGAGCGCCGCCAACGACATCCGAGAGCTCGCCTCGAGCAACACGCGCATCGTCACCCGCTCCGAACAGCGCATCGCGGAACTCGTCCCCTCCATCCGCCGCACGGCCGAATTGGTGCAGGGAATGGCCGGCGCGGCCAACGAGCAAGCGGCCGGCGTCTCGCGCATCAACGTCGCCATCGCCCAGACCGATCGGGTCACCCAGCAAAACGTCCACGCGGCCCAGGAGCTCGCCTCCACCGCCGAGGAGGTCTCCGCGCAGGCCGATGCACTGCGCGATCTAGCCTCCTTTTTCCGCCTCCCGGCCTGGTCCTCGACGGCCAACGTCACTACGAAAAAGACGGACCCCGAGCCCACCTCCCCCTCCGAGTTTCCCACCGCCCGCGATTCGAAGCCGCCCTCCTACGACGGTGACAACGCGGCCTGAAGGTCGATCATGCGCTTCAACACGACGCGTATCTCGTGCGCGGCCATCGCAACCATCGCGCTTGGCTTCGCAGGATGCGGCGCCGTCTCCGATACGCCCGCCGCCGCCACCGGCGAGCTGCGACCTTCCGCCTCGGCGCTGTACGTGGTCGCAGGCCTGCAGCGCCCCGTGGAGCTCCTCGAAGATCGATGGGGCGTCCCGCACATCTACGCCCGCAGCACCGAAGACGTCTTCTTGGCGCAAGGCTTCAATGCCGCACGCGAGCGCCTGTTTCAAATCGACCTCTGGCGGCGCCGCGGCCTCGGGTCCTTGTCGGGAGTGTTCGGCGCCTCCTACGTGCCGCAAGACACCGCCGCCCGCCTTTTCCTGTACCGCGGGGACATGCGTCGCGAGTGGGAAAGCTATGGGCCCGAGGCTCGAATGGCGGCCACTCGGTTCGCGGCGGGCGTGAATGCGTACGTCGATTGGCTCGGCCAGCACCCGGAATACCTTCCAGAGGAATTTCGCATGCTGGGATATGCCCCTTCGCATTGGCAACCGGAAGACGTGGTGCGCATCCGAAGCCACGGCCTGACCCGCAATGTCACCAGCGAGGTGGCACGCTCGAAGGTGGCATGTGCGGCCGGGGTCGAAGCCGACCAAGTTCGCGTGCATTTGGAACCCGAATGGCACACCACCGTGCCGGCGGGTTTCGATCCTTGCTCGCTCCCGCCCGATGTCCTTCGCGTGTTCGAACTCGCCACGCAGCCCGTGACCTTCGATCGCGCGACCCTCAAGCCGATCGCGTGGCGCGCAACGCAGGACGAGGCGCCCGAGGGCAGCAACAATTGGGCGATCGCTCCCGCACGAACCGCAACGGGCCGGCCCATCCTGGCCAACGATCCGCATCGAAAATACGCGATGCCTTCGCAACGCTACATCGCACATCTGTCAGCACCGGGCCTGGACGCCATCGGTGCCGGCGAGCCTTCCCAGCCCGGACTTTCGATGGGTCACAACGGGACCATCGCCTTCGGGCTCACCGTGTTTTACCTCGACCAGGAAGATCTCTACTTCTACGAGCTCGACCCGAACGACCATGGCCGCTACCGGTACGGCCAAGGCTGGGAGCCGCTCCGCACCGTCAAAGAAAGCGTCCCCGTCGCCGGGGAGGCACCGCGCGACATCGAGCTCCGTTTCACGCGGCATGGGCCCGTGGTGAAAATCGACGAAGCGCGACACCGGGCCTACGCGGTGCGCACGGCGTGGCAGGAACCGGGCATGTCGCCCTACTACGGCAGCCTTCGTCTGCTGCGGGCTCGCAACTTCGCCGAGTTCAAAAGCGCGATGCGCAACTGGGGTGCGCCCACGGAAAATCAGGCGTACGCCGACGTGCACGGCAACATCGGGTGGGTTCCTGGCGGCCTGGCGCCCAAGCGCCGCGGCTACGATGGCCTCGTCCCCGTGCCTGGCGACGGTCGCTACGAGTGGGATGGCTTCTACGACGGGGACGACTTTCCGAGCGCATACAATCCGCCCGAGGGATTCATTGCCACGGCCAATCAAATGAATCTGCCACCCGATTATCCGTATCGGGAAAAGAAAATCGGATTCGAATGGGTCAATCCAGCGCGCTATCAGCGCATTCACGAGGTGCTATCCGCGTCCCCGCACGCCTCGGTCGAGGATTCGATTCGCCTGCAAAGCGACCAGCTCTCGCGCCCCGCCTTGCAGCTCATCGCGCTCCTTCCCCATTCCGGGGCCGCGTCCGCCATGCTGCACGCATGGGACGGGATCGAACGCGCGGACTCCGCGCCGGCCGCGCTCTTCGAAGTGTGGCGAAAGCGCCACCTCGGCCCCGCCTTCGTCAAGGCCATGCTCCCGCCCGCCGCGGCCAGCGTCGTGGCGCAGCCCGATCTGGCGACGTTGCTCGATGCGCTCGAGCACCCGCAACGGTGGTTCGGCGAGGACGCGCCCGCCAAACGCGACCGCTTGCTCTCCGACACGCTCGATGCTGCCTACGCCGACACCGCCCGTCTCCTGGGCGCGCAAGCCACGGAGTGGAAGTGGGGCCGTCTCTTGCACTCGGTTTTCCAGCATCCGCTCTCCGCGGGCGTCGATGAAGCCACCCGTGCACGCTTGAACGTCGGGCCACTCCCGCGCGGTGGCTCCGAGTACACGGTCAACGCCTCCACCTACGAGAAAGACTTCACGCACACGGCCGGGGCCTCCTTCCGCATGGTCCTCGACGTGGGCCACTGGGACGCGTCCCGCGCCATCAATACCCCGGGCCAATCCGGCGATGCGCGCGCCGCGCACTACCGCGATCTGGCCGAATCCTGGAGCGCCGGGGGCACGTTTCCCTTGCTCTACAGCCGCCCCGCCGTCGAACGCAATACCGAGCGCCGCATCCTCCTACAGCCCGGCCGCGCTCCCTAGAAACTCGCGAATGCTGCGCGCGTACTCGTGCGGCGTTTCGATATGGGCGAGGTGGGCCGTCTCCGGGAAGACGACCAAGCGGGAACCGTCGATGCCGCGATGGATCACCTCGGCCATCTTGGCGGAGCAAATGAAGTCTTTGGCGCCCACTTGGACGAGTGTGGGCACCTTGATTTCGCCCAGCCGCGGACGAACATCGTAGGGCGTACTCGGCACCGAGGGGCCGCCGACCTTTCGGCGGTAGGACCGTTCGACGTGAAGCTCCATGCGGGACATGCGGCCCTCGAGCTCGTTGCGCCGCTGCGGCCAATGGGCAATGTACAGCGGGATGACGCGGGCAAACGTCGCCGTGAGCTCTTCATCGCTCTGGGACTTGCTCAATTGCTGGAAGGCCGCGGTGGCCTCGCCGAACCACGGCTCGTCCTTGAACCATTGCAGGTTGGAGGCGACGTCCTTGTCGAAATCCGGTCCGTTGGTGGGGGACGTGTCATACAGGACGAGCGCCGCCAGATGATCCGGATGCGCGAGGGCATACGTCAACGCCACGAAGCCGCCGTACGAGTGACCGAGGAGCGCAATCTTGTCGATTCCCAAGTGCGCGCGCAGTCCCTCGACGTTGGACGCATCGAGCTGCAGGCTGTAATCGGCCGGATTCTCGAATCGCCCGGAGGCGCCCGTACCAATGGGCTCGACGTAGACGACGGTCGCGAATTTTTCGACCTCCGGCATCCGTAGGTAGCGCCACCCGCCACCAGGACCGCCCGGATGGGCCACCACGACCGGCCCGCTTCCATGTACGTGATAAACCATCGACGTTCCGCCGATCACGACTTCGTGCTGCCCGGTCGGAAGTCCGACCCGCTGGGTCTCATTGGACATGCACTGTGCAGGTAGATGCCGGCTGCAAATCCGGCAAGGCCGTACCTTTTCTTCCGCAGCTTACGAATTCGTACGCTGCCAAGGCGACCTCAGCTCGCCCCTCCCGGCGTACGCCACAAATTTCCACGGGCGCACGCGAATACCGAATATCGATTCCGAAAAGACGAACGGACCGACACTTGGCCATGTAATGGTATTATTGATTACCAAACAAATCCGGCCAACAGTTAACTCGCTGCGTGAAGTTATGCTCCGAATCGAAACTCGCCTAGTAAGGCAAAGTGATTCGAAAACGTAATTTCTGGCAGTAAAGCTAGGGTAGAAAAATCGAAATGCAGAACAGCGCACGATTGCCGAGCGACATCGTTCCGCTCGTGGGTTCCCGGGCTGCCGTGGAGTTTCCTCGACTCGCCGCGGAATTGGAAGGCCACTCGGAGCCGCCAGCCGCGTGGCGGCTCAATGAATTCCTTTCATTCATGTTCGTCGTCCCCACGAATGCAGGCGTGGAACCAGCCCGCACTTTTTCATTCGAGAGCGATCCCGTGGAGATGGCCGTCGCCGCGGCCACGGCCTCGGTGCGCCCGGCGTTCCAGCGAATCGGGAATGGTACATTCCAAAGCGCGACGAAAGATGGATTCGACTCGTCACGTATTTTCCTGACGGACGCAATTTCCAATTTGGCAGTTCGGGGTGAGCCAGTTGCCCTGGTCGCCCACAGCGATCTGCTCGTGGTCACCGGCTCCGACGATGTCGATGGGCTACGCCAACTGGGCGCGATCGGATGGAGCACGTTCGATCATCCGAAGCCCACGAGCGCCAGGCCCGTGGTGCTGCAAAATGGGCGCTGGGAACCCCTCCGCTTGCCGGAGGATCATCCGCTTCACGCGCAATTTGCCACCGTGGAGTACCGCGAGCTGCACGTGCTCTACGGGAAGCAGCGCAATCTTCTGCGCGAGCTCTTTGCGCGGACCGGCTCCCGATCCATCGTGGCGCCCTACGAGGTGACCACGGACAGCTCCGGCGCGCTGGTGAGCTATTGCACGTGGACGGGGGTCGTCGATTCCGACGGCATTTCCTCGGATCTGCTCCTTCCGGCCATCGCCGACGAGATGCAGCTGGTCCTGGTGAACGAAGGCGCCGCGGAGCAGCTCGTCGGGCGAACGGACAGGGGCCGCTTCGAGCGCGAGTGTGGCGAGATTCTCGAGGACACCGACTACTGGCCACCGCTGCGGCGCGTGCGCAAATTTCCGACCCCGGAGATGGTCACGGGGCTGGGAGGCATGTGGACGTCCAACGAGCCCGTCCCGGAGGGCTGGCTTCACCGGCTGCACCGAGACTTCTTTCAATTCGACGTCCCCGCGCACGAGCGTGAGGGTGGCCTCGAGCAACTGCTTCAGGACGCATTTCCCATTTATTTGGGCTCGCATCAGAATGCGCGTTACGAACTGACGTACCGGGAATTCACCGTCGTCGAAAAAGATTCTTTTCCGGCCATCCACCTGGATCTCATGCTCGTGAGTTACGAGGGAGACCGAATCGACGATGTGATTCAGCAACAGGTTTGCTGGCTCGATCTCGCACGCGAAGGGCATCTTCCCGACGCCTTCTCGCTCGATGTGGATTCCGAGGAATTGGCCACCAAGATGCAAGAACGCGTCGACGTGCTGGCGGAGATGGCCTGCCGGCGTTTCGCCGAGCTCGCGCCGAAGATCACCCCGCTCGAGCCGCACGATCTCGTGTACCGCGCGGGTTGACCGTTACGTTCAGCGGCGGCGCGCGAAGGACGGGATCATGAATCCCAACTTGGGCTCGAGCACCTTGCGCGCCGACTCGGGGTAGACGAGCTGGAATCCCACGAAGCGGTCGGCCTCGCTCACCGTGCGCTCGAAAAATGCTTTCCCGCGCAAGGTGCCCGCAAAGGAGAACGAGTCGGGGCTCTTCTCGATGGAGCCGCTCCGCACCGAGCCGCCATCTTTGGCATCCTCCGCGGTGATCCGCGCGAACACGCTGTCGAGCGTGACCTCGGGCGGACGCAGGGTGCCGCCACGAAGCTTCAACTCGATGTCGCCTTGGCGCAGGGATCCATCGACGATGGGCGCGTTTTGCAGCTCGCTGGGGATGCAAAGCGCGCCCTCGATGGCGTCGTCCGAAAAGGGAACCAGGCCGTTCGGGCAGGTCATCGCGCCAGCGCCCGCCGATTCCAAGGCCAGCGACGATCCATGCGGGCCGCGGCCCGCGCCGCGGTACGAGAGGGCGCGGTAGTGACTTTCCTCGCGCGTCCACTCGGAGTACGCCCATGCACCGCCCACGGCCACGACGGCCGCAAGCCCGATCCAGGGCAGCATGGTGCGCGCCGACGAAGATGACGGTGCCGGCGCGTCGTCGTCGGGCACGGCGCCCGAGATGGCTTGCACGGTGGGCACCGCCCGCTCGAGACTTCCCCGTTGCCCCGACCAGCTCGGAAGCGAGCCCCGGCCCGAGCGACCCCGCTCGGACGACGAGCGCGCCATGGCCACGGGCGTGCGCCCGCTCGGCACCGGCGAGATCGGCCCCTCGGTGAGAACATCGCGCGCCGAGGGAACGGTTTGCGCGAGCGGATCCACCTGCGGGCGTGGCGAGACGGCGGCGGCCTCGCCGTCGTTCATCGCGGCGGTGAGCGCGTCCCAGAAGGCGTTGGCATGGGCATAGCGATCCGTCGGATGCACCGCCAAGGCGCGCGCCAGCACGCGCTCGACGGCGCCGCCTTCGTCGACGCCGAAGGTCCGAAGCGTGGGGCGCTCGTGCAGGTTGCTCGCCATGAGGAAAAGCTCCACGCCCTCCCCTTGCATCGCCGACTTGCCGACGACCACCTCGACGAGGATGAGCGCCAGCGCGAACACGTCCGTCCACGCCCCCGTCGCACCGAAGCGGCGATCGAACTGCTCCGGCGCGCCGTAGCGCGGCGTAAAAGCCTGCAGCGAGGTTCCCGTCGCCTCATGGGCGCGCCGCAGATCCGTGGACTCGGCAATGACCTTGGCGATGCCGAAATCGAGGACCTTGAGGGTGCGCTTTCCATCCACCGTGCAGAGAAAGAGATTCGCCGGCTTGATGTCGCGGTGCGCGACACCTTGGGCGTGCGCGGTCCCCAACGCGCGCGCCGCCGGCTCGAGCAGCGCACGCGCTTCCGCCAAGGTGCGCGTGAGGCCTTTGCGGCGCTGCAGGTTCAAATCGTCTTCGAGGGTGCGCCCCTCGAGCCACTCGAGCACGAGGTACGGCGTCCACGTACCGTTCGGCGAGGTGGCCACGCCGACGTCGAGCGATCGGACGATGCTCGCGTTGCCGCGCGACAGCCGATAGAGGAGCTTTCCCTCGTCGAGGAACGACCGCAAGAAGCGGTCGCGCTCTTCGCCGGCCATCTTGCGCGGGATCTTGAGGCACTTGATGGCCACCGATTCATCGAGCCCGGCGTGATGCCCTCGGTAGACGACGGCAAAGCCGCCTTCGCCCACCAAGGCCTCCACGGCGTAACGCCCTTCCAGGACGTGGCCAACCCATTGAAAAGGATCACCGTTGGGGGATGCTTCCGTAGCCGGACAATTCTCGATTTCGACTGCCATGTCTCACGTGCTCGTCGAGGGCGTGGGCTCGCGCTGACTTGCCCATCATACATGGCCGGAGGGCGCATTCATCGATGTGACGTATTCGATGTCCTTCCGTCCGATGCGCGCCAGACATCGTAGACCTCGCCCTCGCACATCTTCTCGAGGAGTATGTCGACGTACTCTAAATCGATATTATCCGAGACATATTCGATCTACAGGCGAGCTTGCCTTAGACGCAGCGCATTCGCGATGACCGACACGGAACTGAGGGTCATGGCCGCGCTCGCGAGCATCGGCGAGAGCAACAGGCCGAAAGCCGGGTACAGCACGCCAGCGGCGATGGGAATGCCGAGTACGTTGTAGAGGAAGGCGAAGAAGAGGTTCTGGCGGATGTTGCGCATGGTCACCTCGCTGAGGCGCCGTGCCTGCGCGATGCCGCGCAGATCGCCGCGCACCAAGGTGATGCCGGCGCTCTCCATGGCCACGTCGGTGCCCGTCCCCATGGCGATGCCCACGTGGGCGCGGGCCAGCGCCGGGGCGTCGTTGATGCCATCGCCCGCCATGGCCACGGTGCGGCCGCCTTCCTGGAAGCGCCGCACGGCCGCTTCCTTTTGCTCCGGGAGCACCTCGGCCTCGACGCGCTCGATGCCGACCGCACGCGCCACGGCCTCGGCCGCGACCTTCGCGTCGCCGGTCAGCATGACCACGGTGAGGCCCTCCTCGCGCAGCGCACGCACGGCCTCGCGCGCGGACTCCTTGATCGGATCGGCGATGGCCACGAACCCCGCGAGCTCCGTGCCGATGGCCACGAACACGGTCGTCTCGCCCGCCTCACCCACCGCGTGCCCTGCGTCGATCCCGCGATCGGCCAGCAGCGCGCGATTGCCCACCGCCACCTCGCGTCCGTCCACGGTGCCGACGACGCCGCGGCCGGTCTTCGATTGGAAATCCGTCGCCTTGGAGATCGCGAGGCCGCGCTCGCGGGCGGCGCGCACGATGGCGTCGGCCAGGGGATGCTCGCTCGCGGTTTCCAGCGCCGCAGCCACCGAGAGCACCGTCTCTTCGTCGCCCGAAAGCGCCACCACGCGCGTCACGCGCGGTTTGCCCTCGGTCAGTGTGCCCGTCTTGTCGACCACCACGGTGTCGACCTTGCTGAGCAACTCCAGCGCCTCGGCGTTCTTGAACAGAATGCCTGCATGGGCGCCGCGGCCCGTGCCCACCATGATGGACATCGGCGTGGCCAAGCCGAGTGCGCACGGGCACGCGATGATCAGCACGGCCACGGCCGCGAGCAGCGCGTGCGAGAACCGAGGCTCGGGCCCCACGAACATCCAGACCGTGAAGGCCAGCGCCGCCACCGCGATGACCGCGGGCACGAAGTACGCGGCGGTGGCATCGGCCACGCGCTGAATCCGGGTGCGCGTGCGTTGCGCCTCGCCCACCATCTGCACGATGCGCGCGAGCAATGTGTCGCGCCCCACGTGCTCGGCCTCGATGACCAAGCTGCCCGTCGTGTTCACCGTGCCGCCGACGACGCGGTCGCCCGGCTTTTTCTCGACCGGAATGGGCTCGCCGGTGACCATCGATTCATCGACGTTGCTGCTTCCCTCGAGACATTTGCCGTCGACGGGGATCTTCTCCCCCGGCCTCACCCGCAACCGGTCGCCCACGTGCACGTTCTCCAACGGCACGTCGTGCTCGCCGCAGGACTTGATCTTTCGCGCGGTCTTCGGCGCCAGGTCGAGCAACGCGCGCATCGCTTGGCCGGTGCGGCTGCGCGCACGAAGCTCCAGCACCTGGCCGAGCAGCACCAGCGCCACGATGACCGACGCGGCCTCGAAGTACACGGGCACCATCCCGTGCATGCGAATCGACTCGGGAAAGATGCCCGGCACGAGCATCGCGAGCAGGCTGTAGACGAAGGCCGTCCCCGTCCCCAGCGCAATCAACGTGAACATGTTCGGGCTGCGATGGATCACCGACGCCCACGCGCGCTGGAAGAAGGGCCAGCCGCCCCAAAGCACCACCGGCGTCGCCAGGCCGAGCTGCACCCAGGGCAGCGTTTCGGCCATGCCCAAGACCAGCACCGGCACGGAAAGCACCGCGGCGACGAGGAAGCGACGCCGCATGTCGCGCAGCTCCGAGTCGTCCTCCACCGTGGTGGCCGAGACGATCTTCGGCTCCAGGGCCATTCCGCATTTGGGGCACGAGCCCGGCCCCATCTGCACCACCTCGGGGTGCATCGGACAGGTGTATTCTACATCGGCCCCGGAGGTGGCCGCCGCCGGAACGGGCGGCTTGGCGGCCGTCACGGCCGGCGCGACTGGAGCGACCGGCGCGTGGGCCGCCTTGCCGTGGCAGCACGGCTTCTTGATGGGCTCGGAGTGTTCCATGGTCATGACCCTGCAGACGCAGTCAGGTGGCGGCTCTTACACGTCTCTCGTCCGATTTTCTGCATCCACAGTCGAGGCAGCCGTGTTCCGCGCAGGCGCCGCACGTCACGCGCAGCCGCTGCCCCAAGGCCTGCCGGGCGCGATGCAGACGAACGGCGGCATTTCCCGCGCTGATTCCATTGGCCCGTGCCAGGTCGGCCACGGTGCCCCCGCCGAGGTCAACCGTGCGAATGGCGCTTTCGTATTCTGGTTTGAGCGTGTCGACGAGACCCGACATGCAAGTACATATTTCGCCGCGCTCGCGCTCGTCGGGTTCGTTCGCCTCGGCCAGCGCCTCCCACTCGCGCGCGAGCTCCGATTGAACGCGCTCGGTCGCCACATGGCGCCGCCGCCGATCGATGATGGCATTGCGAAGCAGCCGATAGAACCAGGCCACCACGGATTCGTCGTCGCGCACGGCCGCGATCTTTTCGACACCGCGCACGAACGCTTCTTGAAGGATCTCCTCGGCCATCTCCCGCGAACCTACCCGCCGTTCGACGAACGCGAGAAGGCGTGCCCGCTCTTGGAGCAAAACGCGAAGCCGCTCGTCCGAATTGTCGACTTCAGACATGTGCGAAGATCTAGCACGTTGCGCGAAGCGAACCTGCTCACTACAGTGCAGGCGTGGTCATCGTGAAGCGAGGTATGCGTGCATTGGCGACGTTGCTCGCCTGCGCCCTCGTGCTCGCGATGACGCTCGCGATGCTCCGGGCCGGCGAAACGTACTTCGCCTGCATGCAGATGGGCAGCATGAGCAGCATGGGAAGGGGCGCCGAACACGCGTGCTGCGCGGCCCGGACCAAGAAAGAGGCACCGCGCGACGCGCAGTGCCACACGCGAACCCCCGGGTGTTGCGAACGGCTCGCGGCCGACGGGTTGCGGATGGTTCACGCAGCCCCCGCCCCGCATGTCGAGACGGCGCCGCTCCTCGGTGTTCTGCCGCCCGCCCCCATCGTGCCGTACGAGCCGAGCGAACTTCGCACCGCGTCGCGTATGGCGCGCGCGGGCCCACCGCCACGAGCGCCCACGCCTTCGTTCCTCAGCGTTTACCTGATCTGATCGCGCGCACCGCTGCGTTGGCAGTTGGTCGCCGTCATTCATTTTGGTTTTTACGCTAGAGGTTTTCCATGTTTCGGCTTTCACCAAACGCGGCGATCGATAGATCGTCGTGGTCCGCCAATTTCTTCGCAGTCGAGCAGCGGCAGCGGGACAAGCCCGGCGGGACCGGCGCCCTCGCCCGTCTCTTGTGCAAGTATCGCCCAACGTCTTGGCGATCCCTTCTTTCTGAGCGGAACATCGCGCCGGTCCCGCCGGTTTCGTCTCGCTGCCGCGGTTCTCGCACGAGGACGTCTCGAGGACCGACACGTTTCGTCGAAAGTCACCTTCGGACATGGGCGTGTCTGGCCCTATTTCCGAATCTCGTTGCCTGCGCATCGACTTCGGCCAAACCCGCCTTCAACGAAGTATCGCAGGTCATCGAACAGCGCACCGGCGGACGGCGTCTCCATTGGAACAATGGCACCGTCGAAGATGGCCAGGTCGCCAAGGCCATCGGCCGCATGCTCGAACACGAATTGACCGAGGACGCGGCCGTGCAGATTGCACTGCTCAACAATCGGAAGCTCCTCGGCGTGTACGAGGAGCTGGGCATCGCGCAGGCCGACGTCGTGCAGGCGGGCCTGCTCCAAAACCCCGTCTTGAGCGGCAGCGTGAGGCTTGGCGATCGGCAAGGCCCCCTGCCCACCGAGACCTTGGGCATCACGCAGGACTTCCTCGGTCTGCTCACCATGCCGCTGCGAAAGAAGATCGCGAACCGCAAAATGGACGCGGCCAAGGCGCGCGTGGGCGACGCTGTGCTGGAAACCGCACGCATGGCCCGAGTGGCGTATGTCCACGCGCAGTCGACGGAGCAGATGGTGGCCATGCGGCGCACCATCGCCGATGCCGCCGAGGCCAGCGTCGAGCTCGCGCGCGCCCAGCACCAGGCCGGCAACCTGAACGATCTCGATCTGGCGAACCAGGAGGGCCAATACCAAGCGGTGCGCCTCGAGCTCACACGCGCCGAGACGGAGGCCATCGAGGCGCGTGAGGAGCTCAATCGCGTGCTGGGCTTGTGGGGCCGGCAAATCCGCTGGCGCATCTCGGGGCGCATGGCAGAAATCCCCGCCGCCGAACCCCCGCTCGACGACCTCGAGACCGTGGCCATCGACCAGAGGCTCGACCTCAAGGCCGCGAAGTCCGAGAGCTCCGCGCTCGAAAAGGCGCTCACCCTGGCCAAGGACTTCCGCTTCCTCGGCGGCATCGAGGGTGGGCTCACCGCCGACCGCCACGGCGGCGAAGGCGGCTCGTGGGACTTCGAACCGGGCGGTGCCATCGAGCTGCCCATTTTCGATCAGCGGCAGGCGGTCATCGCGCGGCTCGAGGCCGAGTACCGGCAGAGTCGCTTCCATGTGAGCGAAGTCGCCGTGGACATCCGCTCCGAGGTGCGCGCCGTGCGGGCCCGCCTCACGTTGAACCGCGACGTCGTCGAACGCTACCGCACCACGCTCGTCCCGTTGAACGAGCGCATCGTCACCCTCGCGCAGGAGCAGTACGACGCCATGCTGATCGGCGTTTTCCAGCTTCTCCAGGCGAAGCAAAACGAGATCAACGCCTACAGCTCCTTCATCGAGTCGGTGCGCGCCTATTGGGTCGCCCGCGCGGATCTCGAACGCGCCGTGGGAGGCCGCCTCCCCGCAGCCCCCGCCTCGCCTGGCTCGCCTGGCTCGCCTGGCAAGCCTTCGAAACCTTCGCAGGCCCCCCAGCCTTCTCCGCCTTCCCCCTCTTCGCAGCCCTCCCACCAACATCACCACGGTGCCCCATGATCACCCGACGCGACATGCTCTCTCGCGCTGCTCTGCTCGGCGGCGCCGCGTTTCTCGAAGCCACGGCCGACGCCAAGAACGCCCAGGCGCAATCAGCGCCAGCCACGACGCCTTCGTCGCCCCCGCCCGGACCCCTGCCCTATACGCCCTACACCAGCGTGGTGACACCGAACGGGTCCACCCTTCCGTGGACCATGGACGGCAACGTGAAGGTGTTCCAGCTCGTGGCCGAAGAAGTGAAGCGCGAGTTCGCGCCCGGAATGACCGTCCATTGTTGGGGGTACAACGGGCAAACCCCCGGACCGACCATCGAGATGGTCGAGGGCGATCGCGTCCGTTTCTATGTCACCAACAAGTTGCCCGAGCGCACGAGCGTGCACTGGCATGGCATCATTTTGCCCTGCGGCATGGATGGCGTCGCCGGCCTCGTGCAACCGCACATCGAACCGGGCGAGACCTACGTCTACGAGTTCACCGTGCGCAAGCCGGGGACGTTCATGTATCACCCCCACTCCGACGAGATGGTGCAGATGGCCCTGGGCATGATGGGATTTTTCATCGTCCACCCCCGCGTGCGCGAGCGAATCGACCGCGATTTTGCCATCATGCTCATGGAATGGGCCATCCCCCCCGGCACCGCTCGGCCGAATCCCGTGGTCATGACCGACTTCAACATCTTCACCTTCAACAGCCGCGTGTGGCCGGGTACCGACCCGTTGATCGTGAAAAAAAACGACCGTGTGCGCATCCGACTGGGAAATCTCAGCATGGATAACCACCCCATTCACATCCACGGCCACAATTTCGAAGTGACGGGGACCGACGGCGGGCGCATTCGGGAGAGCGCGCGATGGCCGGAGACCACGGTGGACGTTCCCGTGGGCACCACCCGGGACATCGAGTTCACCGCCGACAATCCTGGCGATTGGGCCTTTCATTGTCACAAAACGCACCACACCATGAATGCGATGAGCCACGACGTTCCCAACTTGATCGGCGTCAAGCAAGGGAGCGTCGAGCAGCGGGTCCGGAAAATCCTCCCCGGCTACATGGCCATGGGGGAAAAGGGCATGGGCAACATGATGGACATGGGCCGGCCCAAGAACACGCTCCCCATGATGGCGGGCGAAGGACCGTTCGGACCCGTGGAAATGGGTGGAATGTTCACCATCATCAAGATCCGAGAGGGTTTAACCGACTACAACACCGATCCGGGCTGGTACCGCCACCCCGCCGGAACCGTCGCTCACAAAGTTTCCGGACCGCCGCCCAAGAATCCTGGAGGACCACCCTCTCCTAAATGAGATCTTCCGAGTACACTGTCCGTGTGCGCGCGCTCGGGGCGGCCCAGCTCTTTGCCGATCGATTCGCCATCGAGCTCGAAGCAGGTGTCGGCAACATGGGCGTGGTCTATCGCGCGACCGACCGAATCACGTCGGCGCGCGTGGCGCTCAAGGTGCTTCACCCGCACCGCGCCCCCGAAATCGGGCGGTTTGTCTCCGAACTGAGTGTGCTCGCGGCGATCCGCCACCCGGCGGTCATCGCCTACCTGTCCCACGGCATCTCCATCGATGACGAGCGCTTCCTCGTCACCGAGTGGCTCGATGGCGAAACCCTGGCCGCCCGGCTCTCGCGCGAGCCGCTCTCGATGGTGAGCGCGCTCGCGCTGGGCCACCGCTTGGCCGACGGCCTCGATGCCCTGCACACGGCGGGCGTCGTCCACGGCGACCTGAAGCCATCCAACGTCTTTCTGCCGCGCACCACCGACGGAAGCGGTGCACGCCTGGCGAAGCTCATCGACTTTGGGCTGCCCCATCCATTCGCTCACGCGGGTGAACCTGCGGACGGCCAGGACCTGGACACGGCCAGCGACTTGTTCTCCCTCGGCGGCGTCATTCTGCAGTCCCTCACCGCGGAGGCTTCGCTGACACCGCAGACGCGGGAGCCGCGCTGGCTGCGCGCGTACTCCGCGGACGCGCCGCTGGAGCTGGAAGAATTGCTCGACGCGCTGCTGACGAAGAGCCCCACCACTCGCCCTGCCGCAGCCGGGGAGGTGCGCGAGGTGCTGGCCGAGATCCTCATGGGCATCTCGAAGAACGGCAACCACGAATCGGAGCTCGGTGTCTCGTTGCCGAAGACACTGTCGTCGGCGCCGAGCATGCTGCCGCGCAACCTCCGCACCCGGTTCCACGGCGATCCGCCCGCGGCCGTCGACGAGAAGGTGCCCTCGCCGGCGTTGCCTCCTTCGCCCGCCCCCGAAGAGCCAAACCCGGAGATGACCGTGCCCTCGCGGCCGGCGCACGATTCGGATCGCGGACTGCACTCGGGCATGACCTTCGCGAGCCGTTACTTGCTCGAGGCGCGCGTCGGCGTCGGAGGCATGGGGGAGCTCTTTCGCGCCTTCGATACGCGGCTGCGACGCACCGTCGCCCTGAAGGTCCTGCATCGGGATCGCGCGCTCCACGCCCCGACGGAATCGTCCGCGCGCATCCTGCGCGAAGCACGTGCGGCCGCGGCGCTCAGCCACGCCAACGTGGTGGCCATCCACGACGTGGGCGAGCACGATGGCGTGCCGTTCATCGCCATGGAGTACGTCGAGGGCCAGTCGCTCCGCGCGTTCGTCGGGTCCACGTATCCGCCTTTGGAGACGCGTCTCGGTTGGATGGTCGACGTGGCGCGCGCTCTGGCGGCCGCGCACGAAAAGGGCCTCGTCCATCGCGACATCAAGCCGGACAACGTGATGATCCGCGAAGACGGCACAGTGAAGGTGCTGGACTTCGGCATTGCGCGTTACAAAGAAGGATTGCCCGACATTCAATCGTCGAGCGATGGCGCCGACGACGAATCGAGCGACTTGGCCATCTCCGCCACCAATACGCGCGTGGTGGGCACGCCGGGCTACATGGCGCCGGAGCAAACGCGCGGAGATCGCATCGACGGCCGCGCGGACCAATTTTCCTGGGGCGTGGTCGCGTTCGAAGTCTTCGCGGGGAGCCTTCCCTGGCCGCTCAAGCGCGGTGGATTGAGCATCGCGGCGGCCGCCCTTTCCGAGCAGGCGAAGCCCCTCGGCGGTGCGGTCCCGGCGCGCGTGGCCCAGGTCATCCAACGGACGCTCTTGAAGGGTGCCGGCGATCGTTACCCCTCGATGCGCGACGTCGTCTCCGCACTGGGCGCCTCGCCGGACATCTCGGTGAACATCCCGGCTGCGCGCATCAGCGCGGCCAAGCTGATCATTGCCTCGTCGGATTCGTCACGCGACATCAGCCCCCTGCTGCCGGACACCAAGACGGAGACCAGCGAGGACGACGTCGCCCCCGAGTCGCGCTCGTGGCTCTCGGGACGGCGTTCCACCGTGCTCGTAGCCGTCTTGTTTACGCTGATGGTGGCCACCGTCTTCGCCGGCCGCGCCGTCTGGCGCAACAAAGGGCCCGCGAGCGCCACACTCCGCGTGCAACACGTGCCGCCGCCGGAAGGCACCTCCATCGTGTCCCTGCCCGCGTCGCCCAAGTGCAACGCGGCGGCGACGGCGCACTACCGCGACGGCCTCTCGGCGCTGCGCGAAGCCAATTGGGAGCTGGCCTACAACGCGTTCACCGAGGCGGCCCAGGCCGATCCCACGTGCCCCGAGGCGCAATTGCGCTGGGTGATGACCGCCACCTGGTACGAGCCGATCATCAAACAGCGCGAGCAATTTCGCCGGGCCGCGGAGCTGCGCGACGCCTTGAGCGAACGCGATCGGGTGCTGTTCGATTCGCTGCTGCCGCTGGTCATCTTGGATCCGCCCGATCGCGAAGTGTCGGGGCGCGTGGTCGATGCGGGGCTTACCCGCTTTCCGCACGATGCGGAGCTTCTGCTGTGGGCGGCCACCGTGCGGATGAATCTGCCCCTCGATGCGGCGGCGCTCGAACACGCCTTGGACCTGGCCACGCGCGCGACGGACATCGATCCGAAGTACGCCGATGCATGGCAATTCCAAGGCCGCGTGCTCGCGCGCCTCGGACGCCTCGACGACGAACTCTCCGCGCTCGATGCGTGCCTGCGCGCCTCGCCCGGCGCATCCGATTGCATGCACGACCGCGTGCTCATTCTGCGGTGGCGCGGCCACTGTTCGGAAATCGCCTCCGAGGCGCGCCGTTGGATCGCGCGCTCGCCGACGAGCGGCTCGGCGTACTGGCAATTGGCCCTGGCGCTGGCCGAAGAAGGCGCCCCCGACGAGACCATCGAGGAAGCCGTCCGCCAGCAACTGGCCCACCAGCCCGAAGAGCACCACGAGGCCAAGTGGTTGCACGCCATGTCGCGCCTCGCCGTTTACCGAGGCGACTTCGCCAAGGCCGAGCGGCTCGCCACACAGCTCGCGAAGCAAACGACGACCGATCCCGTGCTGACCTGGCATTTGCGGCCCACCGCGATGTTGATGTCCACGGCCGAAGAAACGGGGCAGCTGGCCAAAGCCAGCGCCATCGTCGAGCCGTTTTTGCGCCTTCACGCCGTATGGACGGTGGGCGATCCCACGCCGGAACTCATGTCGTACGAGCCCAACATGCTGGGCATCCTTCTGCGAACCGGCCGCGTCTCCACCGACGAGTGGCGCACGCGCACGCACCTCTGGGAAGAGCGCCTGGGGACGCGGCTGAACAAAGTCGATTCGTGGGGATTCGTGTGGGGGCCGGTGGCCGACGTGCGCGAGCTCGCCATCGAAGGATGGAGCCAGGCCCCGAACATGATGTCCGAGCGCGCGCCGACCTTCATCGGGTTCAACACGTTCGACCTGCGCGTGGCCGAGATCCAGCGCGGGCGCCTGGCGCTGGCCGCCGGCGAGTATGCGCGCGCGGTGGAGATCCTGGACCCGGCGTCGAAGAGCTGTCTCAGCTTCGAGCAACCCTTCGTCAATACACAAGCGCACCTTTGGCTAGGCGAAGCCAAAGAGCGCACGGGCGACAAGGCCGGCGCGTGCGAGGCCTACCGCTTCGTTCTGCAGCGCTGGGGCGCGGCGAAACCCGCGTCGAAAAGCGCCGACGAAGCGCGGAAGCACGCGCGAGCCCTCGGCTGCGCCCTTCCCTGAGCCGTTGTCAGGGGGCGAAGCTACTATGGGGGGGTATGCGACCTTCTTCGGTGCGTCCATTGCGCACGCGAAATAGTCCTGAGCAGGACGCGCCCGAGCGCAGCGACGCCGAGCTCGTGCTCCTCGCGCAGGCCCGCGATCCGCGGGCCGCGGCAGGGCTGTGGGATCGCTACGCTCCGGCCGTCCGGGCGCTGCTCTTTCGTACGCTCGGTCCGGGCTGGGACCTCGACGACCTCGTGCAGGAAGTGTTCGTCGGCTTCTTCCGCAACATCGCCAGCCTGCGCGATCCCTCGGCGGTGCGCGCGTTCCTCTTCGGCATCGGACTGCGCGTGGCCCGCACGGCCCTGCGCAAGAAGCGCGTGCGACGCTGGTTCCATCTGAGCGACAGCGGCCAAGTGCCCGACGTCGCCTCCAGCGCGCACGATCCTTCTTCGCGCGCGGCACTGTTTCGCCTCTACGCGCTGCTCGAAGAGCTGTCCGATCGCGATCGCCTCGCCTTCGTGCTGCGCCACGCGGAAGGCTACGAGCTCACCGAGGTCTCGAGCGCACTCGGCTGCTCCCTCGCGACGACGAAACGGTGCATCGCACGCGCAGACGAACACGTGACCCGTCGCGCGCTCGAGGAGCCACTGTTGCAATCCTACGTGTCCCGGCAAGACAAAGGGGAAAGCTTGCCATGAGCCATCGGCTGGGAGAACTTCTGCAAGACGCCACGCCGCCCGTCACACGGCAGCAGCACCTCGAGGGCCGGGCGCGCTTGATTGCGTCCGTGGAGAAGATGCGCCGGCCGTCGAGGGCGCGCTTCTATGCGCTGGCTGCGGCCGCAGGTGCCATCATGGTGGCCCTGGTGGCCGTCGCGGCAACGAATCGCTGGCATGCGCCCGCGGTCTTGCCGACGGCGGCCCCTACACCGAGCGCAACGCCAAGCGAGCCGCCTGCCGCGGTTCCCGCACCCGAGCTCGCGCCGGCGTTGGAGCCGGAGATCATCGAGCTCGAACCGCAAGACAAACCGGCGGTGCGGGCGGTGGTGCCGCCGACACCTGCTCCGACGTGGCGCGAACTCGTGGCACGCGGGGAGTTCAAACGCGTGCTGCGCGAAGCGAAGGCCGCCGGCTTCGGGCAAGTGCTGCGAACGCGGCCCGCGACGGATCTGCGCGCGCTGGGCGACGCCGTGCGCTACTCGGGCGACGAGGACCTTCAGGCGCGCGCCGTGTACGAGTCGATTCGCGATCGCTTCCCCGGGACGGACGATGCGCATGTCTCGGCCTTCGTGCTGGGCCGGCTTTGTGAGGAGCATGCGAATCGACCCGATGACGCCATCGGCTGGTACGGCACGTACCTGCGCGAGGCGGGCAGCGGTCCCTTCGCCGGCGACGCGCGAGGGCGAACGATGGTGCTCGTGGCGCGCCGATCCGGACGACAGGCAGCACGGCCGCTCGCGATGGAGTATTTAAGACTCTATCCACATGGTCCTTACGAGAAGCCCGCGCTCGATCTCACTCGATGACCAAATCGCATAGCCGCCGGCGCGCACATGGCCGCGCCGCGGCGGTGCTTGCGGGCTTCGCGCTCATGGCGCACCCGGCGCGTGCACGCGAGCCATCCCGCGTGATCATCGTGCAGGAGCGCCGCGAGCGCCGCGAAAACCAGAAGAAGGACGACGCCTTCCTCGCCGAGGCCTATTTGCGCGTCGCTTCCGAGCTGCGCAGCATCGGCTTCGAGGTGCGCGAGCGCCCCCCACGAAAAGACGACGGCCCCCGCGCCGAGGTCGAAGCCGACGACGACGCCATTGCGACGATCCTCGTCCGCCGCACCGCCGCCCCTGGTCAAAGCAGCACGGCCGACATTTGGATCGCAGATCACCTGACCCGCAAAACGGTGCTGCGCAAAATCGATCCGCACGACGATCCCGCCACCTTGGCGATGCTCGTTCTCGAATTGATGCGCGCCAGCCTGATCGAGCCCTTCGCCGCACCCTCGAAAATCGAGCCGCCTCCCCCGGAACCTGTAACTCGCTTGGTCGAGACGTTTCGGCCCCCTCCCCCCCCGGGGGAGGGTCGGGGTGGGGGGGCTGATAGAAATATCACCCTCGACGCCGGGGCCTCACTGCTCTGGGGCGATCTCGGCCTCGCCGTTGCGCCCACCCTCGCCCTCTCGTACCGACTCACCGGCCCCCTCAAAGTGGGCGCGCTCGCCATGGCGCCCGCCTTCGGCGCCGTGGTGCGCGCAGACCAAGGCGTTGCACGCGTGCGGCAAGAACTGGCGCTCGTGGAACTCGGCTACTACCCGTCCTTTCCAAGATGGATTCATCCACGCGCGGCCATTGGGCTCGGTGTGTACCATCTCGCCGCCGAGGGCGACGCACGCGCTCCCTATCGCGATGGGAACGACGGCACGTGGGCCTTTCTCACATCGGCATCGGCGGGTGGCGCCATCCCGCTTTCGCGCACGGCGCGCATCGTGCTCGATGCGCGGATCCTCGTTGGTTTCCCGCGCCCGGTCGTTCGTTTTGCCTCGCAAGAAGTCTCCTCGGCCTTGCGCCCGAGCGTCGCCTTCACGTCGGCGTTGGAAGTGGATCTCTAAAGATCCGAATGCGTGAGCCGTTTGGGATCCGGGCCGCGACTACCCACTAAAAAGGAGTCCTCCCCATGCGTATGTCGCCCATCGCGGGAATCATCGCGACCTTCTTTCTCACGGCCCTCTGGGGCGCCGGCTGTGGCAGTTCCTCCGCCGATCCCATCGACGGCCCCGGTGGCCCCGGCGGTGGTGGCTTTGGCACGGACGCCGGCAACGGCGGCGGCTTTGGCGATGGCAGCGCGGGAGACGGCTCCCGCGGCGATGGCGGTGGAGGCGGCGGCGGCGGTGATTTCTGCAAGGGCTCCGGCGCCGCGATCCCCATTCCCGGCGGCGACATCTGCACCGGCGATCTCGGGCGCAAGCTCTTCAAGTTCGCCGCCTGTTCGTGCACGACCACCACGTTCAGCGGCACGCTCACCACGGACTCCTTCAACTCGAACCTCGACGGCGGCGGCGCACGCACCGGCGGATCCATCGGTGCCAATGGAAAGTTGACCAGCACCGGCGCGTACAAGATCGGCGGCTCGGCGTACTCCGGCGGCGAGGGCGTGGCCTCCGACGCGAACACCGTGGATTTCACCTCCTCGAGCGGCAGCAAGATCGCAACGGATCTCTGGTCACGAGGCAACATCAACATCATCGACTCGGGAACGACCAACATCGGCCGCGACGTTCGCGCCACTGGCAAGGTCGGCAGCATCGGCGTCAAGGTCGCGGGCAAAGTCTACGTTCCGCAGAAGAGCAACGTCGGCGCCGGCGTCTCGAGCGGCGGCGTCGTCGAAGGCCCCGTCGCGGTCCCGCTCCCCTGCGACTGCGCGAACAAGGTCGACATCGCGGGCATCGTCCCGAAGATGAAGACGGACAACAACAACGCGTCCATCAACCTGTCCCCGAATGCGTTGGCCAACGGCACCAGCCCCGCCGGCATCGACCTCCCGTGCGGCCGCTACTACCTCACGGCCATCGGCGGCCCCGGTGTCACCTTGAACATCAAGGGCCGCGTCGCGCTGTTCGTCGAGCAAAACCTGAACGTCGCCGGCGCCTTCAACGTCAACCTCGACCCCGGCACCGAGATCGACATCTTCGTCGCCGGCAACTTCTCGATGGCCGGTGGAACGCAATTCGGCTCGCCCAAGTTCCCGTCCAAGGTGCGCATCTACATCGGCGGGCCGACGTTCACGCTCACCGGCCGCTCCGAGGTCGGCGGCAATTTCTACGCGCCAAATGCGACCATCGCCGCCCCGCAGGCGGGCTTCGAGATGTCCGGATCGATCTACGGCAACCGGCTCGAGTTCCCCGGCTTCTTCACCGTCCACTACGACGAAGCCATCCTCGATCTCGAGGGGTGCCGCCCGCCGGGGCAGACCTGCAACTCGTGCAACGATTGCCAGGATGCCTGCAAGGGCGGGCAGTGCGGGGGCTGCACCAGCGATGCCGATTGCTGCGCCCCCCTCGTGTGCAACACCGCCAGCGGTAAGTGCATCAGCGACGTGCATTGACGATCTGGACGACCTGCTGAAACGTCGGCCGGTTCGTCCAGTGGATGGGAGCCACGGTGAGGAAGCTTATCGCCGTGTGCTCCACCGAGTCGTAGTCCTCGACCACCGCGCCAGACTTGCCCTTCGCATTCGCGAGGGTGCTCCCATCCCAGCTGGCGCGGTTGGCGAACCCGCCCAGGTCGTTCACCGCCGCCCCGAGCGCATCGAGCGCCGCCTGGCGACAGCCCGCGGCGGTGCCATCGCCCGCGCACTTCAATTGCCGGTAGTCGTGATGGCCCGGCGTACTCAACGCCATCTGCAGGACGCGCTTCATGTGCTGGAACCATCCCTGCTGGTACGCCGAGCCCTGCGCGCGCGGCGCATCGTAGCGGTCCTGGAGCACCGGGGCGTGCGCCTTGTCGAGCGCATCGAGCTGCGGGAGCAGCTTTTCCATGAGATGCGGATACCACGCGTCCATGAGCACCACCTGGGCGCGGGCATCGTAGCGGCCGTCGTGATCGCGATCGCGCCGCAGCGCCCCTTCGTCGGACCAGGCCTGCAGCAGATCGACCAGCGCCCGTTGCTCGTCGCTCAAGGGACCCGAGCGAAGAAGCGGCAACAAGAGCGGCAAGAGCTCCTGGCCCCGCAGGTCGGTGTACGCGGCATCGGCCATGACTTCGATCATGCTCGCGATGTCGTGTTTCTTCCCCGAGGCTTGAAACGCGTCCAGCCGCCGTTGAAGCATGTCCGCGCGGTGGGTCGGGCCGTAGGTGCCATTGGCGTCGGCCGCCCACCAGCCGGCCGCGGGGCTGTTGTTCCAGCTCGAAATCGTCCCGCGTGCCGGGTTGATGGCCGACGGGTGCGCGGAGAGCGGCAAGAAGTCCTTCCACTCGAAGGACCCCTCGAGCGGATCGCCCTGGGCAATCGGTGTGGACGTATTGGTCACGAACACCTTGTTCCCGCCGAACTGCGAGAAGTACCCCTCCGGCAGCGCGCGCATGTTGCCCCATTCGAAGCGGCCGTCACCCCACACGGGCAGCTCGGGGTGTTGCCCGATGTCGCGCTGCGGGTAAAGCCCACTGTGGATGTACCCCACGTCGTTCTTGTCCACGTACAGCCAATTGAAGGTACCGGTGATGCCGTTGAACAGGCGCTGGAAGCTCGAGGCATCCTTCACCACGCGCGTCGACGTGAGCGCGAACGGGGCCGCCGTATCCAGCTCACCGAAGAACGTCGCGCGCTGGATGGACACCGCCACGGGCTCACCGCCGACCACCGCGGTCGCGAAGACCGGCCCGTAATGCGTGCGCAAAATGTACCGTGACGCCACCTGCGGCAGCTGCGGAACCGGCCCATTGAGCCCATTGAGCGAGAGGCTCGCCGGCGTGGGGATCACGTTCCAGCGGTCCGTCCGCTTGTAAAAAGCACGGCACACCGGCCCGCGCCCATCGCCCTCGTCGAAGAGGTAGCCGTCCGCATCGGGGAAGCCGTCGTGGTTCCGGTCCTCGCGCGACGGCGCCGAGCCGGAAAGGTTGCACAACTTGGAAACGCGAATATCCACTTGGTCGGAGCCGCCCGACGTGGCACTCCACGCGAAGTCGACGCCGCGCCCGATATTGATGTACGGCAAATCGCCAAAGACGACCCCTCGCCCGTCGAAGTCCTGCGGCGTCCCGCCATGCGAGCGGATCGCCACCTCCCAGAGCATCTGCGGCAAGAAATACGACGACTGCGGCCCCATCACCGCGATGGGATGCCCCGCCTTGGTCTGGTTGGCCGTCACGCCGATGAAGTTCGACATGGTGTTGGGCAGCGGAAAGCCCGCCCGGCCCAACGCATCTTTGCTGCCCTGAAACGGATCCAGCGGCGCATTCAAATGCCGAAGATCGCGGCCGCGCGGCAGCGTATCCGCCGGCCCCGCCGGTGCGGCAGGCTTGGCCGCCTTCTGCGCATTCGCGCCAAGGATGATGCCCAGGTTGGTCTGGAAAATCTGCCGCGTTTGAAAGCTCCCCGGGTCCCAGATGGCCGCCCCCGGTGGCAACGCCGCGGGACATGCCTCGCTGACCTGGGGCGGCGACTGCGAGGCAAAGGTATCGAGGATCGTGTGCGGTGTATCCGCATCGACGGCGTGCCGCAGGTCGCGCCAGAGATCGCACGCGCCCTGGGCCACGGTTCCGGCGCCCGGCTTCAGCGATCCGTCCAGTTGCTGAAGCAACAGTTCGTTCAGGTGCTCCCCGCCCCCGCCCGTGGCAAACAGCGATTGAATCAGAATGGCCGAGGCCACGATGTCGTTGCGCGTCCACTTCGCCGGGGGGAACCCCAGCGGCCGCAAAAACGTGTACTCCGGCGGAATCTTCAGCAAATTGGGACCGGCCAGCGACGTGATGTACGCGTTGATGCCGGCCACCATCCCATCGAGATCGCGCACCACGAGCTCACCCAGCGAGCCGGCTTTTTGCCGCGTATTTTCCACCATCGCGGTGAGCTCGTCCTCGCTGTATCCGGCAATCGAGGCAAAGTTGGAATCGAACTCGTAAAAGTACTGCGCCGGCCCGAGGTACTGCGAAAGCCGCCCGCGGCCGATGTGGCGAAGCACGTCGTGAAGCCACAGCCGATCCTCGGCCGAGGCATACCCAAATGCGTACATCGCCGAGGCGCGATCGGGGGCGTCGATGAAGGGCACGCCCCAGCCATCGCGCTTGACGCTCACCCACTTCCAGTCGGGCGTGAGAAGCCACTTGGTGGACTTGACCACGTCCGGCTCGAGCCCCTCGTTCTTGAAGTAGTTGCACGCGAGATCCGACGCCGCGACATGCTCCGAGGCATCCCGCGGCGGCGCACAGGGCGCGGCCGTCAGGCCCTTTTTCGCGTAGGCCAAATCGCCATACAGCGCCAACGAATCGGTAAAATTGGGCGGATAAAGGCTGGTACCGCGCAACCCGCCGGCGGAATTGCCATTCGAGCCGGGAGGCATGGCATTGAGGTAAATATCGCTTTCGCTCTGCGCGTTTTGCGCTTTCGGGTCCTGCAGCGATTCATTGTCTGCCGCCGCGCGAAGAACGTCATCGCTGCTTTGCCCGCATGCCGCCAGAGACATGGCAGCCGTCGCAAACGTGGCAATCCCCATTGCCCATGCTCGATTCGACATGGCACCCCCGTTCCAGCCCCTTGGCTTCGTATGGCTGGACGCGCAGGATACTGTCGAATTCGCGCCATCTGACGAGTGAATATTTCGGTAGGGCTTCAACTTTAATGAAGCGCACGTAGGTCGATGTAGCCTTTCACTTTTTGCATCACCGTCGTGATCAACTTGGATGGGAGGACCCATTAAGCGGCAAATAGGAGGACGTTATGACTTTGCGCACTTGCTTCGGTTCCCTTGCCTGGGCCTCGTGTTTGCTCTTCAGTTGGTGCTGCGGCTGCAGCAACGACGATGTCGATCTCGGGGGAGGCCCCGGCGGGCCAAAGCCCGCCACCTACCCTCGCTTGGTGGTCGCCGCGTCGGACGGCGTGCACATTTGGGACAACGCGACGTCCATCTCCGCCAATGGTCCGTCCAACGTTCACTTCGCGAAGTTCAGCAACGCCGTGGGGCTCGGGCTCGATGGGGATACGCTGGCGGTGGCCACGGGATTCGGCAGCGACACACTGCTCTCGGGGCTTCATCTCTTCGCGAACGCCTCCAGATTGGGCAGCGACGCCCAGCCGTCGAGGAGCGTGCCCGGTGCGGGATTCACCGGCGATTACCATGGAGGGTTCTTCGACTACGGGCGCCCGGTGCACATCCAGGCCGACGGCCGCCACAATTTCTGGGTGCGGAGCGGCATCGACAGTGGAAGCGTTCACTTCGTGCCGCCCAGCGCCACCGCCCCCACCGCGCACTTCGGCAGTTTGCTTGGCCACGCAACCTACGACGAGGCGCACGACAAGTTGCTCGGGAGCAATCTGGAAATGGTGCAGTCCCCGCTGTGGGACCAAGCGGCGACCAAAACGGGCACCATTCGCACTACCGAGCAGCAATTTACGCAATACAGGCCGCGGCAATTGGTGGTTTCGGGCGGGCGGCTCTTTTCGAATCTCCTAGGTTCCACCACCAATTCGGATGTCGCCATTTGGAACGATCTGGCGACCATCAGCGCGTCGCGCGAGCCCGACGTCATCTTGCACGACGTGTGCGGCGACAAGAGCAACATCGAAACGATTTCCGTGCACCATGACGTGTTGATCGTAGAGGCCCGGGTGCAAGACAAGGTCAACGTTTGCCTCTACAAGAATGCGAGCGCCCTCACGACGGAGCGCCAGCCCGATGCCATCGCGACCGATCCTTCGCTTTCCTTCACGCAAAACGGTGGCGACGAAACGTGGCTCACCCACGATGGGCACCTGTTCGTCTTGGATGCGGGCGGCGTCGCCATCTTCAAGGATGCGACGACCACGCCGGCGTTCGTGACCCGCCTCGCGATGAGCGCGAACATCCCCGGCATCGACTTCCTCGTTCTCGAATAGCCGACTCGAGTATGCTGCGCGCATGCGCATCGCTCCTCTCTCGCTGCTCCTGGTAGGACTCGGTCTCGTGTCGTTCGGCGCGACCGCGTGCCGCTCGTCGAACGAGGCACGACCCGATCCGGCTCCGCCGCCGCCGTCGTCGCTACCGCGCGCGCCCATGCCTCCCTCCGAGCAAGGCAGCCCTACGCCACCTCCGGCCACGGCGTCCGCGGCGCCCAGCGCCTCCAGCGCAAGCGGCACAGGGTCGGCGGCGCCTGCGCCGTCGACGTCGGGCGCGCGCACGGCGCCCGCGGGATCCGGGGCCTCGGGCCTCGTCGCAGGCCATGGGCGCGACGGCGGAGCCACCGCGCCGGGCCGCGGCGAATGCACCGCCGACAGCGATTGCCGCGCCTGGTCCGACACCTGCGGCGACTGCACCTGCCGCCCGCTCGCGAAGACCGCGACCGCACCGAAGTGCACGCGCAGTCAGGTGCAGTGCTTCGTCGATCCCTGCCGTGCCAAGCGCGGCGTGTGCAAGGCAGGGACCTGCGCCCTCAACGACGACGGCGCGATGTAATCCGGCGCAGGAACATCAGCAAACCGCCTCCGAGCAGCACCGCGAGGCCCTGCGTGCCGGGCGCGCGCACGGGCGACGTGGCGCATCCGCCGTCATCGTCCCCTCCGTCGCCGGGATCGGTGGGGTTCGTCGGCGAGCCCGCATCGGGCCCGGGGAAGCTGGGAACGCCGCCGCCCCCGCCGCCACCACCACCGCCTCCGCCGCCGGCGTCGGCCGCACCGCCTCCGCCGCCACCGTCGTTGCCACCGCCGCCCCCCGCATCGGGCGGCGTCGTGACGACGCAGGCGCGCCGATCGTCGACGACCGTGGGGAATGGCAAATTGGTAATCCCGCTGAAGGTGAGGTTATCGATGTCCCACCCGGGAGCCCCCACCGAGAGATCGCATCCGACGCGGAAGCGCACCTTGATGCTCTTGCCCGCGAGCGCCTTTCCGAACTTCAGCACGACGGGAACGTACTCGGGGTACTTGTCGGACTGCCCCGCCCACGCCTTGCGCCCGGTGAGCGGGTTCTGGCCCTCTTGGGACGCGTAAATCGTCAAAGGATACTTCGGATCGATGTACTCCGAGACATCCTTCCAGGTGGTGCCGCCATCCTCGGACAACTCGAAGACGCCGCCGTCGAAGAAGACCTCCGGACCACCCGGCACCGCGGCCCCGCTCTCGAACGAGAAGCGGTGGTCGAAGGTGATGGCGAAATCGCCGCTGCCCACGACCAACTCGGGCGACACGAGGCTCTCGTCGGACGCCACGCCGACGTCGGATCCGTGCCACACGTGGTTCTGCGTGTTGCCCGTGCGGAACCACGACTCGATCGGCTTCGCCCCGTGCAGGAACGTCCACGCCGTGCCCGCGCTCTCCGCGTTGTCGCTCACCGACGACTTGGGCACGTCGTCGAAGTTGTAGAGCACGTTCGCCGTGGCCTCCACCGTCTTGGACGCCGCCGCGTCGTTGGTCAAGGTGATCTGGACCGGAACCGACGTGCGCGCGAGCCGCGTGCGATCGGCGGTGACGTTGATGGACGCTTGCATCACCTCGAATGGCCCCATCGACTCAATGGTGGCCGCCGCGGGCTCGCCCGGGGAGCCGAAGAAAATGCTCGGCTCCGTCGAGGTGACCGTGATCTTCGTCCCGGCGAGCGCAGCCCAGCCCGAGTTGCGCACCCGCACCACGAGCTTGCCCGTCTCGCCCGAGTCGAGGACACCGTCGCGATCGCACGAGCTGCCCGAATCGTCCATCGTCGCGTCGACGAAGGCGAAGTCACCGCCGGTGGAGAAGCTCTCCACGGTCTCGTCCAATGTGTACGAGTCCGTGGGCGGCGCCACCGCCCCCACGCCGAGACCGCGCTTGGCAAAGCCTTGCGCGAGGGCGTCGAAGTCGTCGCGCCGGCCGGTGGCCCAAACGGCCCCCAGGATGGCATCGCGCTGCTCGACGAACGTTGGCTCCACCGGCGTCGCCTTCATGCCCGCCACGACGTAGTCGGCCATGCGCCGCTTGTTCTCTTCGAACGACCGCGGTGGCGTGGCCGCCTGCCCGGCCTTCTGCAAGTTGGCATAAGCCTCGAACAACGTCTCCGCCCAAATTTCGCCCACGTTGTGCACCTCGCTCATGTCCGGCGAGGCCGCCTGCAGCGGTGCGGTGGTGGGAAGCTCCGAGCGCCAGCGAACATGCTGGAACGTAAACGGATTCTTCGCCATATCCGTCGAATACGGCGCACGGCGGATCCCGAAGTAGCTGGCATCGGGGAAGAGCCCCGCCGCCGCATACTGCGCGAGCGCAAACGCGCGCCCGTCGAACGTGTCGCCGGGCCGAATCGACATGAGCAACGCGTTGAAGTCGGCCCAGCCTTCGCTCATGCCACCGCAGGAAAGCGAACCGCACACGACGAGCCGGTGGTGCAGGTAGTGGCCCCACTCGTGGGCAATGATCGTGTTGTCGATCGTGCCGTCGTGCAGCACCTCCGGTCCGCGGAAGAGGCTTCCTTGCACGGCCCCTTGCGCGAGCGCGTCTTTGAGCTTCTGCCCGTCCTCCTTGCTGAGCGAGACCAGCGGAATCTTGATGCTCGGATCGGCGAGGCCCGGGCTGGGCGCAAAATGCCCCTCCACGTTGTTGAGAAGGATGATGCCGATGGCACCGCCCGCCTGCGCATTCTTTCCTTTGGAGATGAAGTCGCACGTTCCGCGTTCGATGACGGCAATCTTTCCCGCTGTGTTCGTGGGCTTCTGGCAGCCATCCGTCACGGTGCCGATGCCATCGTCCGAGAGCACGATCGTCCCGGCTTTCTCGAATTGCTGCGGCCCGTAGGCGGCCGCGCCGTAGCCGTCGTTGAAGGTCAGCGCCGGCGTCGTCTCCAGCTTGCGGTTGGCCACGCCGGACCACACGAACATCTGCATGCGCGGCGACGTGCCCTCGGCAAAGGTCGCCATGTTCGCGTTGTTCATGAAGCCGTTGTCGGCGCCGTCCTGCGCCTGCGCGAGGAAGGGATCCCCTTCCACGCCGCCGCGGCCGAAGTTGGAGAGCTGCGCATTGCCCGCAGCCTCGTTGAAACCGGAGTCGTAGAAGTAGTCGTGCAGCCAATTGACGACGTAGAACATCTGCGTCACCGCGGCCTTGACCTGCTCCGGGTTGGCACTCGGCTCCTGCGCGACGTCGTAGGTTCGATCGAAGGTCAGCGGTCCCGTGGTCTCACCGCGAAGGTCGACGCCCTCGTCGTAACCGTCCCCGACGGTCCGGCCATCCGTGCCCTGCTCGTGCGTATCGTTGCGATCCGAGTAGGCCCGCACGTTGTTGCCGAAGGTCACCGTGTCGGTGGCGGCGAGCCATGGGTCGGCCCGCCCGTCGGGATTCTTGTTGAATCCTTCCATGGAAACGAGATTCGGCGCCCGATAACCCGGCATGGACTTGTCCGGCGCACCCGCCGGATGCGGGGAGTAGTCGACCAGCGGCCCATCCATCGGAACGTGATTCCCATCGGCATCTGCCCAAACCCTGTACTGAAACGCCTCGTTTTGCGTGAGCGATTGCCGATGGAGCACCCGCCCATCCGCAGCCCCCACCACGTACCCATAGGCTTTGTTCTCTTGGTCGCCCGGCTCGCGCGCGAGAAACTCGATGTAATATGCAGGCAAAAGCGCCGGCCCCTCGGGGAACCACACGCGCTTGGACGTGGCATCCGCCACCCGCGCATCCCCAGAGGGCGTGAGCACGCTGTAGCCGCGCATGGATCCATTTCGCGCACCCGCATCGCGCACCGCGCTGGGCTCCCGCCGGTACTTGTCGGCGTACGCTTTGGCCATCGCCTTCTCGGGGCTCAGCTCGAACGTCTTCACCCGAAGCGCACGCGCCGCGAGCGCATCCGGCACCATGGTCGCATGCAACGTCGAACCGATGGAGACCAGGTTCTTGTTCCCATCGAGCACCACGCTGGCGCGCGAGCGAAACACAGGCATGCCGTCGACGTTCTGCTCGAACTGCACCACACTGGCCCCGCCCGCCATCGTATGTACCGTGCTCACGGGGACCTGCCGCAACTCGGCCTCACTCACCCCGAGCAACGCCGAATGACGCAACAGATGAACCCGCGCCGCCGTCTCGCCGTTCGCCTGAATCGCAGGCCCCACCCGATCGACCTGCGACCCCGCGCGAATGAACCGCGCCTTCCGCGTCGCCGCATCCCACGAGACCACCTGCCCAAGTGGCACGTCGCGCAGCGCCGCCTTCACGCCAGCTTCATCCTTGGGGGCCGCCGGCTGCGATGAGGCCGGCGCCGTCCGCTTCTCATGCGCACATTGCGTAGCCCCCAACAAAAACGTCCCGATCGCCCCAAGCGCGCCGACACGCCTCAAATAGGTCCGCATCTTCGTCCCCCCAAGGTGTCCGATGATGTAACCAAGGCGGCCAGCGCGCGATGATGTTGTTCTTCAACAGCGCAACCCTTGACGGGCGAAATTGTGGCGGAGCTGGGCCCGAGCTCAGCTACGCGATGGTACGCACAAAAACGCGAAGCGCGGCCACCCGGTCCGGGTAGCCGCGCCGTCGTGCGTTGGCTCGTTCTCGTTACCGATTGCGGCGGCGGCGCAGCAGCATCATGAGCCCCGCGAACAGCCCGAGGCCCGAGAGGCTGCGCGTCGTGTCGCCAACGGCGGTGACGGAGCACGCGCTGTCGGTGTTCGTGAAGCGCGCGGGGATGCCTTGTAGGCCACCGTCGCCGGCGCCGGGACCGCCGTCGGGGCCGCCGGGGGCTTTGCACACGCCGGAGTTGGTGCCTTGGGTGGTGAACGGCTTGTTGGTGATGCCGGCAAAGGCAATGTCGTCGATGTCCCAGCCGCCCGCGCCGGCGCCCGAATCGGTGCCGATACGAAATCGTACCTTGACGGTCTTGCCGGCGAGCTTCTTGCCGAAATTCAGCGATATCGTGGCGAAGTCGGGGAAGCTATCGCGCGCAACCCATGCCATCCGACCCGCCAGCGGGTTCTCGTCCGAGGCGACGATGGGCGCGAGGTACTTCGGGTCGACGCCGTAGGTGGTGACGTCCTTCCACGTGGCACCATTGTCCTCGGTGAGCTCCATCACGGCGCCGTCGAAGAAGACCGGACTGCTCGGATCGTCGACATTGTACTCGAAGACGTAGCGGTGCTTGAACGAGACGGTGAAATCGCCATCGCCCACGGTGAGCTCCGGCGAAACGAGGCTCTCGTCGCCCGAAGTCCCCGTGTCGTTCCCGTGCCACATGTGGTTTAGACCATCGGCTTGGCGCGACCAGGCCTTCAGATCCGCCGAGCCGTGGGTCATCGTCCACACCGACTCGCCAATGCTTTCCACATCGTCGACCGTCGCGGTCTTCGGCGCATCGTCGAAGTTGACGGTCGTCTGGATCGTCTCCGACAGGGTTGGATGGACGGCGGCCGCGCTGCTCAAGGTCACTTGAATGGGCTGCAACCCGCGGAACGTCGCTTCCTTTGGGATGGTCACCGGAATCTTCACGGTCACATCGCCGTAAGGATTGAGGGACGCCACGGTTTTCTGCCCTCCGTCACCAAAGACGAGGCTCGAATTGCCCGAGGTCACCTTCACCGTCGTGTCTTTGAGCTCCACCCAACCGATGTTGCGCAGCTTGATGGTCACCTGCCCCGTCTCGCCGGCATCGAGAACGCCGTCGTGATCGCACGAGGTCGCGTCGACCTCTTCGACCTTGGCCTCCATCACGACTTCGCCCTTGTCGGCCACGAAGCTCTCCACGACGCCCTCGAGGCCGTCCTGGTTCGTATCCGGTGCAATGCCCGGCGACACCGCCCCGACGCCCATGCCGCGGTCGGCGAACCCTTGCGCCAGCGCCAGGAAGTCGTCGCGGCGATCCTGCATGGCCCAAACCGCCGACAGCAGGGCATCGCGCTGCTCCAGGAACGTGGGCTCCACCGGCGTCGCCTTCATCCCGGCCACGATGTAGTCGGCCATGCGGCGCTTGATGGTCTTGAAGTCGCGCCCGGCGGCCTTTCCAACGGTCTGCATATTGACGTACCCCGTGAAAAGGGTGTTCGCCCAAATCTCGCCAACGTTGTGCACCTCGCTCATCTCCACCCCGCCCGGAGCGAGTGGAATGTTGGGGGGCAGTGTGGCACTCGATTGAACGTGCTGGAACGTAAACGGATTCTTCGTCTTGTCGGTCGTATACGGTGCACGCCGGATTCCGAAGTACGGGGACTTCTGCAACAAGCCCGCCCCCGCGTACTGCGAAAGTGGGAATATCTTGTCTTTCAGCGGGAGATCCGCCTCCCGCACGACCATCAACAGCGCATTGAAATCCGCCCAGCCTTCGCTCATACCGCCGCAGGACTTCGATCCACAATCGACGAGACGGTGGTGCAAATAGTGCCCCCACTCGTGCGCGACCACGGTGTTGTCGATGGTGCCGTCGTGTTTCGGAGCCTCCGCGCCACGGTGGAGGGCCGCGGAGACGGCGACGGGGGCAACATTCAACTTCGCACCGTCCTCGAGACTCAAGCCAAGCACCGGAATCGTGACCAGCGGAGACGTCGCCGGATCCGCGCCCAAGCTCGGCGCGGCGTTTCCGGCGGAGTTGTTGATGATGATGACCCCGATGGCTCCCTTGTCTTGGACGAGTTTGGCCTTTTGCCCAAAGGTGCACGCGCCACGCTGCACGACGGCGATTTTGCCGGTCAGATCTCCCACTGGGGTACACGCGTTGGCGGGGTTGGCCACGGCGAGGGTCCCCGTCACGTCGTAGGTCTGGGGTCCCCACGTGGCCGCCCCGATCCAATCGGTGAACTGCTTCGCCGGCGTCGTGGTGATGCTGCGATTCAACGGCAGGGCCGACCATACGAACATCTGCATCCGCGGATGCGCGCCGTCCGACGGCGTGGACATGTTCGCGTTGTTGCTCTGGCCGAAATCGGCGCCATCCTGCGCCTCGGCGTGAAGCTCGTCCTTATCCGCCCCGCCGCGGCCGTAGTTGTTTGCCTGGGCAACCTTCGAGACCTCGTCGAAACCGGAGTCGTACCAGTAGTCGTGCATCCAGTTCACGTCGTAGAAGATCTGGGTCACGGCCGCTTTGATCTGGTCCGGACTCGCGCCAGGCTCCAAGGTTGGGTTGAACGTGCGATCGAACGTCTTGTCGGCCGTCGTGTTGGCGCGAAGATCGCCCTCCCCGAATCCGTCACCGACAATCGCGGTGCCCGCGTCGTTGGCCTTGTGCGTATCCGTCCGGTCGCTGTACGCGTCGACGTTGTTGCCCTTGGTCTCCGTTTGGCCGTCGGGCAGCCACGGGTCCTTGTTCTTGTTGAACCCATCGATCTCGATCACGTTCGTCCCGCGCGAGGCCGTCGTATCGAACTCCAGCGGCGTCGCCCTCGGAGGCACTCCCACCGGGTGGGGCGAGAAATCCTTGTAAGGACCATCCTTGGGAATATTGTCCTGATCCGTTTCGGCCCAAACACGGTATTTGTACTTCTCGTACTGCGTCAGCGACGTCTTGTAGAGCACCCGCCCGTCCTTCGCGCTCACCGCGTAACCGAAGGCCTCGTTCTCGTTGGACTTGGGGGCGCGGGCGAAGAACTCCATGTAGTACGCAGGCGTTAGCCCGTACTGCTCGGGGTACAAGATTCGCTTGGACGTCACTTGAAACACGCTCGGTGCACCGTCGGCGGAGGCCACGGCGAGGCCGCGCAGCTCCCCACCGCTCACGGATCCCTTGTCGCGGACGGCGCCCTCTGGGAGCTGCTGCCCGAAGTGCTCGTTGTAGAGGCGGTTCATGGCCATCTCGGGCGAGAGTCGGAAGTTCCACTTCGTCGCCTTGCTCGCCGAGCCGGCGATGTTCAAATTCGACCCGAGCGACACCAGGTTCTTGGTCGCGTCGACAACCACCGTCGCGCGCGAGCGGAACACCTCGAGCCCGTCGATGCGCTGCTCGAATTGCACGATGCTGGCGCCACCGCCGATGGCATGCGAGGCCGTCACCGCGGCCCCGCGCACGGCGTTCTCGTTCAAGCCGAGAGGCTCGGCATGACGCAGCAAGTGAACGCGCGCCGCCGTCTCGGCATTGACGCCGAGCGTTGGGCGGTCCTCGGCAAGACCACCGAGAATGACGCGAGCCTTGCCATTCGCGTTGCGCGAAATGACTTGCCCCAGAGGAGTCCCGGTCAGCGCGGCGCGTGCGCTTTCTTCGTCAGCATCGGATGAAGCCACCGACGAATCGGTCGGCGATTCCTTCGCACACATGGGTAGGGCCGTAAGCAGAACGCCGGCCGCGGTAAGGGCGCCAAATCGGGTCAAGTAATGTCGCATCGTACTCCCTCGAAAAATGAACCTGTGGCGAAACGCCAATTGGTATCACGACTTTGCTTTGCCGGTAAGTAACGTGCGGGCCGGCTCCCCTTACATTTGACTCAACAGAGGAAGGGACGAAGCGCGGCCGCGTCATCCGATGACGCCCAACACCTACCATCTAGGGCAAGCCGCGCTTCGTCTTTCGTATTGTTGCAACTACGGCCTAACGATTCCGGCGCCGGCGGAGCAGCGTCATGAGGCCTGCAAATAGGCCACCGACCCCCGCAAAACCGCGCGTCGTATCGCCGACGGCCCCCGATACCGCGCACGAGCTATCGGAGTTGGTATAGCGCGCAGGAATTCCCTGAGGCCCGGCATCCGCACCCGGCCCGCCCGGGCCACCTGGCCCACCCGGGCCACCGCTATCGCCCGCGCCGGCATCGGGCGGTGCCACTGTGCACTCGCCTTGATCGGCAATCTGCGTGGCAAACGGCTTGTTCGTAATGCCACTAAACGCGATGTCGTCGAGGTCCCAGCCCCCGGCCCCTGCGCCACCATCGGTACCGATGCGGAATCGCACTTTGACGGTCTTGCCGCTCAACGCCTTGGCGAGGTTCAAGGTGACGGGCTTGTAGGCCGGATATTCGGCCGACATACCGCCCCAGCCCTTCCGCAGCGAAAGCGGGTTGATCGTCGACTTCAGAATCGTCGCGGGGTACTGCGGATCGACGTACGTGCTGACGTCCTTCCACGTCGTGCCGCCATCTTCGGACACCTCGAGCACCGCACCGTCCCAGTACGTGACGGGAGCGCCGGGTTGCGACGCCGGCGTGTACTCGAAGGCGTAACGATGCTTGAACGAAATCGTGAAGTCGTCCGTGCCCACGGTCAACTCGGGTGACACGAGGCTTTCATCGCCACCCGACCCCGTATCGTTGCCGTGCCAGACATGGTTTGCACCATCGGCACGCCGCGACCAGGCCTTCAAATCCGACGGATCGTGCGTCAGCGTCCACACCGACGCTCCCCGGCTCTCGACGTCGTCCGTAGCCGACGTTTTCGGCGCATCGTCGAAGTTGATCACCGCATTGAGCGTACTGGCCACGCTCGGCTTCACGGCCGTCGCATTGGTCGCCGTGATCTGAAGAGGAACCACCCCTTTGAGCGTCGCCCCCTTGGCGATGGTGACCGGAATCGTGACCGTTACCTCCTGGTACGGGTCGAGCGAGGCCACCGTCCCTTCACCGGCATTGCCAAAGGTGATGCTGGGATCGGCCGCGGTGACCTTCACCTTCGAGTCCTTGAGGGCCACCCAGCCCACGTTCCGCACCTTGATGCTCACCGTGCCCGCCTCGCCGGCATCGAGCACGCCATCGTGATCGCACGAGGCGCTCGCCACTTCTTGAACCGCAGCGTCGGACACGACGAGATCGCCCTTGTCGTAAACGAAGCTCTCGACGACGCCCTCGAGCGTATCCTGATTCGGATCCGCCGGCGTGACCGGAGACACGGCCCCCACGCCCATGCCGCGGGTGGCGAAGCCCTGCGCCAGGGCGAGGAAGTCGTCTTTCTGCCCGCTCGCCCAGGTGGCGGCGAGGATCCCATCACGCTGTTCGGTGAAGCTCGGCTCGACCACCGTAGCCTTCATACCGGCAACGAGGTGATCGGCCATTCGCCGCTTCTTCTCCTGGAAGGTGCCCGTGCCCTTTTGCAAGTTGGCATATCCCTGGAAGAGCGTTTGCGCCCAAATCTCACCGACGTTGTGCTCCTCGCTCATGTTGCCGCCGGCTTGCAGCGGCGCGGTGGTCGGCAGTTCCGAGCTGCCCTGAACGTGCTTGAACGTGAACGGGTTCTTGGTCAAATCCGTAGAATACGGCGCCCGGCGGATACCGAAATAGGCCGAATACGCATCGGAGGCGGTCGCATATTGCGAAAGGGCGTACACGCCCCCATCGATGGCATCACCTTCTCGAACGACCATGAAGATCGCATTGAAATCGGCCCACCCTTCGCTCATACCGCCGCACGCTTTGCTGCCACACGTGACGAGGCGGTGGTGCCAGTAGTGGCCCCACTCGTGGGCGACAATCGTGTTGTCGATGGTCCCATCGTGCAACGTCTCGGGGCCGCGGAACATCCGCCCGGTCACCGAGCCGGGGGCGGCCTTGATCTTGTCGGTAAGGAGCTTGCCGTCATTCGAGCTCATGGTGAGCACCGGAATACGGATGTCCGTGCCGCCGCCCGCGGGCGGCGACGGATTCACGACCTGGCCCGCGGGGCCATTGTAGACGATGATGACGCCGATGGCCCCCGCCGCCTGGCCTCGTTGGGCGCGCGCGTAGAACGTACAACCCGCCACGTCGCTGCGCTCGATCACCACGATCTTGCCGCTGATCTCGGCCTTGTTCGTGATCTCCTCGCAGGCGTCGGTGTTCGAAGGCGCGGTGCCATCATTGGCCATCACGAACGCAACCTGCGGCGATGCGGCCGCGGGCACGGTGTACGTTTGCGGACCGTAGGCCGGCGCCCCATAGCCATCGGTAAACGCCGTCGCGGGGGTCGCATCCAACCGACGATCCGCGATGCCCGTCCACACGTACATCTGCATCTTCGGCGACTTTCCGTCGGCCGGCGTGGACATGTTCGCATTGTTCGACACGCCGAAATTGGCGCCGTCCTGCGCCTCGACGAGCAGCGGATCGTTGCCCGCGCCTCCGCGGCCGAGGTTGTCGCGTTGGCCATTGCCCGACGCCTCGTTGAAGCCCGAGTCGTACCAATAGTCGTGCATCCAGTTGTTCACGTAGAACAACTGCGTCACGGCCGCCTTGATCTGGTCGTCGTTCGCATTCGGCGCCGCGGCCGTGTTGTAGAGTCGATCGAACGTGCGCGGTGTGCTCGTATTGGTGTCGGCGCGCAGGTCGCCCGGGCCGAAGCCGTCGCCCTCGCCGGTCGGATTTCCATCGGCATCCTCGGCGTGGGTATCGGTCCGATCGCTGTAGGCATCAACGTTGTTTCCCGACGTGGTCGTCGCATCCGCCGGCAGCCACGGATCCTTCGTGGCATTGAGCCCGTCGACCTCGATGAGCGGCGGCGCATTGTTGAATGCAGGGCGGAAGTTCTTCTGCGGCACCTTGACCGGGTTCGGCGAGTAGTCCTGGTACGGACTGTCCATCGGAATGTTGCCTTGGTTGGCCTCCGCCCAGACCCGGTATTTGAACTTCTCGTTCTGCGTGAGCGACGTCTTGTACAAGACGCGTCCATCCTTCGCGCTCACCACGTAGCCGAAGGCCTCGTTGTCGCGCGACTTGGGCGCGCGCGCGAAAAATTCCACGTAGTACGCGGGCGTGAGGCCGTACGCGTCCGGGAACAAAACCCGCCGCGCGGTCGCATCCGACACACGCGGTGCGCCCTTTGGATGGGTCACGGCCAGACCGCGCAATTCGCCGCCGTTCACCGGCCCCGTATCGTGCACGGAGCCACTGGCGAGCGGCACGCCGAAGTGCTCACCGTAAAGGCTCCCCATCACGGCTTCTGCCGGAAGGGCGAATTCCCACTTGGCCGCGTTGCTCGCCGAGCCGGCCATGCTCAAGTTCGACCCCAGGGACACGAGGTTCTTCGTCGCGTCGACGACCACCGTCGCGCGCGAGCGGAACACCTCGAGCCCGTCGATGCGCTGCTCGAATTGCACGATGCTCGCGCCGCCGCCGATGGAATGCGACACCGTCACCCCCGCCCCGCGCACGGCGCTCTCGTTCAAGCCGAGAGGCTCGGCATGACGCAGCAAGTGAACGCGCGCCGCCGTCTCGGCATTGACGCTCAGCGTTGGCCGCCCCTCACTGAGGCCTCCCAAAATGACGCGCGCATGGCCATTCGCGTTGCGCGAAACGACGTTGCCCAGGGGAGTTCCCGCCAGCTCGGCGCGTGCGCTTTCCTCATCGCCATGCTCGGAGTGTGCCGCCGACGAATCGGTTGGCGACTCCTTCGCGCACATCGGTAGGGCCGTCAGCAGGGCGCCGGCCGCAGTCAGAGCGCCAAATCGGGTCAGGTAATGTCGCATCGTACTCCCCTCGAAAATGAGACGTATGGCGAAATGCCAAGTGGTAACACACCTTTGCGTCGCGGTTAAGTGACGCGGAGGGGGAGTTTTTATGAGCGTTATGTGCAGCTTCTGCTCGAAGGGCGCCGCTTTCTTTTTTCAGTTTGGAAAAGAAGGCGCATCGCTTTCAGGTCCTTCCGCCTTCTTTTCTTCTTTTGCAAGGTTTCGCCGATATTTCTAGTGATGGCGGCGCCGGCGAAGGAGCATCGTGAGCCCGGCCAACAGGCCCCCGAGTCCCGCGGCCGCCCCTGGCTTTTGCGTCCCTGCACCGCCGCTCCCCACGGCGGCCGCCGAAACGGAACACGCACTATCCGAATTGGTATAGCGCACCGGGATCCCCTGCCCCGCGTCCGCGCCGAGGGTGCAGACCGTTGGCTCGGCGACCTGGGTCGAGAACGGCTTGTTCGTGACGCCGGTGAACGCCACGTCGTCGATATCCCAGCCGCCTGCGCCGGTGGCGTCATCGGTCCCGATGCGGAATCGTACTTTGACCGTCTTCGCGTTCAGCAATGGTTTTGCAAAATTCAGCGACACGGTCTGGTAGGCCGGGTACCCTTCCGACACAGCGCCCCAGGCCTTTCGCTGCGAAAGCGGGTTGCTCGTCGACTTGTGAAGCGTCGTGGGGTACTTCGGGTCCACGCCGTACGTGCTCACGTCTTTCCACGTCGTGCCGCCGTCCTCGGACAACTCCAGCACACCACCGTCCCAGTAGACGATGTCCGGCCCCACCTGGCCCGCCGGCGAATACTCGAACGCGTACCGGTGCTTGAACGAAATGGTGAAGTCCTCCCCGCCCACCGTCAAATCGGGCGACACCAGGCTCTCATCCCCCGAATAGCCGCTGTTGTTCCCGTGCCAGACGTGGTTCGTTCCATCCGCGCGCCGCGACCACGACTTCAAATCCGCCGGCGCGTGGGTCAACCCCCATGCCGGCGTCGTCGCCAGGCTTTCGACATCGTCGGTGGCCGACGTATTCGGCGCCTCGTCGAAATTGACCACCGCGTCGAGCATTCGGTCCGCACTCGTCTTCACGCTCGCCGCGTTGCTCAGGGTAATCTTCAGTGCAACCAGGCCTTTCACCTTTGCATCTTTGGCCACGCTGACCGGAATCTTGACGGTTGCATCCTGGTACGGATCGAGGGACGCCACCGTCGCCTCCCCACCGCTGCCGCCGCTGCCGAAGGTCAGGCTCGGCTCGCCCGAGGAGACCGTCACCTTCGAATCCTTGAGGGCAACCCAACCCACGTTGCGCAGCTTGATCGTCACCGCGCCCGTTTCGCCGGCATCGAGAACGCCATCGTGATCGCACGAACCGCTGTCCGTTTCCGTCACCGACGCATCGGCCACGGTGAGATCCCCCTTCGCGAAGTCGAAACTCTCCACGACGCCTTCGAACGAGTCCTCGTTGGGATCGGCCGGCGCGACCGGCGACACGGCGCCCACGCCCATGCCGCGCTTGGCGAACCCCTTGGCGAGGGCCAAAAAATCGTCCTTTTGTCCGCTGGCCCACGCCGCCGCGAGGATCGCGTCACGCTGCTCGGTAAAACTCGGCTCCACGACCGTGGCCTTCATGCCGGCGACGATATGATTGGCCATTCGGCGCTTCTTTTCCTGAAACGTGCCGGCGCCCTTCTGCAAGTTGGCATAGCCGTCGAAAAGGGTCTGCGCCCAAATCTCGCCGACGTTGTGGACCTCGCTCATGTCGCCACCGGATAGGATCGTGGCCGTCGTCGGAGGCTCCGCGCTTCCCTGCATATGCTTGAACGTGAACGGATTTTTGGTCAAATCCGTCGAATAGGGCGCGCGCCGGATACCGAAATAGCTCCCATACGCGTCGGACGCGGTCGCGTATTGTGAAAGCGGGTACGCCGCTCCATCGATGGTGTCACCCTCGCGCACCACCATGAGCAGAGCGTTGAAATCCGCCCAGCCCTCACTCATGCCGTCGCACGCTTTGCGCCCGCACGTGACGAGGCGGTTGTGCAGGTAGTGCCCCCACTCGTGCGCCACGACGGTGTTGTCGATGGTCCCATCGTGCAGCGTCTCGACGCCGCGGACCATCCGTCCCGTCACCGTACCGGGGGCGGCCTCGATCTTGTCGGTGAGAAGCTTGCCGTCCTCCGAGCTCACGGTGAGCAGGGGGATCTCGATGTCGCCCCCGCCACCGTCGGGTGTCGAAGGATTCACGACTTCGTGCGTATCGGGAGGATTGTTGTTGATGATGATGGCCCCGATCGCGCCCGCGGCCTGCGCCCGTTGGGTTCGCGCGTAGAGCGTACAACCCGCGGTGGCACTACGGCGGATCACCGCGATCTTGCCGTTGACCTGGGCTCCGTTGATGATGGCCTCGCACGCGTCGCTGGTGGGCGCAGTACCATCATTGACAATCACGAATGCCGCTTGGGGCGACGCGGCGGCAGGCAGCGTATATGTTTGCGGACCGTACGCAGGGGCTCCATACCCATCGGAGAATTCCGTCGCAGGGGCCGCGTCCAATCGACGATTGGCAATGCCCGACCATACGTACATCTGCATTTTCGGCGACGTTCCGTCGGCCGGCGTGGACATGTTCGCATTGTTCGCCTGTCCGAAATCGGCGCCGTCCTGTGCTTCGACGAGGAGCGGATCGCCCGCCACGCCCCCGCGCCCCAAGTTGTCGCGCTGCGCGTTTCCCGACATCTCGTCGAAGCCCGAGTCGTACCAGTAATCGTGCATCCAGTTGGTCACGTAGAACAGCTGCGTGATGGCGGCTTTGATCTGATCCTGGTTCGCATTCGGAGCCGCCGCCGTATCGTAGAGGCGATCGAACGTCCGCGGCGTGCTCGTGTTGGTATCGGCCCGAACATCGCCCTCCCCGAAACCGTCGCCCTCGCCCGTGGGGACGCCATCGGCATCCTCGCCGTGGGTATCCGTCCGGTCGCTGTACGCATCGACGTTGTTTCCCGAGGTCGTGGTCGCATTCGCGGGAAGCCACGGATCCTTCGGGGCATTGAACCCGTCCATCTCGATGATCGGGGGCGTATCGTTGAACTCGGGGCGGACGTTCTTCTGCGGCGCCCCCGCCGGGTTCGGCGTGTAGTCCTTGTAGGGACCGTCCGTGGGAATGTTGCCCTGGTCGGCCTCCGCCCAGACGCGGTATCGGAACTTCTCGCTGTGCGTGAGGGACCTCTTGTAAAAAATGCGACCGTCCTTCGCGCTCACCACATAGCCAAATGCCTCGTTCTCGCGAGACTGCGAGCCGCGCGCGAAGAATTCCACGTAGTACGCGGGCGTGAGGCCGTACGCGTCCGGAAAGAGCACCCGCCTCACCGTCGCATGGGATACGCGCGGCGCGCCCTTCGGATGGGTCACGGCCAGGCCGCGCAATTCACCGCCATGAACCGGGCCCGTATCGCGCACGGAACCGCTCGCGAGCGGCACGCCGAAATGTTCGCCGTAGAGACTCTCCATCACGGCTTCCGCCGGAAGGCTGAAATCCCATTTGGTTGCGCGGGTCGCCGAACCGGCGATGCTCAAATTCGATGCGAGCGAAACGAGGTTCTTCGTCGCATCGACCACCACGGCGGCGCGCGATTGGAAGACCTCGATGCCGTCGATTCGCTGCTCGAACTGGATGACGCTCGCGCCGCCGCCAATGGAATGCGTCGCCGCGATTGTCGCACCCTGCACGGCACTTTCGTTCAAACCGAGCGGCTCGGCATGACGCAGCAAGTGAACGCGCGCCGCCGTCTCGGCATTGACGCTCAGCGTCGGGCGATCCTCGCCGAGCCCGCCCAGAATGACACGCGCTTTGCCATGTGCATCGCGCGAAATGATTTGGCCGAGGGGAGTGCCCATCAACGCGGTTCGGGCGCCTTCCTCGTCGGCCGCGCCGCTCGGAGGAGCTGGCGAATCGGTCCGCGATTCCTTCGCGCACATGGGAAGGGCGGTCAGCAGAACACTGGCCGCGGCAAAAACGCCAAATCGGGTCAGGTAGTGTCGCATCATACTCCCCCTGGAAAATGGAACGTCTGGCGAAGACACCTGACGATATCGCATCTCCGGTTCAACGGAAATTCGCGACGATGCGCTCTCCGTTTCATGGAACAAAGAGTGGCCAGCGGTCTTGACCGCATGGCCACTCTTTCGTTCGCTTCTCGGACGTTTCTCGCCGTGCCGACTAAGCCTTCACGCGGCGGCGAAGCCCCAGCAGCATGAGGAGCCCCGCGAAGACGCCCACGCCTGCGCCTCTCGGCAACGCGCCCTGGCCCAAAGCGGGCGAGACCGCGCACGAGCTATCGTTGTTCGTGTAGCGAGGCGGCACGCCCTGCGGACCGGCGTCCGTGCTGCCGCCGGCATCCGAGCTGCCGCCAGCATCGGTGCCGCCACCGGCGTCCGCGCTGGTCCCCGAGTCCGTGCCCGCGTCGGTGCCGGAGTCCGTGCCCGCATCCGTTCCGGAATCGGTACCGGCGTCGGTGCCAGAATCGGTGCCCGCATCCGTCCCCGGGTCGACGCCACCGTCACCGGTTCCGCCGTCGCTGGTCCCGCCATCGCCAGGACCACCGCCACCATCGACGCCGCACGCGACTTTGTTGTCCGTCACGGCAGGGAACGGAAGATTCGTAATCCCCGTTACTTTGATATCGTCGATGTCCCAGCCCGCCGCCCCCGCCGCGCCGTCGGTCCCGATTCGGAATCGAATCTTGATCGTCTTGCCCGCGAGCAGCTTTTTGAAGTTCAGCGTCTTCGTCTCGTAATTCGGGTACCCGGTCGACGTTCCGGTGAACGCCTTGCGGCCGTGGAGCGCATTCCCGAACGTCGGCTCGTCCAGAATCGTGTGCGGGTAACCCGGATCGACGTAGTGCTCCACGTCCTCCCAGGTCGCGCCGCCATCCTTCGAAACCTCGAGAACGCTGCCGTCGTAGAACGTCGGCGTCGTATCCTCTTCGAACTTGTAGCGATGACTGAACGTCAGCACCAAATCGTCCTGGCCCACGACCAGATCCGGTGAAACGAGGCGCTCGTCGCTCTCCAGGCCGAGGTCGTCGCCGTGCCAGACGTGCGCCGATACGGTGCCCTGGCGCGACCACGCCTTGAGCCGGGGTGTATCGTCGGCCGACGACCAAGCCTCTTTGTTGCTCTCGGCATCGTCGGTCGTCGACGCCTTCTCCACGTCGTCGTAGTTGTCATTGATATCCGCCGTCGCAGTGACCGTCTTGTTCACCGCGGCCGCATCGTTCTTCACCGTAATGGTGAGCGGAATGTGTCCGCGCGCCGTTCGACCCGGCGCCGCACTGATCGGAATCGACACCGAGACATCGCCCAGCGCATCGATCGCGTCGACGGTGCCCTCGGCCCCGAGGGTGATCCCTTCCGCGGTCGTCGTCGCACTCACCTTCGTTCCCGCCGCCAGAGCCGAGAAGCCGGTGTTGCGCACGGTCACCTTGAGTGAACCGTTCTCGCCCGAGTCGAGGATGCCGTCGTGGTCGCACGACGTGCCCGAGTCGTCGATCGTCGCGGCGACGAAGCCGAGATCACCGCCGGTCGCCGTGCTCTCCTTGACCTCGTTGAGCGTCAACGACGCCGTCGGCGGGGCCACGGCGCCCACGCCGAATCCGCGCTTGGCAAAGCCGCGCGCGAGCGCATCCAAGTCGTCCTTGCGGCCCGTCGCCGCAACCGCCGACAGAATCGCGTCGCGCTGCTCCACGAAGGTCGGCTCGATCGGCGTGATCTGCATCCCGGCCACGATGTAGTCGGCCATACGGCGCTTCGTCTCCTGGAAGGTGCGCCCCGCCACCTTTCCGGCCGCGTGCAAATTCACGTAGCCCTCGAACAGCGCTTGCGTCCAAATCTCGCCGACGTTGTGGACCTCGTTCATCGGGCCGCCGCTACCCAGCGGCGCTTCCGTCGGAGCCGTCGAGTTGGCCGCGATATGCTTGAACGTAAACGCATTCTGCGTGAACAGCGTCGAATACGGCGCACGGCGGATACCGAAGTAGCCCGCATTCGCCCCGAGCCCCGCCGCCGCGTACTGCGCCATCGGGAACGCCTTGCCCTCCAGCGTGTCCGCCTCGCGAATGACCATCATGAGCGCATTGAAGTCCGCCCACCCCTCGCTCATGCCACGGCACGACGTCGAGCCGCAGATGACCAGGCGGTGGTGCAAGTAATGCCCCCACTCGTGCGCGATCACCGTGTTGTCGATGGTGCCGTCGTGAAGCACCTCCGCCCCGCGGAAAAGCTGCAGCTTGACGGTGCCGGCCGCGAGCGCGTCCTTCACCTTCTTCCCATCTTCGAGGCTCACGGAAAGGACCGGTATGGTGATCGTCGCATCGGTTCCTGCCGGGTTGATCACCTGGTGGCCGGCCGCATTGTTGACCACCAGAACGGCTTTCGCGCCTGCGGCCTGGGCATTCTTGACCTTGTCCACGAAGGAGCACGTCCCGCGGTCGATCACCACGATCTTGCCATCGAGGCCCGTCAACGCCTGGCAGGCGTCGCCCGTCGGAGCCGTGCCGTCGTTCGCCACCACGGCGTCGGCGCTCACGTCGAACGTCTGCGCGCCGAACTGCGCCGCCCCAAAGGCGTCGTCGAAGGTGAGCGCCGGCGTGGTCGTGATCTTTCGATTGATCACGCCGTTCCACACGAACATCTGCATCCGCGGCGACGTTCCCTCGGCGAACGTCGTCATGTTCGCGTTGTTCTGCTGCCCGAAGTCGGCACCGTCTTGCCCTTCGGCGCGCAGCGCATCGCCCTCTTTCCCGCCGCGCCCGAAATTCAACGCCTGCGCATTGCCGGCCGCCTCGTTGAAGCCCGAGTCGTACCAGTAATCGTGCATCCAGTTGTTGACGTAAAACAGATCGGTGACCGCTGCCTTGATCTGCTCGTTGTTCTCGTTCGGCTTCTTGTCGACGTCGAACGTGCGCAAAAATTCGCGCGTCCCCGGCGTCGTCACGTCCGGCACGACGTCCACGCCCTCGTCGTAGCCATCGCCCTTGCCCGTCGGCACGCCCGCGTCTTCCTCGTGGGTGTCGCTTCGGTCGCTGTACGCGCGCACGTTGTTGCCGAAGGTCCTCGTGGCATCGGCGGGCAGCCACGGATCCGACTTGCCCTCCGGGTTCTTGTTGAACCCTTCCATGGAGATGTCGTTGGGCAGCCGATAGCCCGGCAACTTGCCGTCCGGCTTCCCTTCGGGATGCGGCGAGTAATCCTGGTACGGGCCGTCCATCGGAATGTTGTTCTGATCGGCTTCCGCCCACACGCGGTACTTGAACGCCTCGTGGTCCGTAAGCGAAGCCTTGTAGAGCACGCGGCCATCATTCGCGGAGACCGCATAGGCATAGCCCTCGTTCACCTGCGTATCCACCGGGCGGGCGAGGAACTCGATGTAATACGCCGGCGTGAGGGAGTCACCCTCGGGCACCAACACCCGCTTGGCCGTCGATTGCATGATGCGCACGGCGCCCGACGCGAACGCCTGGCCAAAGTGGGCGACATGCACGTTCGACTGCGACTGCTCCGGCGAAATGGAGAACTTCATCGCCTTGACCGCGTGCGTCGCCCCGCCCTCGGGATGCAACGTGGACGACGCCGAGACGAGGTTCTTCGCCGCGTCGACCACCACGGTCGCACGCGAATGGAACACTTCGATGCCGTTCACCGATTGCGCGAACTGCACCATCGAAGCGCCGCCGGGCAGCGGCCGCGATACGCTCACCGACGCATCGCGCACGGCTGCCTCGTGCAGGCCGAAGAGCGACGCATGCCTCGATAGATGAATGCGCGCCGCCGTTTCGGCGTTCACCTCGAGCTTGAGCGGCGCGCTCGGTGCGGCCCCGAGCACCATGCGCGCGCGCCCGGTCCCATCCCGCGAAACGACGGTACCCAGGGGGGTATTCTTGAGCGCCTCACGCGCCCCTTCCTCGCCCGTGCCGACGGTGGGCGCCGCCTGCGGTGCAGGCGAATCGTTGATGCTGGCACACATCGGGAGAGCAATGAGCAATGCTCCCGCTGCCGTTACTAAGCCTGCTCGCGTCAGATAGGACCGCATGTTTCGTTTTTCTCCGCTCTGTCTCTTATTGGGGTCTCGAAGCGTTCAATCCGTCATCACACCGCGCCCGTACGCCGACGGCGGCGCACGAGCATGAGCAAACCTGCGAAGAATCCTCCACCGATCGCCCCGCCGGTACTGCCCGTGCCCACCGCGCCAATCGCGCTAACCGCGCACGATGAATCGTCGTTCGTGTGGCGCGGCGGGGTTCCGTTCCCCGCATCGCCGCCCGACCCGCTGTCCACTGTGCCGGCATCCGACGTTCCGCTGTCGGCGTCCGTTCCGCTGTCGGCCGTCGTGCCCGAGTCTCCGGTGCCCGAATCACCGCCGGTGCCGCCTTCGGCCCCCGCATCACCGCCGCCGAGATGGCAATCCGTGCCATCGTCGACGACCGTCGCGAATGGCTTGTTCGTAATGCCGCCGAACGCAATATCGTCGATATCCCATCCCGGCGCGCCGACGCCCGGATCGGTCACCGTGCGGAATCGCACTTTGACCGTCTTGCCCGCAAACGCCGATCCCAGATTGAGCGACACCGGCACGTAACTCGGATACCCGGCCGACTCGGCAACCCAGGCTTTCTGCCCCACCAGCGGATTGCCCGTGGTCAACACGCCCCCATAACCGGGCTCGGCGAGCGCCGAAATATCTTTCCACGTCACGCCGCCGTCGTCCGAAAGCTCCAGCACACCGCCGTCGTAATACACGGGCGGCGTCGTTCCGGACTGCGCTGCATATTCGAACGAGTAACGGTGTTTGAAATCGATCTTGAATTCACCGCTGGCCGCGACGACCAAATCCGGTGAAACGAGCCGCTCGTCCGTGGTGGTGCCGATATCCTGCCCGTGCCACGCGTGCTCCGTCGCCGTTCCGCCGCGTGCCCACCCGTGCAGGTCGCCGGCGGCGGTCCACGCCACCTTCTCGCTTTCCACGTCGTCCGTGGCCGACGTGTTGGGCGCGTCGTCGTAATTGTAGCGCGTCTCGAAAAGCGTATCTTTGGTCTTCACGAACGACGCATCGTTGGCCACCGTCACGGTGATGGGCAGCGTCCCGCGCGCCGGCGCATTCGCGCCCACCCGCACCGTGAACTTCACCGTCGCCGTCTGGAGCAGCGGCGAAATCGATGGCACCGTGTCCGAATCGCGCTCGAACGTGATGTTCGGATCGGACGACTTCAGCGACACGCGCGTGTCCGCCAGCGTGAGCCACCCGATGTTCTTCAAGGTCACGGTGAACGTGCCCTTTTCGCCGGCATCGAGGTGCCCGTCCTGGTCGCACGACTCCGTCTCCTCGAGCTTCGTCGTTTGCAGGGCCACGTTCCCCACGAAGCTGAAGTCCTCGGTCATCTCGTCCAGCGACTCCGACGACGTGGGAGGCGACGCCGCACCCGCCCCGAGGCCGCGCTTCTGAAAGCCCTTCGCAATGGCCTCGAAATCGGCCTGGTTTCCGGTGCTCAGCACCGCGGCGAGGATCGCATCGCGCTGCTCGGTAAACGTCGGCTCCACCGGCGCACCGCGCATGCCTGCCACCAGGTACGTGGCAAAGCGGCGCTTCTTCTCCGCGAAGGTTCCTTCGTTCTTCAACACGTTCACGTAGGCCTCGAAGAGCGTCTCCGCCCAAATCTCGCCCACGTTGTGCACCTCGCTGGGATCGACGGAGGCCACCGCCAGCGGCGCCGTCGTCGGCAACACGGCGCTGCGGCGCACGTGCTGGAACGTGAACGGATTCACCTTCGTGCTCGTCGAATAGGGCGCGCGGCGGATGCCGTAATAGACCGAGCCTTCGGGCGCGATGCCCGCGCTCGCATACTGCGCGGCCGGCCACACCGTGTCGTTCAGGTCATCGTTCTCACGCACCGTCATGAAGAGCGCGTTGAAGTCGCCCCACCCTTCGCTCATGCCGCCGCACGACTGCGAGCCGCAATTGACCAAGCGATGGTGGATGTAGTGCCCCCACTCGTGCGCCACCACGGAGTTGTCGATGGTGCCATCGTGCTTCGGCGCCTCCGCAGCGCGTGACATCACCGACGCGGTCACCGCGCCGGCCGTAAGCTTCGCCTTCAGCGCGTCGCCATTGCGCTTGCTCACGGTGAGGATCGGCAGGTCTTTTAGCTCGTTCTTGACGTCGTCGGCCACCACACCGCCAAGCCCCGGCGCGCCCACGGCGTTGTTCACGAAGATGACGCCAATGGCTCCGCCCTTCTTCGCGTTCTGCATCTTCAGCGGGATGGTGCACGCCGCCGGACCACCGCGGTCGATGACCGCAATCTTGCCCGAAACGTTGACCGGCTGCGCGCACGCGAGGGTCGGCGTGGCCGAGCCATCGCTCGACAGCACGATCTCCTTGCCCGCCGGCACGTCGAACGTCTGCGCCGCATACGTCGTGACCGCGCCCCACCCGTCGTCGAACGTCACCGCGGGATTCGTTTCCAGTTTGCGCTTCATCGCCGGCGCCCACACGAACATCTGCATGCGCGGCGAGCGTCCATCGGACGGCGTCGACATGTTGGCGTTGTTCGCTTGCCCGAACAGCGCGCCGTCCTGCGCCTCGGCGCGGATGGGATCGTTCGCCACACCACCGCGCCCGAAGTTGTCGCTCTGCGCGACGCCGGCGGTCTCGTCGAAGCCCGAGTCGTACCAGTAATCGTGCAGCCAGTTGTTCACGTAGAAGAGCTGCGTGACGGCCGCCCGGATCTGCCCCTCGTTCACCTCGGGCTCGGCGTTGACGTCGTACACGTCGCCGAACACGTTGCCCGTGGCCGTTCCCTGCACGTCCACACCCGGGTCGAATCCGTCGCCGATGCTCGTGCCGGCGTCGCCCGTCTTGTGCTGGTCGTTGCGATCGCTGTACGCGTGCACGTTGTTGCCCTTGGTGACCGTTGCCCCTGCCGGCAGCCAAGGATCGCCGTGCTTGTTGAAGCCATCGATCTCGACGTCGACCGGCGTGGCGAACGCCGGCTCCACATTGCTGGGCACCGGCGCGCCCTTGTAGGGCACGGAGCGCACGTACGGACCATCCGCCGGTGTATGGCTCCCGGTGGCGTCAGCCCAAACCTTGTACTTGAACTTCTCGTTGGCCGTGATCGATGCCTTGTAGAGAAGCTTTCCGCCGACGGCGCTGACGACGTACTCGTAGCCGTCATCCTCCGCGGAGCCGGCCGCGCGACCAATGAACTCGACGTGGTACGCCGGGACGAGCGCGTTCGCATCGGGGAAGAGCACGCGCTTCGCCGTCACGTCGAGCAGCCGCGGAGCATCCGCCGCCGTCGTCACCGCGTAGCTGCTGGCCCCGAGATCCCGCACCGCGCTCGAAGAAAGCGAGCGCCCGAAGTGCGCCGCGTACACGTTGGCCAATGCCGACTCGGCCGTCGTCGGGAACGCGACCGCCTTCGTGCCCGCCGCACCCGGATGCAGGCTCGATGTCAGCGACACCAGATTTTTCCCGGCATCGAGGAGCACACTCGCCCGAGCACGAAAGACGGGCACCCCATCGACCTGCTGCGTGTACTGCACCAAGCTCGCACCACCCGGGAGCTCCTGGGTGGCTGTGAGCACGGCGTCACGCACAGCGGCGTCGCTCAATCCGAGCAGCGCACCGTGACGGTAAAGATGCACCCGGGATGCGACCGCCGAGCCCACGCCCGCACCGAGTGTGGGCCCCGCCGTCTCCCCCATCACGAAGCGCGCCCGCCCCTGCGCATCGCGGGTCACCACATGACCAAGCGGCGCATTCGCCAACGCCGCGCGTGCGGCATCTTCATCACCGAGATTCCCCGCCGGGCCAGGAATAGACCCCGAGGACGATGTGTCTTTCGCGCACATCGGAAACGCAAAGAGCATCGCGCCCGTCGCAGCCAGTGCACCAATTCGGGTCAAGTAGGAACGCATCGTCAAACCCCTCCAAAGTAGTCGCGTGTAGGAACGCCAAAAGCGCGCACACGTACGCTCGCGCGGCGCACTCGTAGACCGAGCGGCCGCCGATTCTCATTTCGGGTGTCTCGCGAGGGCTTCGTCCGGAGCACCCGG